>JBBRWC010000149.1:0-7891 GCA_038246255.1 Planctomycetota bacterium
CGGGCCTCCAGGCCCGCCCGGGATCGAAAGGCGAGATCCCGTCGCACCGCCCCCGGCCTTCGAACCCGCTCAACCCAACGCGTCGTAGGCGGGCAGCGGGTGGCCCTCCGTGCGCGCCGCCGCCGCCCAATCCTTCACCGGCGCCCAGTCGAGCACCGCGCGTTGGTAGTCGAGCGCGGCGCCCTCGAGCGGCACGGCATACGTCGCGAAGCGGCTGGCGACGGGCGCATAAAACGCGTCCACCACCGTGGGTGCGCCAAACAGGAAAGGGCCGCCCTTGCCGAACTGGGCGCGAGTTCCCGTCCAAATGGCTGCGACACGAGCAATGTCGGCCATGGTGGCAGGTGAGCGCTCCTTCCACGGTTTCACCTGACGTATGTTCATCGGCAAATCGCGGCGCAGGTCCATGAAGCCCGAGTGCATCTCCGCCGCGATCGAGCGCGCATGAGCCCGCGACGCCCGATCTTTGGGCCACATCGCCGCGTCCGGCGCGAGTTCGGCCAAGTACTCGGCGATCGCCAAGCTGTCCCACACAACGGTGTCGCCATGCTGCAACACGGGCACCTTCCCCGACGGCGATTGCGCGAGGCGCAGGGACCGCGATGTGTCCTCGTCGAAGTGGATGACCACCTCCTCGAAGTGCAACCCGGACAGGCGCGCGGCGGCGTAGGCGCGCAGGGACCAACTGGAGTAGTTGCGTGAACCGAGAATCAAGCGCAGGTCGGCCATGGGCACGACGCTAACGCCCGCGCGCGGCCCGCAACAGGGGGAACCTTGCGCGGGTGCCTGCGCGGCTCCACGCTATGCTCGCCCCCGCTCTCCCCGCTCTCCCCGCGCTCCCCGCGCTCCCCGCGCTCCCCGCGCTCCCCAGCGTCCCCAGCGTCCCCACGCCATGACCGCCCATCCGTTAGGATCCCGCAACCGCTGGATCTTGTTACACCTCGTATTGGCGGGTTTCGCCACACCTGCGCTCGTGCTGTACCTGGCGACGGGCGTCCTCTACACCTTCGGAACGAAGGGCGAATACCGGGTCGAGAAGAGCGCGGTCGAGGCCGGGTCGCTCGATATCGCAAAACCCGACCTCGGGGCGCTTGAAGTGTTCACGCGCGAGGCTCTGCACGCTGCAGATCGGCCGGAGCCCAGCGGCGAGAGCCGTCTACGCCGGGTCGGCACGTCGTGGGAGTTCGAATGGACGGGTACGAGCCACGACGTGGTCCTGGCGCCAACGGCCGGGGGCGGACTCGAGCTCAGCGTCAAGGAAACCACGGTGTGGCGCCACCTCGTCCAACTGCACAAGGCCAAGGGCGGCGCGGCTTTCCACTACCTGACTGCGGCGGTCGTCGGCGCGCTGGTGGGTGTGCTCGCACTCGGTTACGCCATCGGCTGGCGCGTACCGCGCTACCGCCGCGCGGTGCTGATTGCGACCGCCGTCGGGGCCGCCGCCACACTGCTGGCCGGCGGGCTGAGCTAAACGACGGGCAAACCACGCCCGCGCCATCAATCCGGCTGGAGCGCGGTCGCGAGGGCGCGCTCGAGCGCGAGCCGCGTTTCCATCACCGCTTCGATCGCGCCGTCGCGGATCAGGATGGTTTGATCCGCCAGCCGATGCACTTCCTCCGCGTCGTGGCTGACAAGCAACCAACGAAG
Source organism: Planctomycetota bacterium (assembly GCA_038246255.1). Taxonomy (GTDB): domain Bacteria; phylum Planctomycetota; class UBA1135; order UBA1135; genus RI-242. The sequence continues at coordinate 1,648 of JBBRWC010000149.1, forward strand.
CGAACGCTCGCGCGCTTCCTCCAAGAGGAACTCGGCAACGTGTTTGCGCAGACCACGGTCCAGGGACGCCAGCGGCTCATCCAGCAGCAAAAAACGACGGCCCGACAGCAGCGCGCGCCCGAGCGCCACCCGTTGGCGTTCGCCCCCAGAAAGGCCCGCGGTGCGGCGCTCCAACAGCGGACCCAGTTGGAGCGCCTCCGCAATGTGCCCAAGACGCTGGCCGTCGCGCGCGGCAAACAGCAGGTTCTCGCGCACACTCCGGTGCGGGAAGAGCGCGGCGTCCTGGGGCACCCATCCAAGATCGCGATGCTGCGGGCGAATGCCAGCGATGGACCGGCCCGCGAGGATCACTTCACCGTCCACATCCGCGCGCAGTCCGAGCAGCGCTTCGAGGATCGTGGACTTGCCGGAACCCGAGGGCCCAAAGAGCGCCGCGCGATGGGCGCTCCACGCCGCGTCGACGCGCAGGCGGAAACCCGCGAAGTCCGCGCGCAGCGAAAAATGATTGCCGGTGTGATTCACCGCGCGCGCTCCAAAAGCCGTTCCGCGCTGAACACGAGGATCGCCGCGAGCGCAATCGACACTGCCGCATAGGCCATTGCCGCGCCATGGTCAAAACGCTCGATCGCGGCGTACACCGCCGTCGAAAGGGTTTCGGTGCGACCGGGAACGATGCCCGCGACGAGCACCGTCGCGCCGAACTCTCCCAAACAGCGCGCGAAGCCAAACACCGCACCGTAGAGGATGCCCGGCAGCGCCAACGGCAGCGTCACACGCAGCCAGATGCGCGCGCGACTTGTCCCGAGTGTCGCTGCAAGCTGCTCGAGGCGCGCCGGCACCGCAGCAAAACCCCGCTCCGCGCCTAAGAGCACTAGCGGAAAGCACATCACCGCCGCCGCGAGCACGGCGCCCCGCAACGTCAACACAGCGTCAAAGCCTATCGACGCCAGCCACTCACCCATTGGCCAACGCGGTCCAACCGCTCGCAAAAGAAACAGCCCCACCGCAACCGGCGGCAACACCATCGGCAAGAGTAGGAGCGTGCGCAGAACGAGGCGCCCCGCGAAACGCCGACGCGCAAACAGCGCTCCAAACGCCAACGCCGGGCCGAGTGCGAGCAACGTGCCTAGGCCCGCGACCCACAGGGACCGCAGGGTGATCTCGAGGAGGTCCGGCGGGAGCGACATGGTTGCCGTTCAGTCGGGCGCGAGGAATCCGCGCGCCGTCGCCAACGCCAGAAACTCCGCCGAGCCCAGATGGTCGAGGAAAGCCTGCGCCATGGGGTGTGGCCCCCCACGCGCCGGAGTCACCGCCGCCGCGACATACACCACGGGCGCGGAATCCCGAGTTGCGGCATGCACCACCACCACGTCCTGCGCCGCGGCGATCGCGTCCGTGCGGTAGACAAAAACCCCGTCGACGGCGCCGCTTTGCAGCAGCGCAAGCGTCGCCCGAACGTTGCTCGCAAGCGCGATGCGGCCCTCCAGTTGCTCCCATATCCCGAGCTCACGCAGGTAAGCCCGGGCGTAGCGACCGGCCGGCACGGCCTCCCCCGCCAGTCCGAGGGTCAAACCTGCCGCAACGAACGCCGCGGGATCGGTCGGCGGATCCCGCAGATCGGAGCGCATGGCGAGCACGAGTTCATTGGCGAGGAATACCCGTGCGCCGGTCGGCTCGAGCCGAGGTGCCGCGCGCTCGATGCTCTCGCGGTCGGCGGACAGGAACACATCAACGGCTCCACCTTCCGCAATCTGCCGGGCCAGCGTCGAAGAGGCCTCGAACACCAGTGTGGGTTCGGGCACGTTGTGCTCGGCCGCGAACCGTTGGGCGGCTTCGGTCACGAGGTCGCGCAGCGACGCCGCGGCCGCGATGGTCAGGGGGCGCTCCGCCGTTGCGGGCGCACACGCCGCCGCAACCAGCAAAGCGAGCGTCAGGAGGGCTCGCACCACGAGCTAAGCCTACGCTTAGTCCGCCGCCGGGACAATCTCGCCGCGACGCGGGGCTCCCGGTCAGCCTTTTTTCTTGGCCGGCCGGCGTTTCGCCGCCGCCGTCCGCTTGCCCTCGGCGACTCCCACGATCACTTCAGTGGCCTTGATGATCGCCACGGCCTCCTTGCCCACCTCGAGGCCGAGGCGCTCGACGCTGTGGGTCGAGATCAGGGACACGACGTTCACGCCGGGCGCAATTTCGATCACGATCCGGGACGTGATCGGCCCCAGTTGCACCGCCACGACCTTGCCCCGCAGTTGGTTGCTCGCACTCAGTTGCATGCCATCGATCCGTGTCACGTCCACGAGGGCCTGGTTCAGATAAGCGCTCAGTTCAAGAACATCAGGACTGACCGCCCGGGGTTCGCCGGCCGCGCGCCACAGCACGTCGAGCACACCCGCCTGGTGGGGAGCGGGAAACAACACCCCCCGCTCCCACTTGCTGACGGTCATGGCGTGGACACCGAGCAGCTCCGCGAGCCGCCCTTGAGTCAACCGAAGCCGCTGCCGCAGCTCGAGCACGCCACCCACGCCACCGCTCTTACGCCGCGCCGCCACGCCGGGATCATAGCGGCCCCGCCCGCCGCGGGATTGTCACCCGCGCAGGATGAACCAGCGGGACCCCGGCGACTCGATCCGCCCGAAGTCGCTTCCGGGCGTGGTCGTCGAGGGCGTCGCGCGACGGATGCGCGTGGTCTGCTGGCGGACGAGCGCTCCCGTGTGGTCCCACCACTGGTCGACCACCGTCATCGGGCGCAGAGCATTCGTCGATACCTCCGCATACTCAAGATAATCCCTAGACCGAAGGAGTGAACCAGTCATTCCTCGGTACTCCGTGCGAGAGGCGAGGCCGCCGTTTTCGGCATCGAACCAATGGATCACTTGGCCCCCGGTGTTCAGAACGGGCGACCAATCCTGCGTCACCGTCACTTGTCCGGTTGCGACTTCAACGCCCACGAATGTTCCCAAAGCGGGGAGACGGTCATAGGCGAGGGGGTCCTTCACCCACTGGCCAACAGCTAGAAAGGGTTGAAGAATGGTCTTGAGACGACTTGGGTAGCCCGAGTGTGACGCGGCGAAGAAGTTATTACGATCGGCGCCCGGGAGCACGTGACGGAGTGACGAGCCATCGTAGCCGTAGCGCTCGGCAACCGGGGCGTCGACGCCGTCGGGACCAGTCGCCACGTAGCTCAAAGTGATGTCGAACCTTCGGTCTGCGGCAACTGCCCCCTCTATCATCAGGTTGCGCGTACGATACTCCATTCCAATTCGCTCGATGATCTCGAGATCCGCAACAATCGCCGAGACTGTCGGCAAAGGAGGGACGACAGACCAGTGTTGGGCAACTGGTCCTGGCAAACCAGCAACGGGAGTCCGGGGTACAGCAGCCAGAGCGGCCTCGAGAGGACCCATCACGAAAGCTGTTGCGAATGCCTCGGGGTCCCCGTCCCACACGAGCGCAGATCCCTCTGCTGTTTCAACTTCAGAACCGGCGGCGTCCAACGGGTCGAAGGGGGGCAAAGTCCCGCACCGAGTCACTTTGGCAGACCAGTCAAAACTGCTGTTAATTTGGGGCGGAGGTTGGCACCCGAATGCGGCAACAGCAGCCTCGAATGTGTCAAAGGTAACTGAGGCGGGAGAAGGACATGCCTTCGCCGCGTCGGGGGCAAAGCTATACACTTGAAACGGCACTTTATATCCAGCAGCGGTGCAGTGGCTGCCAGCCACCGCCCCTTCGCAACGATAGACGGCGCTGGAGTAGTTCGTCGTTCCTGACGGGCAGCTTGACGGGGTCGACAGCGACACGCCTGTACCAAATCCCGGAATGCTCACCGAAAGGGTGATAGAGGGACAGTTTACCTCTTGCGTCGTCTTGGACCCCGCTGGAGTGTCCACGGCACGCCCAGTATCATTGCAGTTGGTGGAGGACGTCTGCGCGGCAACCAGGCACATTCCAATGGCCAGCAATGTGGAGATCATCTTGTTTGTCGCGTTAGAAACTACCGCTCAAGGCCTTGAACGGGTTGTGGGAAAGAAGAAACCCCTTGGTTCGTCTCGGACGCTGCTCGATGCGGCCCGGAACGTCAAGTCCCTGAACACATGCAATTCCCCGGCGTGGGCGACGGATGCCCTCAGAGAGCGGGAAAAAATCGAGGCCTTGATCGATTTTGGCCCGCGAACGAGCTCCAGCGCCGCAAGGCGATGGGCCAAACATCACGTGACAGGCCATTCGCTACGGCCTTGCCGATTTTTTCCCAGCCTGTCAGTCCACCGAGTTCGCGCCCCTCGCCCGACGTCCGCCCACCCCAAGACGACGGACTTCGACTTCGCTCTCCCCGCGCGGTGCGCACGGCGATCACGACACCGCCCAGATCCGCGCGAGTACCGAGACCGGTACTCGGGTGCGGTCAGGCGCGGCGGCGGAACAGCGTGAAGTAGCGGGCGACCTTGCCCGCCAGGCGGCCGGGGTGGCGGAGTTCGCGGACGATGCGGCGCGGACGCAAGTAGAAGCGGCGGTAGCCCTCGCGGATCTTGGCTTCGATGTCGGCGGCGCTCATGTGCTCGTTGCCCTCGAGCGCCTGGAAGCCGGTCATCGTCGCGTGGTCGAACTCGCGCGTGCCGCGCAGCATCTTGAATAGCGGAGTGCCCGGGTACGCCGTGACCGCGCAGAACTGCACTTGATCCGGGTCGAGGCGTTCCACGAGGCGCAGCGTTTCGTCGGCCATCGCCGGAGTTTCCTCGGGAAAACCGATCATGCAAAACGCGCGCGTTTCGATGCCGTGCTTGCGGCACGCTTTGAACACGTCCTCGGCTTTGTCGAGGTCGGAGAGCTTGTTGCCGCAGTGCTTTTTTTGGATCTCTGGATTGCCCGATTCGACGCCCAGCGAGATGTGACGGCAGCCCGCTTTCGCCATCTTCGCGATCAGCGGCTCGTCGAGGGTCTTGACCGCGGTTTCGCACTGCCACTCAAGCTGTAGACCTTCGCGCAAAATGCCGTCACAGATCGCGGCGACACGGTCCTTGCGCGTCGTGAAAATCGGATCGCGGAAGATGACGTGGCGCACACCGTGCACGCGGTACAGGTCGACGAGCTCCGCGATGACGTTCTCGGCGCTGCGGAAGCGAAAGCGCAGGCCCTGCGCCAACGTGTACCCACAGAACGAACAGTTGAGCGGACAACCGCGCGAGCTCTTGACCGTCGTGACCGCGCCCTCGACACCGGGGAAGCGGTAGGCCTGATTGTCGAGGAGGTGTCGCGCCGGCAGCGGCAGCGCGTCGAGGTCTTCGATCTTCTCGCGCTCGGGCTCGTGCACGATTTCGCCGTCGGCGCGGCGCCATGACAGGCCGCTCACGCCGGCGAGGTCACGCCCCGCCGCCACACGCTGCGCAAGTTCGCGCACCGTGTATTCGGGTTCACCACGCACGATCGCATCGACCTCGCCGCCCTCACCCCCACCGCTGAAAATGGACTCAGGGGCATAGGTGACCTGGCTGCCGAGCAGCGCGACGGGCACCTTCAACGCGCGCCGCAGCCGCTGGGCGAGGGCGCGGTCCTGGTCGAGGCTGGTGCTGGAGCTGTCCATGCACACAAACTCCGGTTTCTCGGCGACGATCGCCGCGAGCGCTCCATCGACATCCAGACCGGCGGGGTCGCTGTCGTGGATGGCGACCTCGTGTCCGTCGGCCTCGAGCGCCGCGGCCACGTGGGCGAGTTCGATCGGCGGGTAGAGCAGACCGGGGTTCACCGCCATGCCAAAGCCGCCCATCAGCCCGCGGCTGACGCGGAACTCCGGCGGGCTGGGAGGATTGACGAGGACGATTTTCACGTGAGGTTTAGGAAGAGTGTTCCGTCGGGGCGCCCGGGATCGGGTGCCCGCTCCGCAAGAAGTCTACGCGAGCGCCGACAACCCGGGCGGGACAGGCCCCGCGGCGGTGTCACTCGCGGCGCAATTCGCAGCCTTTGGCCTCGGCGGCGCGCCCCAGGCGGTCCAGGAACTTCGCAAGGTCCCCCTCTTCGAGCGTCCGGTCGGCGGCCTGGAGGGTCACGTGGAACCCGAGCGACTTGCGTCCCTCCCCCAGCTTGCCGCCGCGAAAAAGGTCAAAGAGCAGGGTCCGGTCCACCAACCCCTTGCCGGACACGCGGATCAGTGCCTCCAGCTCGCCCGCGGGCACGTCCTCGGGCGCGGCGAGCGCAACGTCGAGGGTGAGGCCGGGAAAGCGCGGGAGCGGCTTGTGGCGCGCCCCGGGGCGCGCCA
>JBBRWC010000150.1:0-7788 GCA_038246255.1 Planctomycetota bacterium
AGGCTCCGATTGATCCCCGCTTGCTGACAGCTTGAGAGAAAAACACGGGCAGGCCGACGCGAAGTAGCTGCCAGATGATGTTTGGCCCATCGCCTTGCGGCGCTGGAGCTCGTTCGCGGGCAACAATCGGCCAAGGCTCCGATTGATCCCCGCTTGCTGACAGCTTGAGAGAAAAACACGGGCAGGCCGACGCGAAGTAGCTGCCAGATGATGTTTGGCCCATCGCCTTGCGGCGCTGGAGCGGCACCGCGCGCGGCTGGCGTGTGGCCCGCGTCCACGGTCTGCGCGGGGTGTCCTGTTTTCGGGGGCGCGCTCCCCGCGAGGCCAACGGCGCCCCATGGGACCCCCTGGGTGTCGCTCGCTGCGCGTTAGCCATCCGCAGGCTTGGGACCAGGCCCCCATGGGCTAGGATGGACCGCCGCGGCGCGCCCCGCCGGCCCCGCCGGCCCCCCGGCCCCCCGTCCACCCCGGCGGCCCGTCCGCCCCCGAACCATGACGTTCCTCGCAATGCCCGGGCCCACTCAACTGTGGATCATCGCGTTGATCGTGTTGCTGTTGTTTGGTGCGCGCAAGTTGCCTGATCTCGCCCGCGCCATGGGCAGCAGCATCTCCCAGTTTAAACGCGGTCTGAAGGACAGCGAGGACGGCGGGGACCTGGACGACGGAGTGGACAGCAAGGGTGACCCGTCGCCGCGCCGTGTTGACGGCGTCGCGGAGCGCCCCGGCGCGCCCGCGCGGCCGGTGCATCCCGGAGCGACCCGCGAGGATCGCGGGTGAACGCGAAGGACGCCCCCGCAGAATCGACGGGTTCGGGACTCGCTGGCGCCGTGCTCGCCGGCGGGCGGAGCCGTCGCATGGGGACGGACAAGGCCCTCCTCGTCGAGGGCGGCCGTACGCTGCTCGCGCGCGCCCTCGAGGCGCTGTCGGACCACGGGAACCACGTCGATGCGGGCCTGTTCGTCGCTAGCGGCGCTGCGCCCCGCTACGCATCGATCGCGGCTGGATTGGGCGCGGTTGAAGTGCACGACGACCCCCGTTGGGGGCTGGACGCGGGACCGCTCGCGGGACTCGAAGCCGCGCTTGTCGCAGCACAGGCCCGCGGTGCACAGCGCCTGTGCGTGCTTGCCTGCGACATGCCCAACGTCTGCGCGCGCACGATCGGCCGCCTCGTGGAACTTTCCCGCGGCGCTGACATCGCGTTCGCCTGCGACGACCGGTTTGACCATCCGCTCCTGGGCGTGTATTCCGTGCGCTGTGCGCCGGCGATCCGCGCGAGTCTCGAGCGGGGCGAACGGAGGATGGACTCCTACTTCAGTGCCTTGGCAACCGACGGCACGCCGCTCGTCCTCGCGCGCATCCCCGTTGGGCGCCTCGCGGACGACATCGCCCGGGCGGCGCGACTGTGCGACAACCTCAACCGACCCGCCGACCTGGCGCGCGCCCTCGAACGGGCACGATCCGTATCCGTCGCCCCATGAGCGCTGGAATTCCCGAGTTGGCGGACCTGCTGGAGCCGATCCAGGGGGACCTCGAGCGCATGCGCGACATGATCGCCGTCCAGCTCGAAGACCGTTCTCCCGCCGTCGGGGACCTGACGGCGCACGTGGGCCGGTTCCGCGGCAAACAACTGCGCGGTGCGCTGGTGCTCCTGATCGGCCGCGCGAGCGGCAATCTCTCCCACGAGCACGCCGCCGTCGCCGCGGTCGTCGAGATGATCCACCTCGCGACGCTCGTCCACGACGACATCCTCGATGGAGCCGTCGTGCGGCGCCGTGTGGCGTCGGTCAATCAACGCTGGGACAACCAGATCGCGGTGCTGCTCGGCGATTTTGTCTACGCGCGCGCCTTTTCACTTTCGACCGACCTCAGTTCGCGCCTTGCGAGCCGCGTCCTCGCCGACACCACGCGCAGGTTGTGTGTGGGGGAGATCGAGCAGAGCACACGCCGCTACGACTTCGAGATGCGCCAGGAGCAGCTCGAAGGCATTGCGGGCGCCAAAACCGCAAGTCTCTATGCCGCCGCGTGCGAGCTCGGGGCGAGCTACCGGATGGGGCAGGACGAGCCCGCGGACGTCGAACTCGGGCGCGCGATGCGCGAGTTCGGCTGGGAACTCGGGCTTGCGTTCCAACTGATCGACGACTGCCTCGACATCACGGGCGACGAAGCGGAGGTGGGCAAAACGGTCGGCACCGACGTCGAGGACGGCAAAGTCACGCTGCCGGTGCTGCACACCTTCGCGCGGGCCGACGCCGCGACACGCGCGCGCATCCGCGACATCTTCATGGCACCCGGGCTGAGCGGTCGGGCACGGCTGTTGCGCGAGGAATGCGACCTTTCGCCGGGCATCGAATACACCCACGCGCGCGCGGCGGAGCTGGTGGCAAGCGCCCGCGGGCGGCTCGCCAAACTGCCGCCCTCCGCGCTGCGCAGTGGCCTCTTCGAACTGGGTGGCTTCGTCCTCGGTCGCAAGTGGTGACGCTCGAGTTCGGGGAAGTGTTGGCCGCTCGCGGGGAGGGACGTTCGTGGGCGCGGTCGTGATCGACGGCAAGGCGATCGCAGCTTCGGTGCGCGACGATGTGCGCCGCGGCGCGGCGGATTTCGAGTCACGTGCGGGGCGCAAGCCCGGGCTCGCGGTCGTGCTGGTGGGAGACGATCCCGCGAGCCACGTTTACGTGCGCAACAAGGACCGCGCCGCGCTTGGAGCTGGTTTTGCGGTGCGCACGCTGCACCGCCCCGCGCAGACCGACCAAAAGGCGCTGCTCGCGCAGGTTGAAGAGCTCAATCGCGACCCCGACGTCGACGGCATTCTCGTCCAGTTGCCACTGCCGGGCCGGCTGGATTCCGCCGCGGTGGTCCGCGCGATCGACCCGTCGAAGGACGTCGACGGGCTGCACCCCGCCAACGTCGCCGCCCTGTGGATGGGCGAGCCGGGGCTTGTGTCGTGCACACCCGCGGGCTGCGTGGTGTTGCTTGAGCGCGCGGGTGTGGATCTGGAAGGGGCGCACGCGGTGGTGATTGGGCGTTCGCTGCTGGTAGGCAAACCGCTCGCTGCGCTGCTGCTTGCGCGCCACGCCACCGTCACAATCGCCCACAGCCGCTCGCGTGACCTCGGCGCCCTGTGCCGTGGCGCCGACGTGGTGGTTGCCGCGGTGGGGCGCGCGGAAATGGTGCGCGGCGACTGGGTCCGGCCCGGGGCCGCGGTGATCGACGTGGGGGTCAATCGCCGCGCCGATGGCACCCTCGTCGGCGATGTCGCGTTCGCCGAAGTGGCGCCCCATGCGGGCTGCATCACTCCGGTTCCCGGTGGTGTGGGGCCGATGACCATCGCCATGCTCCTGTCCAACACCCTGCTCGCCGCAAACCGCCGCGCGCGATTTGAGCCGGAGTTCTGACGATGGCGCTGCGGACCGATGGTTTCCAAGGCGGCGGCCTCGCGCTGCCCGCGCTCACCCCGGTGGTGAAGCTCCTCCTGATCGTGAACTTGGGTGTGTTTCTCGCCCTCTACTTCACGTTCACCGCGTCGCCGACGGCGGCCGGGTCGGCGATCGGTTGGCTTGGGGTCTCCGCGGGCACTTGGTTCGAAGGGCCGGTGTACCTGCCCATGTGGCAACTGTTCACCTACGGCTGGCTGCACGACGTGCACGGCTTCGGGCACATCCTTTGGAACATGCTGCAGCTCTACTTCTTCGGCACGCTCCTTGAGAGTCTGCTAGGAGGGCGCAGGTTCCTTGCGCTGTACATCGGAGGCTTGCTCGCCGCGGGCCTTGCGAGTTTGCTCCTCGGGCTCACGCTCGGCACGGGGACGGTGATCGGCGCGTCCGGCGCGATCCTCGCGGTTCTCGTCGCACTGGCGACGATGCAGCCGAACACTCCCGTCATCCTGCTGTTCATCCCAGTTCCGCTGAAGTGGCTGGCCATCGGGCTCGTGGCGATCGACGCCTTTGGTCTGTTCCAGGAAATCATCGGTCGCTCAAGTGGCACGGCCCACGGCGCGCACCTTGCGGGCGCCGTGCTCGGCTTCGTGGCCGTCCGGCGCCACTGGGTCTGGATCGACCCGGTGGAAGCGTTGGAGCGCCGCAAACGGCGCCGTGAGAGCGCGCGTCAGGTCGACGACGAACGGCGGCTCGACGCCCTGCTCGCCCGGATCCACCGCGAGGGCATCGATGCCCTCGACTCCGCGGATCGAGAGTTCCTAAAGCGCATGTCCAAGCGGCCCTGACCGCCCTGCGGCGGGGTCCGAAGGGGGCGCCCGGGACGCGAATGGGGGCCCGGCCATCGGGAGGCGTGGGAAGCCTGCTAGCCTCTTACGGGCGGTCGCTCCGCCCGCTATCCGCCATGAAGAGCCGAATTCAATCGCGCCCCGCCCTCGTCGCTGCCGCGGGCCTCGCCCTGTGTCTTTCCTTCGCCCCCCGCAACGCCGCAGTATCCCATCCCAGCGCTCCGCGGTCCTCCGTCGCCGTCCAAGACGACCCGCTCAACGAAATCGACCTGAAGGATCGGGTCCGGCGCGCTGTGGCGATCGGCGACCAACAGGGTGTGGCGACCTTGCTGCGCAATAACCCCAAAAACACGATCATCTGGATCATCTGGGTGATCGAAGCATCGAGCGAGGCACCCAGCGAGGCCGTCTCGAAGGACATGACGATCCTGCGTACGGGTTGGCGCGCGGCGTTCGACTCGGACTTCTTCGACAACCTCGAGGCTTATTTCGCGCGCCTGACGCCGGAGGTCCGCCGGACGCGGCGCGAACTGCGCGATCGGTTCAACCTAAAGTCCGCACCCTTTCACAAGTTGCTCGCCGAAGAGCACAGCCCCGAACGCACGGGGCGCGCGGCGGCCCTGTCGGCCGAATTCGAGGGACTTGCACAGGCCTTCGAGGAGATGAAGGACCTGTACTACTCCTCGGGCGCTTACCACAATGCGGGATACCTCGTCGATTCGACCGTCGTGCACGAGGCTGCGGATGCACCGCGGGCGTACGCGCTGTTGAAGGCGTCGCTCGAGGCGCGCAAGAAGCTCGACCTGCGCGACCGCGTCTTCCAGAATCTGACCATCGACGTGGCGCGACTGGAACCGCTCGTGGTGCCCCCGGGCGCGGACTCGGTGGACACGGCATCGCCCATCGCAGGCGTGGGTGTCGGCCCGGCGACACGTGTCGCGGGGACGTTCGAAGCCATTCCTGAGATCGATGCTTTCGAGCGCCTGGGATACGGCCACGACGCCGTGTACATGGCGTGGCCGACTCTCTTCCTGGGCCGCGTCGACACGTCGGTGCAGTTTGGCGGCATGTCCAACTCACCCACGCTGTTGCGCACCGGTGCGTCGAGCGCCGAAGTGAAGGGCGTCGATGGCGAATCGACCCCGCTGCCGCTCACCGGCAATATCGAACTCGTGCGCACGACCGTCGGGCCCGCGGATAAACCGCGCCCGTGGGCGTTCCTCGCGACCGTGCCGACGGAGAAGGAGTTTTACCAGGGCTTCGAGGTGAACTATGAACCGAGCCCGGACCAGATGACGCTGCCGGTCGCTCCTGCTGCGGCGATGCGCTACGAGGTCGTGGGCACACAGGTGCGTGTGTTCGACGACAACATGGACGGTGTGTATGGTCCGGGCGCGCTCACCTGGGGCTATCCGGGCATCAAGGAAGGGGAGTTCCAGGCGGATGTGGACGGCGTCGCGATCGGCTCGGCGAAGCGCCTCGTACCCTTCAGCGAACTCATCCAGATCGGCAAGCAGTGGGTCCGGCTCGAATCCATCGACGGTGGTTTGGAGCTCGCCTGGCAACCCGCCACCCTGCGCACCGGGAAGGTCAAGCTCGAGGCGAAGGGTCTGTCGCCGTTTTCGGTGGTGGTCCGCGGGACGGGCCCGCTGGAGAACTGCTACTTCGACCTTGCGGCGGGCAAAGGCGGCGTCGACCTGCCCATCGGCCAGTACCGCCTCGTGCAGGGTGTCGTGCGCGAGGGACGGCGCCTGCAGGTGACCAAGGCCCTGATCCTCGGCGTCGAGGGTAAAGCCGGGTTTGCCGTGGAAGAGGGCAAAACCACGGTGTTTGCCGTCGGCGCGCCCTTCGACATCGACTTCCGCGCGAACGTCACCGACAAGAACGTCCGGTTGGTGGCCAACACCATGACGGTTACCGGTCAAGCCGGTGAGCGTTACCACCGCCTCTGGGGTTATCCGCTGCGGCCCGAGGTCAGCCTGCGCAAGGTCGGCGCCAAGAAGGGGGAGCGCCCCCAGAAGATGCCGATCGTGCTCGACCAAAGCACGGTCAACGAGAAGGGCCTCGCCGTGGCGTGGTACCCGATGGATCTCGAGCTCAAGCACGATTTTGGCACCGTCGAGGTCGAAGTTCAGGTGAGCGAGAAGAAGCACCCCCTGTTCGGGAAGTTGGAGAGCTCGTGGAAATGAGGTTCGCTCGGTGATCGACCTGAAACTGCTGCGACAGGACCCGGACCTTTTCCGGCGCGGAGCGGCCAAGAAGCGCATTGCATGCGACGTGGACCGCATCCTCGCGCTCGATGCGAGCGTTCGCGAGATCAGCCAGCGCATGGACGACCTGCGCGCGCGACAGAAGGTTGCTGGCAAGCGCATCGCCGAAGCGACCGCCGCAGAGCGCGGGGACTTGCTAGAGGCCCAGCGGACGCAAAAGGCCGAGTTGAAGGCGCTCGAGGAGAACCAGGGCCCGCGCGAGAAGGAACTAGAGGGGATGCTCCTGCGCGTGCCTAATCCGCCCGCCGACGACGTCCCCGAGGGGGCTGACGACAGTCAGAACGTCGAGGTGCGCAGGGTCGGCACCCCGCCCGCCTTTGGATTCACTCCGCGCGACCATGTAGCTCTCGCGGAAGCGCAGGGCTGGATCGACATCGAAGCGGCCGGCCGGGTTTCCGGCAGTCGCAACTACTTCCTGATCGGCGAGCTCTCCCTGTTGGAGCACGCTGTGCTGCGGTTTGGCTTCGACCACATGGTCGCCAAGGGCTTCACGCCGGTCAGTGTGCCGACCCTCGTGCGCACCGCTGCGATGGTGGGCACCGGGTACTTCCCCGGCGGTGAGGACCAGGCGTACCGCTGTGATGAGCGTGACGACCTGTGCCTGGTGGGAACCGCCGAGGTCCCACTGACGTCGCTCCACGGCGGATCTATCCTCGACTATGGGCGTCTGCCGCTGCGCTACGTCGCGCTGAGCTCCTGTTACCGCCGGGAAGCGGGGACGTACGGCAAAGACACCCGCGGCCTGTACCGCGTGCACCAATTCCTCAAGGTCGAGCAGGTGGTCATCGATAGCGCCGACGCCGAGCGCAGCATCGAGCACCACCAAGCGATTCTTGGTCACGCGGAAGCTGTGCTGACGGCGCTGGATTTGCCCTACCGCGTCGTCAACGTGTGCGGTGGCGACCTCGGACAGGGCCAGATCCAAAAGTACGACATCGAGACGTGGATGCCGTCCCGCGGCGGTTTCGGCGAAACCCACAGCGCGTCGCGCTTCCACGACTTCCAGGCCCGGCGGCTGGGACTGCGCTACCGCGACGCGGACGGCAAGGTTCACTTCTGCCACACCCTCAACAACACCGTCGTGGCGAGCGCGCGCATGCTGATCGCGCTGCTCGAAAACCACCAGTTGGAAGACGGCCGGGTGCGAGTGCCCGCGGCGCTGCAGCCGTACACGGGCGGCGCGAAGGTCCTCGGCCGCCCTTTGACCGCCTAGCCCGAGTTGTCCACCAGCTTTGCGATCGGACGGCCCAACCGGCGGTCTTCGGCCGCCTTTCGCCCTTTGGCGGCACTTTGCGACCA
>JBBRWC010000151.1:0-7776 GCA_038246255.1 Planctomycetota bacterium
AACTGGTTGGGTGGCTGATTCTAATATATTTAATACGGGGACTAATGTGGGAATTGGGATCCCCCCATGGCCAAACAGATCCTGTTCGACGACAACGCGCGCCAGAAGATGCGCGTCGGCATCCAGAAACTCGCGAAGACCGTGCGTGTGACGATGGGCCCCGCGGGCCGCAACGTCATCCTGCAAAAGTCGATCGGCGCCCCGCACGTCACTAAAGACGGTGTCTCGGTCGCGAAAGAAATCGACCTCGCCGACCCCTTCGAAAACATGGGCGCGAAGCTCGTGCTCGAAGTCGCCAAGAAGACCAACGACGTCGCGGGCGACGGCACCACCACCGCGACGGTGCTCGCCGCCGCGATCTTCGAGGAAGGGCTGCGCTTCCTCGCCACTGGCATCAACCCGGTTGCGCTGCGCAACGGCATCGAGAAGGCCGTCGGCGTCGCCGTCGAATCGATCCAGGCGCAGTCGCGCAAGGTCAAGTCGCGCGACGACAAGGCCAACGTGGCGCGCATCTCGGCCAACAACGACTCGAAGATCGGCAACCTGCTCGCCGACGCGTTCGAGAAGGTCGGCGACACGGGTGTGATCACCGTCGAGGAGAACACCGGACTTGAGACCCAACTGGAAGTGGTCGAGGGCATGGAGTTCGACAAGGGCTACATTTCGCCCTACTTCGCAACGGACCCGGCAAAGCTCATCGCGCTGCTCGAGGATCCCTACATCCTGATCTACGAGAAGAAGATCTCGAACGTGCGCGATCTGATCCCGCTGCTCGAGAAGACCGCCCAAAGCGGTCGCCCGCTCTTGATCATCGCCGAGGACATCGAGGGTGAAGCCCTCGCCGCTCTCGTGATCAACAAGCTGCGCGGCATCCTGAACGTCTGCGCGGTCAAGGCCCCGGGCTTCGGCGAGCGCCGCAAGGCCTACCTCGGTGACATCGCCGCCCTCACCGGCGGCACCGCGATCACCGAAGAACTCGGCACCAGCCTCGAAAAGGTCGGTATCGAGCACCTCGGCCGCGCGAAGCGCGTGCGGGTCGCGAAGGACTCGACGACGATCGTGCAGGGCGCGGGCACGAAAAAGGCGATCGACGAGCGCTGCAACCAGATCAAGGTGGCGATCGAAAAGTCCAACTCGGACTACGACCGCGAGAAGCTCGAGGAGCGCCTCGCCAAACTCTCGGGCGGTGTGGCCGTGCTCAAGGTGGGTGGTAACAGCGAATCCGAGATGAAGGCCATGAAGGACCTCGTCGAAGACGCGCTCAACGCCACCCGCGCCGCGATCCAAGAGGGCATCGTCCCCGGCGGCGGTGTCGCGCTGATGCGCGCTGCCCAGGCCGTGGCCGACGCGCGTTACAAGGGCGACGAGCGTTACGGCGCCGAAATTCTCAAGAACGCGCTGGTCGTGCCGATGCGCCAGATCGCGGAGAACGCAGGTGAAGACGGCTCGGTCGTGATCGAGCTCGTCCGCGAGAAGGGCCCGACCTACGGCTACGACAGCCTGGGCCGCGAGTACGTTGACATGTTCAAGGTCGGCATCATCGATCCGGCGAAGGTCGTGCGCACCGCGCTGCAAAACGCCGCGTCGATCGCAAGCCTTCTGCTGACGACGGACTCGATGATCACGGACCTCAAGGACGGCAAGGAACGCGTGGCGGGAAGTCTCTCCTGATCCTGATCCCGATCCCTTTCGCGCAGCGCCGGCCGGGGGAGCAATTCCGCGGCCGGCGCTCGACTTGAACAGGCGCCCGTGCGCCCCCACCCAGCCCCTCTCGACGGACATTGGCATGAGCGCCAAACGGGACTACTACGAAGTGCTCGGAGTCGAGCGCAACGCGAACGCCGACGATATCAAGCGTGCCTATCGCAAGCTCGCCATGCAGCATCACCCGGACCGCAATCCGGGCGACGCGGAGGCCGAGTCCAAGTTCAAAGAGGCCGCCGGGGCCTACGCTGTGCTCGGCGACGAGCGCAAGCGGACGCAGTACGACCAATTCGGCCACCAGGCGTTTGGCGGCGGCGGCGGGCCCCAGTACTCGAACATGGAAGACATCTTCCAGGCGTTCGGCCACGTCTTTGGGGGCGACGGTGGAATTTTTAGCAACCTCTTCGGTCAGCGCCGGCAGCAAAGCGGGCCGCGCCAGGGCCGCGACCTCAAGATCGTGCTCGACCTCGCGCTCGAGGAAATCGATGCGGGCGTGAACCGCACGATCCGTATCAAGCGCCACGAAACGTGCGAAGGTTGCTCCGGCGCCGGTGTGGCCCAAGGTGGCGTGAAGAAGCGCTGCACGACCTGCGCGGGCCGCGGCCAGGTGCAGCGCAACCAGGGATTTTTTGCCGTTGCCGCGCCGTGTCCGACGTGCCGCGGGGCGGGCGAGACCATCGACAAACCGTGCACGACCTGCCGCGGTAGCGGACGCGAGGCGAAGGATGGCGAAGTCGCCGTCGACATCCCCGCCGGAGTCGAGGAAGGCATGCGCCTGCGTGTCTCCGGCCAGGGGGACGTCGGTGAGCCCGGAGCGCCGCGCGGCGACCTCTTTGTCGTTATCCGCGAAGCAGAGCACAAGGTGTTCACCCGCTCCGGCACGGACCTCGTGACCGAGGTGCCCTTCTCGTTCGCTCAGCTCGCCCTGGGCGACAAGGTCGAAGTGCCGACCCTGCGCGGCAAGGTCGAGATGCAGATTCCCGCGGGGACCCAGTCGGGCAAGGTATTCCGTCTGCGCGGCCAGGGGTTGCCCCCCCTCGACGGCGGTGCGCGTGGCAGCCAACTCGTCCGGGTTTTCCTCGAGGTCCCCACCAAATTGACGGACCGCCAGCGCGACCTCCTGCGCGAGTTCGCCGAGATCGAAGACGAAAAATCCGGGTCGAAATCCTTTTTTGAGCGCATCGTCGACTACTTCAACTGAATCACATTCGGAGTGCCGCCCCGGGCAGCGCTCCGACACCCACGAGGCCACGACTCTTTGAGCCCCATGACGACCCACGACGGAAAGGACCACGCGCGCCCCGACGGGGCGGAAGAGGCGGCCTTCGACGCGGCCCGCGACGCAGACAGCGCAGTGCAGGAAGGAGCCATGGACACCGCCGACCGCATCGCCGAACTCGAGAACCTGGTCGAGGAAATGCGCGCCAACTGGCAGCGCACCCAAGCCGACTACCAAAACGCTCGGCGGCGCGCTCAAAGCGACGTCGAAGCGGGGATGAAGCGCGCGCTCGCTCCCCTGCTCGACGGGCTGCTGCTCGTGCTCGACAACCTGGACATGGCGCTCGCATCCCCCGCGGACAGTGCGGACGCCAAAAACCTCGCCCTTGGGGTCGAACTGACACGTCGGCTACTGATCAGCGCCCTCGCCAACGAGGCGGTCGAAGCAATTCCCGAGGGCGGCGCGTTCGATCCGGAAAAACACCAGGCTGTCAGCCAGATTCCGAGCGACGAGCATGCACCGGGCGACGTCGCCCGCACCCTGCGCCGCGGTTACACGTGGCGCGGCGGAGTGCTGCGTTACGCCCAGGTGGTTGTCGCCGCGCCCGCCGACGGGGACAGGAGCTGATCCGCCAATGCCGACCTACGACTACCAGTGCGCCGCCTGTGGCGCGAAGAGCGAAGTGTTCCAGTCGATGACGGCCAAGCCGCTGGTCAAGTGCACGGCGTGCGGCGAGCGCAAGCTGAAGCGCCTGATCGGAGCCGGGGCGGGCTTCATCTTCAAGGGCTCGGGCTTCTACCAAACCGACTACCGCAGCGACTCCTACAAGGAAGGCGCGAAGCAGGAGGTCAGCGCGGGATCCGCTTCCGACGCGACGCCGAGCGCGGCAGCGAGCGCGGCAGCCGGTGAAAGCGGTGCAAAGTCCGCGGACACGGGACCTTCCAAGACGTCCTCCAAGGCAGCGGCATCGGAAAGCGCAGCGCCCGCGCCGAAGGCCGCGTCCACAAAGCCCCCGTCCGGGGGTTCGAAAGGTTCCGGCAAGACTTCGGGACGATCGGGCGAGCTCTGACTTCGAAGCCGCGCCGCAGGGCCCGCGCCGCGCCCGTGCCGCGCAACCTCGCGGCGGCAACCTCGCGGCGGCAACCTCGCGGCGGCAACGACCCGACGGCAACAACCGTGGTAGTCTTGACCCGTCCGATGAACGAGCCCACCACGCCCAGCGATACCTCCCGTTCGGCTACCCCCGCGCATCCGGCGACCGATAGTCGCCCGAAGTATCGGCGCGAGCTCTCGAACTTCGTCGCGCTCACCCAGGACCTCGCCGACGGGCGGCTCGAGTGGCGCTCGCGCCCCTATTACCTCGAATACAGCACCAACTCCGCCTGCAACCTGCGCTGCATCATGTGCAGCCAGGTCGAAAACCCGGCGGTGGTGTCCACGCCGCTCGCGAAACAAGGCCCACTCCTGGAAGAGCTCTTCCAGAACGCGACCCTGTGGACACCGAGCGCGACCAGTGAGCCTTTGCTCAACAACTTCGAGCGCCTGTGGCCGCTGATCCAATCCCAGGGCATTCAGCTCGACCTGATCACCAACGCGATGCTGCTGACGCCCGAGCTGCTCGAGCGTCTTTTGCCCCAGGTGCACCGCATCACGCTCTCGATCGACTCCCACAAGAAGGAGGTCCTCGAGAAACTGCGTGCGCCCGCGATCTACGAGACCGTGATCAAACACGCGCGCCACGCGACGCACCGCTGCCGCGAAGTGGGTGTGCCGGTGATCTATCACATGGTCCTCGCAATCGACGTCTTGGCGGACCTCGAGGACTACGTCGATTTTGTGGCCGAAATGGGCGGCACGCGCATCACCGTGCTCGAGCTGTTGCCCAACACACCCCATTTCGCCGAGCTCGACCCATTCCAGATCGTCGGTGAAGCGCACATCGCCGAGCGCCTCGAAGCCATGCGCCGCGCATGTGAAGCGCGGGGTGTGGGTCTGTTCGTCGAGGTCCACGCGCCGCTCGGCGGCGAGCACGACTACGCCTCCCCCGCGACACGCATCCAGTCGGGGGCCGTGCTCGAAATGATGCACACGGAGCTCGCCGAGGCGCACGCGGGGTTCTGCCCGATGGTCGCGGGTTACCTCAAGGTCGAGCCCGACGGCACTGCGTTCCCGTGCTGCCGCGCACCGCGCGAACTGGTCCTTGGGAACGTGCTCGAGCAGGGCCTCGAAGGGGTGTGGAACGGGGAGCCGATGCGCAACCTGCGAAAACGGATGTTCGCCGGGGACTACCCCGAACCCTGCAAGGGCTGCGTCGTCCTGGAAGCGCCGCGCTGGCGTGCGGAATCCCGCGCGCGGCGCGAATAACGAGGCCCCGCTCCGGGCGTTCACGCCCAAGGCCCCGCTCCGGGCGTTCACGCCCAAGGCCCCGCTCCGGGCGTTCACGCCCAAGGCCCCGCTCCCGGGCGTTCACGCCCAAGGCCCCGCTCCGGGCGTTCACGCCCAAGGAAAGACCTCTGCGATCAACTGCGCGATCGTGTCGCTCTCGACCGGTCCAAGCGTACGTGCAGCCGCCGCGTGCGCTTCGGGCAGGGAAACCTCCATCGCGCAGCCGAGGCCCGCATCGAGCAGCATCGGCACGTCGTTGCCGCCATCCCCCACCGCGACCACACGCGACGCGGGCACGCCGAACTGCTCGCGCAGGATGCGCAGCGCCTCACCCTTGCCGCGGCACGGCGGCTGCACGTCAACCACCTGGAGCGGGCTCTCGCGGTGCCCGGCAAGGTGGTCGAGGGGAAAGTCCGTCAGGTATAGGGGCAGGTCGATGGCGCGCTCCAACTGGGCTGAGAATGCGGCGCTGTTGCCGTGGCGCGCGGAGAACAGCGAGATGCGGATCAGGTACTCCCGCGGAAGGGCGTCGAACTCGACGAACTCGAGGCCCAGCATGTCGGTGAGCGCCCGGCGTTCGGAATCGTTGCGCGGGGCGAGCGCGAACTTCTGGCCGTGGCCCATCACGACCGCGAGCACGTCTTCGTGGCGCGCGAACCCGAGCACACGATCGACGGCGCGATTCGAAAGTAGCCGCTCCTCGACCAGCTTCTTTTGGACCGGGCACCACACCCCCGCGCCGTTGAAGACGACCGCGGGAGTGGTGAGGCCGAGCTGATCCAGGATCGCAAGTGTGCCGAGCTCGGAGCGTCCCGTGGCGATCAGGACGAGGCCTCCGGCGGCGCTCAGGCGCTGGATCGCCGCGACGGTTTGGGGGTGGATGGTCCCCGCGGCACCGACGAGGGTGCCATCCACGTCCAGCACAAGGGCATCAAAAGCACGCATGGGTGAGCGAGCTTATCCGCTCGCTCGCCCCCGCGCGCCCGCCGCGATTCAGCCGGGCACTTCGATCTCGACCTCGACGGTTTCGCCCCCCAAGACGTCGACCATCTTCTGCGCACCCCCGGCAGACGGCGGACCGAACCCTTGGCCCTGGGTATAAACGCGCCAGCGCCCCGCGGGCAGGCTGCGCAGGGTGGCGCGGCCGTCCGCGCCCGCGAACGCCGGTGCAATGCGCACGGAATCCTCCATCGCTTGGTCCGGAGCCGGTTCCGCCTGCACCACCGTCATGCCGGCCGGAGTGCCGTCCGCGCGCACGAGCCGTACGCGGATCGCACCGGCCGGTTGGACCTTGAGATCGATCCCCGTGCGGACCTCGTCGGGCAACAACTTGAGGGTTTGCGAGCGCGCCTCGGCGATGTGTGTTCCCGTGACCACCACGCGAACCTCCGTGTCCGCGGGTAAACCGACGAGGCGGTAACGGCCCTCGTCGTCCGTGCGCGTGGCATCCGTGGCTCCGCCTTCGTCGATCTGGACGACACTGCCGTCCTCACCGTCGGTTGTCACGGTCATCATCATCGCGCGCATCGCTCGGCCCGCACGTTCCGGCGCGACCCGCTGCGCCCCGACGCGCAGACCGGCTGCGGGCTTGCCATCGGCTCCGGTGACACGGCCTTCAACAACCGTGGTCGAAAGCTCGACGTCCTTGCGCTGGGTGCGCGGTTCGATCTCGATCGCCAACTCATCCGGCAGCGCGCGGCGCGGGTGCGAAACGGTCAGTGTGTAGCTCCCGGGCTCCACGTCGGCGATCCGATAACGTCCGTCGCCGTCGGTCTGCACCCCCTTCCCGTCGCCGAAGGCTGCAAACCCGCGCATGCCACCCGCGGGGCCGTCGGAGCGCTCGACCAAAGCGACGTTTGCGCCCGCGAGGGCTTTGCCACCCTCACGCACGCGGCCCTCGAGCAGTCCCTGAGGTGTAAGCAAGAGCCGCACCTCGTGGGTCATGCCCTCGGCCACTTCGACATCGGTCCAACTGTCGTCGGCGCTCGAAATGTCCGCGTTGAATACAAAGCCACCCGCACGCGCCGTCGTGATTTTCTCGGGACGGAAACGGTGGGTCCCGACAGCCAGCCGCTCAAAACGAACCACGCCCTCTGCGTCTGTGGTCATCGGCGGCCGAGTGAAGATCGCAGAGATATCGGTGGACTCGTCCGGCGGACGGTGGCCCACAGTACGCGCGGGCTGCGGCACTCCGTCGGAGTCGACAACCGTCACCACGACCAGGCCCCCGGCGCCGAGGCGTACTTCCTGGGGCCGGCGACCCTCGGCGGGAAGCGCGACGTCCGCGAGCGCAAACGGCGCGTGGTCGTCCGATTCGACGCGCAACTCGCCGCGCTCGCCGGGCGGAGCGGCGACGATGGCCACGCCGCGCTCGTTGGTGACGGCGGTGCGCGAGACGCCGTTTTCGACGGAGACTCCACCCCCGCGCGAGGTCACACGCACGCCGAAGCGGCGCCCGGCGCGGCGGA
>JBBRWC010000152.1:0-7738 GCA_038246255.1 Planctomycetota bacterium
GCGTCCCGCGGGTCCCGACTGGGTGCGGTAGATACCGCCGTGGGATGTGTAGAGGGCGTTGGCGGAAACGTCGCCGCCCAAGTTCGGCACGAAGCGGTAGAACGCCACGACCTTGTTGCCGACGCGAACGTCGTCGGCCGTCGGCGCCTCGCTGTTCCAGACGCCGTTCTGCTCGTCGATGAAGCCGCCCGCGTAAACCACGTCGACCGTGGTCGCACGTCCGTCGCGCAGGGACCGGCCCGCGAGGGTCAGCTTGGTGAAATACAGTTCGCCGTCGCGCGGGTGGTCGACCTTGAACACTTGGTGGGCGACGATTTCAGCGTCGAGGGCGTTGTCCGTTTTCTCGACCATCTGCTCGAGCGACAGGCGCTCGATCTTGGCCGTGGCGGGGGCCGCGACCCACGCCAAAAGGGCGAGGGGGAGCGCGGCGAGTAGGAGCTTCTTCATCCGGGAGTACCTTGTGTGTTGACGAAAAACCCGTACGGCGGACGGGGGGGACGACTTGGAACTACGGCGGGGGGCCGCCGCGGTGACGTGTAGCGGTGACGTGTAGCGGCGTCTGGAGAGCGTGGTGACCCCGGTGCGAGCCGGACTCCGCATGCCCTTCGCCGGGCGAGACCCAAGGATGCAATCACCCTGGACCTGTGCGGCGATGGA
The DNA here is from genome assembly GCA_038246255.1 of Planctomycetota bacterium. Lineage (GTDB taxonomy): Bacteria > Planctomycetota > UBA1135 > UBA1135 > RI-242. The sequence continues at coordinate 658 of JBBRWC010000152.1, forward strand.
ACTGTCAGGCGTCGGACGGCATCGGGCCTGTGGAAAGGGTTGCAATCAGATGTGAACCGGTGAAACCGCTTGGAAGGCGCGCAGTTTCGTTCGACTCGTGTACTTGGTTGAGCGCGGGCGGCGAAAAAGGGCGCTGCCGTGTTTGGCTGCCGGGAATTGTGGTCTGGACCGTCGAGGGCGTCGCTAGGGGCATTGCCTGCGCGCGCAGGGGCCCACAGTTGGTGCACCACGGTTCTTGGACGCGGCCGGCGTACTAGGGGTTCCCATACGACTGGGCGCCGAGGGCCTCAAGAGCCCGGTCGTCGCAAGAAGCATAGCTCGCTTGCGCCGCAGCGGGGGGCGAACCCGCCAGCAAGGATCTCCACGGCCACCCGTGTCGACAAAATGAGCGCCGAAGGAGCGCTGCTCTGTGGAGCGCTTTACGCAAGACAAGCGCGCTCGAAGGCCCTACACCGCGCCAACGCGCAGTTGCCTCCGCCCCGGATCAGCGCGGTGTCGGCGCCGCGCGCATGCTGTCGCGCAGCGACGCGTCGAAGGGGTTCTCCTGCAGCAGTTCGCGGACAAGGTCCCGCGCGCCCGGATCGTTCACGCCCAATAGGCCCAGCGCCAAGCGGCGTCGGCGCTCGTACCCCTCTGGCTGCAATTCGAGCGCGCGCCGCAGGCTCGCGGCCGCATCGCCGACCCCCAGCTCCAACTCAAGCTCACCCCGTTCCAACCACAGATCCGGATCACCCGGGCGCCGCTCGAGCAACAACTCGATGCGTGCTAGGGCCTCATCGCCCGCGAGCAGCGCGCGGTAGGTGTCCACCAACGCGCGCTCAAGTGCCAGCCACGGCCGCTTCGCCTCCGCCACCGGCAGCACGTGCTCGAGAACGTCCTCGTACTCTTGCTTTTCCACGAGCAGGCGCGCGAAGGCCTCGAAACTGCGCTCGACGAACGGATCCGGCGCGAGCGCACGCGCGGCCGCGGCAAAGAGCGCATAACTCGCGGGATCGGTCTCAGATCCCTCGGGCGCCGTCGCCCACGTCGGCGAAAGCCGTTGAGCGGCGTAGTGCAGCGCAAGTGCGCGCGCGAGGTCGGCGCTTGCGGACGGTTCCACTGCGGCGGCATCCGCGAGCCGCCTGAAGAGCCGCGCTCGCGATTGGTCGACGCGTGTTCGCGGGTGCGCGAAGAGATGGAGGATGCCGGGGATATGCGAGCGCGGCGCGATGGCCGCAAACGCGGCGCGTAAACCCGCTTCGCCCGTCCGCGGCCAGTGGCGCGCTTCCCCCGCGAGAAACGCAACGTGCGGGTCGTCGAGGCCACGCGCTTATACGAGCACGGACGCCGACAGCGACGCCGCACCGGGTTCAGATCCGCCGTCGAGCCACGCCACACCCGCCGTGCCCGCGGGCAGTTCGAGTCCACCGAGCGCCGCAGTGGGCGCGGGCCCCGTGGCGGTGTCGAATAGGCCGCGCGGCGCAAGCAAAACTCCATATGCAGCCGGTGCGAGCACCAGATCGTAGTGGCCGGCGTGGATGCGCCTTCGGGCTTCGCGTGGCGCGACCACCCGTCCGGGCAGCGGGCCGGTGCCGCGGTTGAGGCTCGCTTCCACAAAATCGCCGTGCGGATACCAGGGCGACGTGCGCTCGAGCACAAGCCCCGGCCGGGCAGTCAGCACCGCGGCGCGCTCGCGTGTCAGCAACCCGACAAACAGGATGCGCGGCGCCGTGTCGGACAACGCGAACGTTCCGACCGCGCCGACGGCAGCGGCGAGGCGCTCCGCATCCCCCGCACGGTCCCAGGGGGGCGGCACCAAAAGGCGGCGGTCGAGGGTGGCCACGGTCTCGCCAAAACGCGTGGTCTCGACGGTGAAGAGGCCGTCCGACGTCTCGAGCACCCACTCCGCTTCGATCGGCGTGTCTTGCCAGGGTGATAGCAGTAAGAGCGGTCCGGGTGCTATGGACACGGTGACCGCCGCAAGCAGAACGGCGCCGATCGGTGCGCTGGGGCGGCCGCCCGCGCGCCAGTGGCCAAATGCAGCGAGTGCGGCTCCGGCCGCCGCCACGAGGGCGCCGATGGAAAGTCCTCGATGGGCCGCCAGGGATTCCCGCGCGTCGGGGCCCGCGAGCGCCACCGCCCAACCCTCGCGCAACCACACGAGCGCGACGAGCCCCAACGCAGCGCCAGCGGCGAGCGCGCCAATGCGCCGCATGTCCGAAGCCGCTGCGCACCACATCCCCAAAAGGAGCGCGGGCACGATCAGCACCGGCGCGGCCACGGCGAGGCTCCAGCGCCACGTGCCTTGCTCGATCGCACGCGCGCCGAACAGAGCAAGCTGACGGCCGAGCGCGCCGGGCTCCTCGAACCGCCCGAGGAACCACCAACCCACGAACGCACCCAGCGCGACGAGGACCGGGCCGAAGAGGCGCGCTCCAACTCGTGTCGCGCCGGTGCCAAGGGCAGGGCCAAATCCGAGCGCTCCGATCCATACCAGCGCAAGGAAGATGGTCCCCGCGGCCGCGTCGTCGATCGCAGTGCCAAGGCCCAAGCTGCGCAGCGGCCGCGCGACAGTTTCGAGGGCGATCGCTGCTCCGACGCCGCACAGCACGATGCCCGCGCATTCAAGGGCGCCCAGCCCGTCGCGCGCGGGCGGCGGGTCGCCGACAACCGTCAATGTGCGGGGAGCGCGCAGGGCTCCGGCGCGCATACCAACCAGGATTGCAGCGAAAGTCGGTGCAACCAGCGCGATGCCAAGTGTCGCGGTGCTTTGCGGCGCAAACCAGCCGTCGAGCAGCAGCGCTCCCGTCGCAAAACCCGCGAACAGACCACCGAGCCATGCACCGGCCCTTAGCGGCGCTCCACCCCGCGCGAGCACTCCCATCACCACGGCAACAAGTGCAAGGGCCGCCGCGCGCACCGCTGCCGCGCGCGGACCCTCGACCGCGGCGAGCCCCACCCAATCCAGGCCCAGGGGCGCCCGCCCGCACGCGAGCGCCAGTCCAAGTCCAAAACCCACGGCGATGAAGGAGGCGCGGCCCATCGCCCGGGACTCTAACCGCAGTTGGGAGCGCGGGCCTTCAGGCCCGCCTTGGAGCGCGCTTGGTGCTCGCGAAGTCCGACCCCGCGGGGCGCGGCGCCTGAGGCACATGCCTTCGGTGCTTGGTAACGTTCTCGCCCGCGCCGGCTCTTCGTCGCACCCCTGCCTCCCTGCACCCCCGGCCCCCACGCACCATGACCCGCTCGATCTTTGTCTTGGCCCTCGTTTTTGCACTCTGTGTATCCCTCGCCCTGCGCGCGCCCGAACCGCGTGTCCAGGTGGACGCCGCGCTCGCCGAGCGCTTCGAGGCACTGTTCGAAGCCAAGGACCACGCGGGCGCGGTGACGCTCTTCGCAGGGCGCCCCGACGTCGCGCTGCCGTTCGTCGACAGCTTCCTTGAGGGTTCACTGGCGAAGCTCGAGGACGGCAGCGACCAACCGGGAAGCGCGGCCCAAAAGGCGATGCACGAGCGCGCGCTCTTCGGCGCCCGCGCCGCCGACGAAGCGTTCAGCAGCGTGTTGTTCCTCGACTACGCGGCCAGCTTCAGCGGCTGGAGCACGGAGCAGCGCGCGAACTTCCGCGCCGGCCAAAAAGCCTTCGGCGAACACCGCGCCGCGATGAAGGCCAAGGACTTCGAAACAGCGCTCGGCCACGCGCGCCAATGCCGCGACCTGGCCGGTCCGCTGGGCGACTGGTGGGGGATGGCGATGGGCCTGGGCGGCGAGGGCGCAGCGCTGCTCGCCCTTGGACGCCACGCTGAAGCCACAGCCCCACTGGCCCGCGCCCGCCTTCTGAACCACAGCCTGCGCCTGGGCGGAGCCGAATACGTGACCCTGCACGCCCTCGTCCACGCGAGTATCGGAGCCGGCCAAACCGAACGCGCCAAAGTGCTGCTCGACCAAGCGATCGCGATGGCCGACAAACGGGGCGAGGAAGCCGGCGCAAAAGCCCTGCGCGAGCGCGCCGCCGAACTGGCCGCGAAGTGAGCGGACTTTGTACCCTCATTTCTTGGGCCACGCGGCTGCTCGTTGGTTTACATGATTGTTGCTTGACCCCCCCCCCACCGAATTCTGATACCCTTGAGCCATGAGCTCTTTGGCCATTGGGTTGGTTGTCACACTTATGACCCTTGCAGGTGTTTGGCGGCACACGATCGCTCCCACCGTCATCAATGGAGCGACTCCTGCCGCGCCACTCGCTGTGGTCGGGGCGGCGAGTGAGTGTCCCATATGCCCCGCAGTTCGCCTTCAAGGTTCACATAACACAGGCCAACCGGGCTGTACACCAGGCATCATGAGCTTGTCGGGGAATGTTCTCAACGATGGGGACTGCATCCCAGATACGGTTGGCTGCATGGGAGGCGACCCCTGCGGTTTCAAAGTATCCGCATTTTACAACGCCAGCTCTTGCCCATCCCCGCCCACGATGAACTATGGCTGGGGCGGCGTCACCGGCTCATACACCGGGTATATTCTCCCCTACACTGAAGTGACTTTTCAGACGGGTTGTGGCGGAACGGACTACGCGTGGATCAGTTTTGGACATGTCGGCCTCTCGGTCACAATGACGTGCGGAGAGCCGTGTGGGTAATGGTTAGAACAATGACGAGCGAATCTCCTTCGTGCAAAGCCGGTCACCCGGCTCAGCAAAGCTGTGAAAAGGCCCAGATGCGAAGTGGAAGGATCGGGTGGGGATCGGTGGCCCTGACTTGCCTCGTTCTTGGATCTGGAGTGTTAGTATTTCGCTCTCTTGACGCATCGTCGGCGGCCATGCGCGGCGATTCCCCGAACTTCGTGCTCGCGCAATCGCTGTCGGATAAGGATAGCGCGCTCTCGCTCAGTGGTTCGAGCGACTTGGTTGGGGAAAAGGCGTTCACCGACGTCCATTTTTTCGATGAAATCCGGGGCGCAAAAGGCGACGTCCGTTTGGCGGTTGGCGCACGGGAAGCATCGTTGGAGCGCGCCCTCAGCGCGGCGCCTGCAAACATCGGAATCATCTTGGGCCAGCTTTCTTCTTGCGTCGCCGACATACTCGAGGCTTCGGGGGACCCAGGGCTCGCAGTGCCTGCTGGCACGCTTTCGCTCGAAGCCTACCGATTTGATCGGGTGACCACTATCGTTCGCCAACGGTCGGACGGAACCCGATTGCATTTCGCTGAACACGACCGATACCCCGTGTTCCAAGTACTCGAAGCGGCCGCCTTGGCGCGGGATCCTCGCCAGCCGCCGTGGCTTTCCGGGGAGCATCCGCTCGCAGAACAGGATCGCGCCGAAGTGCTGAGTCTCGCCCGTCGCGCCGATCAGCTCCATCGGGTGCAAGGTCGCTAGTCCGAAGCCCGCGGTCAATCGATCCACTCCTTGAGGGCACCCTCCACACTTTAAGACCATGAAATACACCCCGCTCGTAAAGATTGCCTTCGCATTTGCACCTTCGGCCCTTATCGCGGGCTCCGTCGCGGCGATGAGCAGCGCACCAGCCAGCGTCGGCGTCGAGGTTGGAGTATTGCCGGAAGGCTCGATGCTGACGTGGACCCTCGTCTCGGGCCCTGGCCCGGACGGCGTCGATCTGAGTGCCGTCTTCTGCTACGAGTTCGAAGACTTGGGCTCGGCGCCTGCGATCTGGACCCGGACCGACGGCGGGATCTCCGCTCCTCTGGATTACGTCGATGGTCGCACGGCCGGGTATCAGGGATGCATCCGCACAGCGGGCGCTTCCTCTCCTCACCTCTTGCCCGACGGCTCACTCCGGCGCATGTCCCTGAGCATGACGGACGGTGACGCATTGGTGAGTTGGTGGATCGAAACGCCGTGATGGCCAGTAGCGTCAAAGTTCTGACGGTCACAGTCGTGGCGGCCGCGTTGGCCTTGGGGGTGCTGCTTTCGCAGCGCGTCAAGGATCCGAGCGCCGAAATCGGGCTGCCTGTCGAGAGTGGTCGAAGCGCACCCGCGGTCGTGCCCGACATGGTGTCATCGGTGTTCCCAGGAGGGGGTCGCACGGTTCATCTGGAACCCGCGCATCCGGAATCGCCTGAACCCTCACCGCCCACCCCGGTGGCGGATGTCGAGAACGGGCCGGTCAACACCGGTGCTGCCCCGGCCGACGCCGCCATCTGGCCGAGCCCACGCGCCATGTTGCAAAAGTGCAGGGAGCAACTCCTCACGTCGCCGACCGTCGGAGTTGCCTACAGCGCAGCGCTGGAAGGTGTCGTGATGCGGCTGTCGTTCGACGGCCGCTACATCCGCATGGGGGGCGAAGGCTCCATCCTGGGTGCGCCCGGGGATGGTGGCGGGATCATCCGACTCGTCGGAAACGAAACTCGAAGCTTCCAGTTCAATCCGGACGACTTCCCAATCCTACGCAAGTTGGGCTCGGTGCAAGGCGCCACACCGGGGCAACGCCTGCACGAACGCCCGCTGGAAGTCGGCTCGCCCCTGTGGGACGAACTGATGGCCTTCCTGGACGAAAGCCTGCTACTGCCCGACTCCTGACGCCCGAAACCATTTGCGCGGCGTTGTTCGACTGACACGCTTCCCCCTGAGGCGCGCGAAAATCGAGAACGGCAGTGACAACCCGAAGAGCAAGAGCTCACCGACGCCGCCGGAATCCAGCACTGCCATCGGAGCAACACGCGCGGTCGCACCCAGGCGGCCTTCGGCCGTTGAAGAACGCGGAGCGGGCAGTGCGGCGCTCTCGCGCGACCTTTCGACGGTGATGACTCAGCCAGGCGAGTAGGGGGGTGAGGGCCCACACACACCGCGCTCTTGGGCGACCTTCGGCCGGTGACGACGAAGCCACGTGCGTCGGAGTTGATTTCCCGCGCCCAGTGCGCACGGGTGCGGAGGGAGCTCGATGCCGTGCCGTTGCATCGTAACCGTCACGCCACCCCCGCCTGGACGCCGGCGGCCGGGATGTGACGATTGCGTGCATGAACCGACGCGAAGAGATGGTGCAGTTGCTCGGCCGGCGTGAGCGCCTGGGCCTGACGTTCAAGGGCCTGGCGCAGGAGGGCGGAGTGCCTGCGGGAACCCTGGCCTCTTGGGCCTGGAAGTTTCGTCAGGAAGA
>JBBRWC010000153.1:0-7417 GCA_038246255.1 Planctomycetota bacterium
CGCTGGCCGTCGGCGCTTCGCTGGCCGTCGGCGCTTCGCTGGCCGTCGGGTCTAGGCTGGCGCGCACCATGTGTCGAAGACTACCCCGCCCGGCGGCGCGGGCGACGGAGCCCCGCGCGGGGCGCTCTACGCCCTACTCCCCTTCGAGTTCGATCTGCGCCCGGGGCAACCAATCGACGAGGTCGGAGGCGATGAGGGCGCGCTCGCCCAAAACGGCCGCCCCATAATCCCCCGCGCGCCCGTGGACCCAGACGGCGGCGCGCGCGGCGTCGAAGGCGTCGAACGCGGGACCGAGCCGGCATAGGTAGGCGCCGAGGATCCCGGTCAGAACGTCACCCGAGCCCGCCGTCGCAAGGCCCGGATTTCCAGTCGGATTGACCCACGCGCGCACCTCGCCGCCCTCCGCACTCGCCACGACCGTGCCCGCGCCCTTCAGCACGACGATGGCGCCCGCCCGCTGGGCAAGCTCGCCCGCGGCCTCCAGCCGGCCCCGATCGTCGCTCGGAATCGGCCGTTCCAAGAGGCGCTGGGCCTCGCCCGGGTGGGGCGTCAGCACGAGGGCGCCGGTCGCAGCACGCAGACGCTCGACGCGCCCCGCAAAATGGTTGAGCCCGTCGGCGTCGAGCACGAGCGGGCCGCCGAGCGCGAGCAGCGCTTCGACGAGCGCACGCGCGCGCGCATCCGTCCCCAAGCCGGGGCCGATTGCACGGGCGGCATCGGAGCGCCCGGCAAGTTCGGGAAAGGCGCCGCGCGTCGGTCGGTCGACCGGACCGACCAGGCGCACGAGGATGGCCTCGGGTGCGGCGATCGGCAGCACGATGTCGAGCTCGCCGTCGATCGAGGTCACCGCCACGAGCCCCGCGCCCGCGCGCTGGGCGGCGCGCGCGACGAGGATGGCCGCGCCCGGCATGGCGCGGCTGCCGGCCGCGATCAACAGCCGACCCGCGATGCCCTTGTGCGCGGTGCGATCGAGCCGCGGGGGCGGACGGGGCGCGGGCGGCGGAGGCCCCGGCACGCGGCTGCGTCCCTGGGCGCTCATCCCGCGACCTCTGTGCGGCCGACATCGAGACCCGCGCGGTTGACGAGCACTTGCCCGCGGTAGCGCTCAAGCTGCGCGAGTTCCGCGGGCGCAAGCCACCCGAAGCGCTCGAGCAAACCGACCACAAGCGGTTCGAGGCCGCGTTTGTCCCCGTCGTCCATCTTGAGCGCGAACCCGCGTCCGCGGCCGGGGCCATCCCCCGCTCGCCCCACCGCGTACACCCCCTCGGCGCCGATCTTTGGGAACAGGCGGCCGCCGCTCGCGCGCACGATAGCGGTGCACAGCCGGCGGTGGTTGCCCGCGATGTGCGCGGGATTTGCGGCGACGGCGCGTTGCATGCGCTCGCACGCGGCGCGGCGTTCTTGGCCAAGGTTTTGGGGCGCGGCGAGGCGCGCGAACGCGGTGGCGAGGTTTGCGAGCGGCAAACGGAACGTCGGCGCGCTGCAGCCGTCGATCGCGACGTCGATGTCTGCGGCGTTCAAACCGGCCATTTCGGCGAGCGCCGCGCGCGCGAGTTTCTGGCCGGGGCTCGCGGGATCGAGGTAATCCTCGATGGGTGCGCCGAGGTGACGCGCCACCGCGAGGAAACCCGTGTGTTTGCCCGAGCAGTTGTTGTGCAGCGCCGACGGCGGCTCGCCGCGCGCTTCCAAATCGCGCCGCACCGCGCGGTCGGCCGGGACCTGGGGACCGCAGCGCAGGTGCTCAACACCGAGCCCCAAACGCGCGAGCACACGCAGGACGGCTTCGAGGTGCAGCGGCTCCCCATCGTGCGACGCGAGCGCGAGGGCCAGCTCGTCGTCCTGGTATCCAAAACGCTCCGCCGCGCCGGATTCGATCAGCGGGAGCGCCTGGAACGCCTTGACGGACGAGCGCGCAAAAATACGCTCCATGGTGTCGCCCGAGCCCTCCAGCGCGCCGCCGTCCGCGTCCACGAGCACCCACGCCCCGCGGTGCACCGACTCGACCCAGCGACCCCGCAGGATTCGGACCTGAACGGGGTTTTGGGACCAGCGGAGTTCGGGCGCGCCCGCGTGGTTCGGCGCGGCGGAATCGGCGGAGTTGGCCATGTGTTGGGCGAGGGGGCGTTCCCCCGCGGGGGCGGATTCTAGGGCTGCCAGCCGCGCGGACGTGGACTCGCCCGCCGGGCGCGGCTAGTTTCCTCATGGAGCGCGGCTCGCACCACCCGCCGCTCCGCTCCCACCACGATGCCGTCCCCCGCCAAATCCCCCATGGTCGACATGCTGCTCGTGCGCATCGTCACCCACGACCACGGCGAGCAGCAGTCGATCTTCTTGAAGGAGCGCGGCGGCCCACGCGGTTTTCCGATCCTGATCGGCGCCCACGAGGCGCACGAGATCCAGCGGGTCGTGACACACCTTGAGCCACCCCGCCCACCGACGCACAAGCTGCTCTTCGATGCCGTGACGGCTTTGGGAGCGCGGCTCGAGCGCATCGAGATCACGGACCTGCGCCAGGCGACGTTTTTTGCGCGCCTCGTCCTGATGGCTCCGGGCGCCACGACGCCGGTGCACGTCGACGCACGTCCGTCGGATGCCATCGCGCTCGCACTGCGCGCCGGCTGCCCGATCCACGTCGCCCAGGACGTCGTTTCAGCGGCCGCCGGCGAGGGCCCGCCGCCCCAATCCGGCACCCCGCCCGGGGGCAAGTCCCCGAAAAAACCGCCCACGCCCCCGAACGACGAGCCCCCGCCGCCCAAGAAGAAGCGCAAGAAGGAGTAACGCGTCAACGGCCGCCGAGCCGTCGCCTGGCCGTCAGCTCGATTTCGGCGGCACGCGGAGCGCTTGTTACCCTGCGCACGGAGGCGTGGCAGAGTGGCCGATTGCGGCGGTTTTGAAAACCGCTGTGTCCTGACGGGCACCGGGGGTTCGAATCCCTCCGCCTCCGCCACGCGCGTGCCCTGGAGTGCAAGTCCTTATCCGTCTCCCGGGCGTGTTTCGCCCCTCGCGGCGTTGCGCCGACCCTGTGCTTGCCGGTGTGAGCGGATCGAATGCGCGGGAGGAGTGGGCCTTTTCCGCGTCGCTCCACTCGCGGTCACGCCGCAGTTCTTCGCGAACTCACATTTCTGGCCGGGCTCCGCCCGATGGGTGCGCGGGCCTCCGGCCCCGCCTTTGAGCGTGTCGAGTGGATGCCGGCGGCTGCTCTCGCTCCGTGGCGGGCCTGGAGGCCCGCGCTCCCGGCCCCGTCCCCATTTGAGCCGAATCGCTCCTCTGACCGTTGTGCAACCGTCCTGCTCGCCGCACGCCGCCGCTGGAACGGTACTCCCCGCGGGCCTACAGCGGTGGCCGCGCCTCGCCCCGACCCCCACGATGTCCCTTTCGCGCTTTCTGCCGACCGTCCGTGCGTGGTTCGCCGAACACCTCGGCGAGCCCACCGCCGCGCAGGCGCGTGCGTGGGCGGCCATTGGTCGGGGCGAAAACGTGCTCGTTGCGGCGCCCACGGGGTCCGGCAAAACGTTGGCGGCGTTCCTTCCGTCGGTGAACGGCCTTTTGGCGCGCGGAGACACGCTCAGCGACGAAACGCGCGTGCTCTACGTTTCGCCGCTGCGCAGCCTTTCAAACGACATCGCGAAAAACCTCAACCAACCGCTGGGGGCATGGCGCGCGCTTGATCCAACCTTGCCCGAGGTGCGTGTGCTGGTGCGCAGCGGTGACACACCGGCCGCGGAGCGCACCGCGATGCGCAAACGGCCGCCGCACGTGTTTGTCACGACGCCCGAAAGCCTGAGCATCCTGCTGACCAGCTTCGGTGGCCGCGACATCCTGCGTTCCGTGCGCACGGTGATCGTCGACGAGGTGCACGCCGTGCTGGGGTCCAAACGCGGTTCCCACCTGGCGCTCGCGCTCGAACGCTTGGAAGCGCTCACCACTGCACATACCGGCGAACCGCTGCAACGCATCGGACTGTCCGCGACGCAAAAACCCATCGAGGATGTGGCCCGGTTCCTCGTCGGCGAGGGGCGTAAGTGCACCACGATCGACGAAGGCCACCTGCGGCGGCTTGATCTTGCAATCGAGTTGCCTTCATCGGCCTTGGAAACCGTGTGTTCCCACGAGGTCGCGGACGAGATGCACGCACGCATCGTGGAGTTGATCGCTGAACATCGCTCGACCCTCGTTTTCGCCACGACGCGTAAGGGTGCGGAGCGCATGGCGGCGGGCCTTGCCAAGCGAATGGGCGCCGAACACGTCGCGTGCCACCACAGCAGCCTGTCGAAAGAGCGCCGGCTCGACGCCGAACAGCGCTTGAAACGCGGAGAGCTGAAGGCGCTCGTCGCGACGGCTTCGCTGGAGCTCGGCATCGACATCGGCGACCTCGACCTGGTTGTACAGGTGGGCGCCACACGCTCGATCGCCACCCTGTTGCAGCGTGTTGGCCGCGCCGGGCACGGCGTTGGGCGCGTTCCGAAGGGACGCCTTTTCCCGCTGACCCAAGACGAACTCGTCGAATCGGCGGCGCTCCTGCGTGCGATACGACTGGGGAAACTCGACCGCACACCCCAACCCACGGCGCCCCTCGACATCCTGGCGCAACACATCGTGGCCGCTTGCGTGAGCGAAGAGTGGCGCACCGAAGACCTCTTCAATCTGCTGCGGCGCGCGTACCCCTACCGCAACCTCACGCGCGAGGACTTCGACGCCACGGTCGCTTTGCACCTGGGTGGCCGCAGCGCGTTGCTGCACCGCGACGGCGTGGGCGATCGGTTGCTCGCGACCAAACGCGCGCGTTTGCCCGCGATCACCTCCGGCGGTGCGATTCCCGACCGCGCCGACTACCGCGTTGTGCTCGAACCCGAGGGCACCGTCATCGGCTCGCTCGATGAGGATTTTGCCCTCGAGTCAAGCGTCGGCGACGTTTTCCAGCTCGGCAACGCAGCGTGGCGCGTCGTCAAGCTCGAGGCGGGCACCGTGCGTGTTGCGGACGCTGGTGGTGCTCCCCCCAGCCTTCCGTTCTGGTTTGGCGAAGCACCCTCGCGCACGGAAGAACTGTCCGAAGAGATCGCGATCGTGCGCGCGAACTGCCTCACGGAAGGTTGGCTCGAAGCCGAATGTGGCGTCGGCGAAGCGGCAGCGCGGCAGATCCGCGATTACGTCGCGGAGGCGCTGGCTGTGCTGGGCGCGATTCCGACACGCCGGCGGTTGGTGCTCGAGCGTTTTTTCGACGAAACGGGCGGCATGCAGCTCGTTCTGCACGCGCCCTTTGGCGGACGCATCAACCGCGCCCTCGGCCTCGCCCTGCGCAAGCGCTTTTGCCGCAGCTTCGGGTTCGAGCTGCAGGCCGCGGCAAACGAAGAGGCCATCGTGCTCTCGCTCGGGCCGCAACACAGCTTCCCGCTGGCGGAGGTGTTTGATTACCTGCATCCGAACGCCGCGCGCGCCCTGTTGATTCAAGCGGTTCTGCCCACGCCACTCTTCACGACACGCTGGCGCTGGAATGCAACGCGGGCCCTGCTGCTCGTGCGTCAACAAGGTGGCAAGCGTGTGCCCCCCGCACTCCTGCGAATGCGCGCCGACGACCTTCTGGCCGCGGCGTTCCCCGCCGCCGTCGCGTGCGGCGAAACCCTTGCGCCCGGCGACATCGAAATCCCCGACGGCCACCCCCTCGTCGACCAAACGATCGAAGATTGCCTCAATGAAGCAATGGATGTCGAGGGTTTCCTAGAAGTGTTGCGCGGATTGCAATCGGGAACCATCGAACGGGTTGCGATCGACACCGCGGTTCCGTCCGCGTTTGCCCGAGGCATACTGACGGCGCGGCCGTATGCGTTCTTGGACGATGCACCCCTCGAAGAACGCCGCACGCAGGCCGTGCAGATGCGCCGAACGTTGGACCGCCGCACCGCGGACACGCTTGGAGAGCTCGACCCGGCGGCTGTCGCGCGTGTGCGCGAGGAAGCGTGGCCCGATCCCCACGACGCCGAGGAAGTGCACGAAGCGCTCGGTTGGATGGGTTTTGCCACCGATGCCGAGGCAACTCGCTGGCACGAGTGGCTAAAGACGCTGCACGTCGCGGGCCGTGTCGTGCTCGAAGGCGGATGCTGGTACGCGACCGAAGCGACCCGCGAACCCGTGGATGTTTTGCGCGGCCGCATGGAGGCGCTCGGCCCGGTGTTCGCGGACAGCGCGGACGCGCGGGCGGAGGATTTTGTCGAGCTCGAGCGCCGCGGGGTTGTTTTGCGGGTGCGGCTCGAGCAACGCGAAGCGTGGTGCGACCGGCGCCTGCTCGCGCGCATCCTCGCGTACACACTCGAGCGCCTGCGCAAGGAGATCCGCCCCATCAGCGCCGCCGAGTTTTTGCGCGGGCTGGCGCACTGGCAACACGCGGCGCCGGGGTCACACGTCGAGGGTGCGGCCGGTGTCCTGGCCGTCGTGCGCCAACTCGCCGGGCGCGAAGTGCCCGCGATCGCGTGGGAGCGCGACATCCTGCGCGCGCGTGTCGACGGTTACCGACGCGACTGGCTCGACCACCTGACATTGACGGGGCAAGTCTCCTTTGGGCGTGTGTTTGGAAGCGCGCGCGGTCCGGTGCGCTCCACGCCACTGACGCTGGTGCCGCGGGACGAAATCGGCGATTGGCTCGCACTCGCGCCGCCGCCCTCCATCGAGGGCCTCGAATGGCCCGCAGCGCGTGTGCTCAAGGTGCTGAGCCGCGGGGGCGCGATGTTCCAGGAGGAGCTCGCACGGGTCGCCGGTTTGCTGCCTTCGCACTTCGAAGCAGCCCTGTGTGAACTCCTGGCGCGAGGTCTCGTCACCAACGATTCGTTCGCCGCACTGCGCTGGCTGATCGCGCCGGCGTCGAAACGGCGCACACCGCTGGCGTTCGCGGGCCGCTGGAGCGTCTTTCGGCGGCTCCCCGACGGGGACAGCGACCCCGGGCCGAGCGACGCCGACCGCGCGCGATTTTTCGCCCGTGCGCTCCTGCGCCGCTATGGGGTCGTGTTCCGCAAGCTGCTCGAGCGCGAACGGCCTCTCGCCCCGTGGCGCGATCTCGCCCGGGAGCTGCGCGCCCTGGAACTGTCCGGCGAAGTCCGCGGGGGACGGTTTGTCGCCGGATTCTCGGGGGAGCAGTTCGCGCTGCCCGAAGCCCTGGCGCTCCTGCGCCGAGTGCGCAAGGAGCCCGCCGAGGCGCCGCTCTCGCTGGCGCCCACCGATCCGCTCCGCCTGGACGGGGTTCTGACCCCTCCGCCACCCCTTTTCCCGCTGGCCGCCCCCCGGGAACCGGACACCCGCTGAAGCGGGAAGCGCGCCCCCCATCGAGAGGATTGATGCGGGGGGGGTGCGGGGGATGGTACAAAAGACGCACGACACGGTGCGGTTCGCCCCGTGCCGCGTTCGGAACTCTGCGCGTTCGGGCTGCGTC
>JBBRWC010000154.1:0-6919 GCA_038246255.1 Planctomycetota bacterium
CATTGAGATCTTCCACAACACCCGACGACGGCACAGCGCACTGAACATGCTTACGCCGATCGAATACGAGAACCAACACCAACAACAACGCATCGCCGCCTGATTCCAGATCGACGACTCCACGAAACCAGGGTCAGATCAACGTGCTCAGGAACTACAACTAGGCGTGCGCGTTTCCGAAAGGCGGCTATGAGGTCCGCCGCGGCGGGCTTGGAAACTCGCAGGCGCGACAGCGACACATACATCGGGACGCATGATGACGGCGGAGGCGGTCAGGGTGCGAGGCTTGCCGCTGCTTCGATAATGCCACCAACAAGCAGGTCGGCGTCAAGCGCGGCGGCGAGCCCCTCGGAGGCGCCCGCGCCCCCGATTCCCACTCGCACGCGGCCTGCCAGAGCCTTGATGTCCTCGCGGGCGTCCAGGAACCGCTGCGGGCTGACCGCTGCGAGGACCACGATCGCAGGCGACGGCTCGACGAGCGCGTAGGCGAGGCTGTCGAGCGGGGTTTCGGCGCCGAGGTAGGTGATCCGCCAGCCGCGTTCGCGAAGCGCGAGCCCAAAACACACTAGGCCCAGCACATGCTGTTCGCCGGGCGGGCAGGCGAGGATGGCTCTTGGTCCCACGCCCCCTCCCCAGCCGCGCGCTAGCGCGCGCAATCGCCCGCCGATCACGTCGCTTGCGAAATGTTCATGCGCCACTGTCGTCTCCGCGGCCGCCCACCGCTCGCCGAGCCTGTACAGGAACGGCACGATCGCCTGAGACAAAGCGGGCGCCAGCTCGAAGGTCTCAAACAGCTGGTCGAGCGCCGCCTGGGCCGCCGGCTCGTCGAGCGCCGCGAAGCTGCGCTCGAGATCGGCCAGGATCTCCGGGATGCTCGGCGACCCGTCGCGCGCAAGTGGATCGCCGCCGAGCTTTGCGACGCGTGCGGCCTCCGCAGCCGAGAGCCCAGCAGCGATCCGGTCGCGCATGACGCGCACGCGCCGCTCATCCTGCTGGGAGTAGAGGCGCAGACCTCCCGCGCTCCGCTCGGGTTGAACCAGCTCATATCGGGTCTCCCAAGCGCGCAACAGCTCCGGGCTCACACCGACACGCTTGCTGAGCTCCCCAATACGTAGCCGTCCGCCATCGGTCATGGCAGGAAGGTGACAGTATCTCTACAGACTCTAAACATGATCTAGACAAATACTGTACAGTGCCCGTCAGATGGTTACTTCGCGGCTCGACAAGCTCCACGACACTGAATTGATGACTCGGGTCGCAAGCGGTGATTTGTGCGCCTTCGAGGCGATCTACGACCGCCACCGGGCGGTGGCATACGGCTTGGCCGTGCGGGTCACAGGGCACTCGTCCACGGCAGAAGAGGTAACCCAGGACGCTTTTATGACGCTCTGGCGCGGCGCGCGCGACTACGACGCGACGCGTGCCAGTGTCAGGACCTGGCTGCTCACTCTCGTTCGCAACAAGGGCATCGATTCGCTACGAAGCCAAGCCCGCCATATCCGGACCGTGGAGCTCGACGGAGCCGTCGCCGAGCGCCTGGCGGCCGCCGAGCGCACCGATGAGCAGGTGACCCAGATCGAGGAGTCGCACCACGTACGCCTGCTCCTAGGTGGCCTTCCGGCCGAGCAACGCGAGGTGGTCGAGTTGGCCTACTTCTACGCACTGACCCAGAACGAGATTGCCGCCAAGGTCGGCATACCACTCGGCACGGTCAAGGGCAGATTGCGCTTGGCCCTCGAAAAGTTGCGCGTGTCAGTGGCGACCGAACCAAGTTACGTCACCACATAGTTCGCCGTCTACGGAAATCTCGCCGTCGCAAATCCACCTTGCGCTGCGAGCGCCGAGTGCAAATCGGTCGGCCGAGCGGTCGCTAGTTCAATTCCGGTCGCCGCGACTTTCTCTCGGTGATCTGAACACCCTCGCCTACGCGTACAACTGTCGTGCACGCTGCGGACTCCGAGCTTCGCCAATGAGGATCGCCGTCGTCGGCGCGGGCGTCTCCGGCCTGGTCGCGGCCCACCTGCTCGCGCGCAGGCACGAGGTGACGGTCTTCGAGGCCGGCTCCTACCCGGGCGGCCACACCAACACGGTCCGCGTGGACACCGCGCACGAGACCCACTGGGTAGACACCGGGTTCATCGTCTTCAACGACCGCAACTACCCGAACTTCGAGCGCCTGCTCAAGCGGATCGGTGTAGCGAGCCAGGCGTCGACCATGAGCTTCGCCGTGGCCGACGAGGCGAGCGACTTCGAGTACAGCAGCGCATCACCGAACGGGCTCTTCGCCAAGCGGGCGCACCTCGCGTCACCTTGGTTCCACCGGATGGTGGCGGATCTGGTGCGCTTCAACCGCGAGGCCCGGGAGTTGCTGCGATCTGATGACACGGGCCCCTCGCTTGGCCACTGGCTCGAGGCCAAGCGCTTCTCCCGTGCGTTCATCGACCGGCTGATCGTGCCCCAGGCGGCGGCGGTCTGGTCCGCCGATCCACGGCAGATGTGGAGCTTCCCCGCACGGTTCCTGCTCGAGTTCTTCCACAACCACGGGATGCTCAGCTTCCGCGGGAGGCCGAAGTGGCGCACGGTGCACGGCGGGTCGCACCTCTACGTCGAGGCGCTCGTGAGGCCGTGGCGCGACCGCCTGCGCCTGTCGACGCCGATCGAGTCCATCCGCCGCCGTGAGGACCACGTCGAAATCACCCCGTGCGGGAGCGAGGTCGAGCGCTTCGACGAGGTGGTCGTGGCGACTCACTCCGACCAGGCCCTCGCACTTCTCACCGACGCCTCACAGCGGGAGCACGATCTGCTCGGCGCGATTCCGTACCAGCCAAACGAAGCGGTGCTGCACACCGACACCCGCCTGCTGCCGCGGCGCCGGCGCGCATGGGCCAGCTGGAACTATCACCTGCTCGCTTCGCCCCAAGGCAAGCCCACGGTGACCTACCACATGAACCGGCTCCAGTCGCTGCGTGCCGACCGCGAGTTCTGCGTGACGCTCAACCACACGAGCGCGATCGACCCAAGCAAGATCATCCGCACGATTTCCTACGCGCATCCGGTCTTCACCGCGGCCGGCCAGGCCGCCCAGGCTCGCCACGATGAGATCAGCGGGCGCAACCGCACGCATTACTGCGGCGCCTACTGGGGCTGGGGCTTCCACGAGGACGGCGTGACCAGCGCGGTGCGAGTGGCCGAGCGCCTCGGGGTGGGGGGAATCTGATGCACAGCGCTCTCTATGAAGGCACGATCCGCCATCGCCGCTTCGCGGTCCGCTCGCACGAGTTCCATCATCGAATCGCGATGGCCTACGTGGACCTCGACGAGCTGCCGACCCTGCTGGACGGAAGGCTTGTCCGCTCCCGGCCCGGCCTCGTGCGCTTCCGTCGCAGCGACTACCTGGGTGACCCGTCAGTGCCGCTCGATGAGGCCGTGCGCGCACTGGTCGCATCCCGGTGCGGCTCGCGCCCCGAGGGGCCGATCCGGGTCCTTACCCAGCTGCGCACCTTCGGGCATTGCTTCAACCCGGTGAGCTTCTATTACTGCTTCGCGGCAGGCGGGGAGCGGATCAACTCGGTCCTCGCCGAGGTGACCAGCACGCCCTGGGGCGAGCGCCACGCCTACGTGCTTCCCCACGGCGATGGCCCCGTGATTCGCGGCGACCTCGACAAGGCACTCCACGTCTCGCCCTTCATGGGCATGGACCAGCGCTACACCTGGCGCGCACCCGCGCCGGGTGCGACCCTCTCGGTGCACATCGAGAGCAGCGAGGACGGGAAGGTCGCCTTCGACGCGACGCTGGGGCTTCGCCACGCGCCGCTCACGCGGCGCTCCCTCGCCCGCGTAACCGCGCGGCACCCAGGCGCGACGATGCGGATGCTCGCGCTGATCTACGGGCACGCAATCGCACTGAAGCTCAAGGGAGTGCCGGTCCAGCCCCATCCGGGAATACAGCCGTCGTGATCGAGTGGATTGCGCGTAGGGTCGTTTCGGGGGTGCTGGCGCGGCTGCGTAGCGGGGAGCTGACGGTGATCGAGGGCGGCCGCGCGCAGGTGTTCGGCGCAGGAGCGCCCAGTGCGACCGTCCACGTGCGTTCTTCTCGCGCATGGGTGTCCCTGCTGCGCGGCAGTCGTGGTCTGGCGGAGTCCTACATGGCGGGACTGTGGGACACGCCCGACCTCACGGCGGTGATCCGCGTCGCCGCGCGCAACGTGGACGGGGTCGACCGTATTCGTCGTCGGCTGACGTTCGTCCGCGCTCCATACCAGTGGCTGCGTGCCGCCTTTCTGCGCAACACGCCGACGCGGAGCCGCAAGGACATCGCTGCGCACTACGACCTTGGCAACGAGCTGTTCTCCCGCATGCTCGATCCGACCCTCATGTACTCGTGCGCGGTCTTCGACGACCGGGGGATGACGCCGGAGCAGGCTTCCATCGCCAAGCTCGAGTTGGTGTGCGACAAGCTCGACCTGGGGCCCGCCGACCACGTGCTCGAGATCGGCACCGGCTGGGGCGGATTCGCGGTGCACGCGGCCCTCACGCGCGGCTGCCGGGTCACGACCACGACGATCTCGAAGGATCAACACGACATGGCCCTCGCGCGCGTGCGGGAGGCCGGTGTCGAAAGCCGCGTCGAGGTGCTGCTCGACGACTATCGCGATCTGCGCGGCAGCTACGACAAGCTCGTTTCGATCGAGATGATCGAAGCGGTGGGATGGAAGGACTTCGGCACATTCTTCCAGTGCTGCTCGGACCTGCTCGCACCAGACGGCGTGATGCTGTTGCAGGCGATCACGATGGATGACGACGCGTACGAAGTCGAGAAGGCGTCGAAGAGCTTCATCCGGACCTATGTGTTCCCGAACGGCTGCCTACCCTCGCGGCAGGTCATCGCGAAGTGCGTTGCGCGCCGGACCGACTTGGCCACCGAACACCTCGAGGACCTCGCTCCTCATTACGCCGAGACGCTGCGCCGCTGGCGGGCGAACTTCGAGGAAGCCGCCGAGGAGTTGGAGTCGCTTGGATACGACCAGCGGTTCCGCAGGCTCTGGCGGATGTACCTTTCCTACTGCGAGGCCGGCTTTGCCGAGCGCAGGATCGGCCTGATCCAGGCGCTGCTGGCAAAGCCACGGTGGACGGGCCGTCACCCAAGGACGCCGTCTACGACAGCGACTGCTCCCTCGGCTATCGGCGCCGTTGGCGGCTGAACATCCGCGCGCTGAGCGAGTCGAGCAGGAAGGCTGGGCCCCGCGATGCGAGCTTGGCGACGGCCGTCCGGCCGCCGGGGCCCAGCACGTGGTCGTCGTTCTCGATCGCCTCGAGGACCTTCGCTGCCCACTCCGCGGGCTCCACCTTCTCCCAGCGCGAGGTGTCGATGTGGCGGCCATAGACATCCTCGGTCGCATCGAGCATGTCCGTTTTCACGCCGGGTGTGACCAGGTGCAGGACGTCGACGCCGGTGCCCTTCAGCTCGCGACGCAGGGACTCGCTCAGCGCCACGACGCCGGCCTTGGACGCGGCATATGTGGTCGCGGCAGGAAAGTACGCATAGCCGCTGATGGAAGCGTTGTTCACGATCTTGCCGCGCCCGTTGGCGAGCATGTGCGGGAGAAATCGATGCGTGAGGTGGGCAACCGCGATCAGATTGGCCTGGAACATCGAGTAGACCTCGCCCATGTCCTGGTCCTCGAGCAGCCCCCCAGTCATCTGGCCGGCGTTGTTCACGAGCAGGTCGATCTTCTCGAGGGCGTCTCCCAGGGCGTCGACGCACGAGTCGATGGACTCGCGGCTCGACAGATCCAGCCGCACGGGACGGACCTCGGTGGCCCCTTCCACCGGCTCGAACCGCCCGGTGGCGCGCATGCCCGCGAACACCAAACGCAGCGGCCGCGCGGCAAGGGCCTCGGTGATCGCGCGGCCGATACCGCGATTGGCACCGGTGACGAGGGCGGTTGCGCCGGAGAGATCCATGTCTACAAGAGGTTACGTACGCGGCGCGAGCGCCGATTAGTGATCCACTCCGCTCACCTGCCCTTATCTTGACCGGAATGTCCCCCGCTTCCCGCAACGCCGTTCTCGTGGTGCTGACGTTGCGCGTCAGCTACGGCGTCGCGCTGATCGCCGTTCCCGCACGTCTCACCCGCAGGTGGCTCGGGTCGGCCGCGGCTGAGCCCGCGGCGCAGGTCGCGCTCCGCGGGCTGGGAGCGCGCGAGGTGGCGCTACACGGTTTGGCGATCGCGGCTGCCCTGCGCGGCGCGCCCGTGCGGCCGTACCTGGCAGCCAGCATCGCCGGGGACCTGGCGGACATCGGGGCAACCCTGGCGGGCCGCCGCGGCCTCCCCGAGGGCTCTGTGCCCGCAACTGTGGTCGTCGCCGGCGGCTCGGCGCTGATCAGCGCTGCCGTGGCCCGCGCCGCCCATCGCTGAGGCCGGCAGTGCAACTCGCCTTCGACCGCCGTGGAGCGGGCCCGCCGCTCATCCTGCTCCACGCGCTGGGCGCTGACCGCCGCGTGTGGGACCCGGTGATGGACCGGTTGAGTGCCGAGCGCGACGTCGTGGCGCTCGACCTGCCCGGCTTCGGCGAGTCACCGGTACTCGGCGGCCCCGATGCCCCGGCGCCGGCCGCGCTTGCCGGTGCGGTGGCGGCGTTCGCCGGGCAGCTGTCGCTGGACAAGCCTCACCTGGCAGGCAACTCGCTGGGTGGGTGGGTGGCGCTCGAACTCGCGCTGGCGGGACACGCGCGCTCGGTGACCGCGATCGCGGCAGCGGGACTGTGGCGGCAGCCCCTGATGCCCCGGCGTGGGCTGGCTCGCAGGGTGGCGCGCGCCGCGCTTCCGGCGGCGTCGGCGCTCGTCCGGGGAGCAGCGGGACGACGTCTAGCTCTCGCCACCACCACGGCGCATGCCGAACGCGTGCCTGCCGAAGCC
>JBBRWC010000155.1:0-6826 GCA_038246255.1 Planctomycetota bacterium
TCCTGAGGGTCGCCGGCTCGTCGCGCTGCCCCGGACGGTGT
Source organism: Planctomycetota bacterium (assembly GCA_038246255.1). Classification (GTDB taxonomy): domain Bacteria; phylum Planctomycetota; class UBA1135; order UBA1135; genus RI-242. The sequence continues at coordinate 42 of JBBRWC010000155.1, forward strand.
TAGGGCGCCGATCGCGGGGCGCGCGCGGGACGCCCCGGGCCGTCCGCGGCGTCCGACGCGCGCCGTCCTGCGGGTAACGCAGCGGCTTCAATCGGCCACGGTCCGGCGGCCCATCAGCATGCTGATGACGAGCGCTACCAGGAAGACGAAGAAAAGGATCTGGGCGATGCCGCCAGCGGCGGAGGCGATGCCGCCGAAGCCGAAGATGGCTGCCACGATCGCGAGGACAAAAAAGGTCAAGCTCCAGCTAAGCATGGGGGTCTCTCGGGAGAGGGTGGTGGTCGCGCCAGCCGAAATGGCTGCCGCTACGGTTCCCTTGCCAGAAGCGTGCCGCGCTCGCAGAAGGTCGCAGAAATCGCGCAGCGGGTGCTGGCGGCGTCCGGAGCGGAGGTCGGACTGCCCAGCGCAGGTAATTCCGCGCCGGGGGAAGCCAGCCGCGCTGCAGTTGGCGCAATGGGCGGGCAGAAAGCGCCGTTACAGGGCAGACCGCGAGGGGGCCCCAATTGCGCGAGGACGCGGTCGGGTTGCGCGAGGACGAGGTCCGGAACGAAGTCGACGCCGCACCCCGCACCCCGCTGCGTGCGGCGTGGTGCGGGGTGCGGCGTGCGGCGTCATCGACTCGGGTTATTGGCGCGCTGGCCGTGCTTCGACCGAGCCGTCCGCAGCAATCAGCGCGGGCGGTCGGTGGCGCGTTGTTGATCCTCGAAGCTCTTGATCTCGGATTCGGCCTTGTCTTTGGCGATGCCGTAACGCTCCTGGATCTTGCCAGCCAGCCGCTCGCGCTCACCGTCAATGTGCGTGAGGTCGTCGTCGGTGAGCTTGCCCCACTTCGACTTCACGGCCCCAGTCAGTTGGCGCCAGTTGCCTTTCATCGTGTCGCTGTTCATGTGTCTCTCCGTTGGTAGGTGGGTGGGCAATCGCCGTCGATCACGTCGATCGACCCATAGCGAGAATGCAGTGGCGAGGGTGCGGGTGCGTCGGCGCTAGCCCGGGTTATTCACCAGGTTTTCGAGCAGACGAGCCCAAGTCGGTGTCTGGTGGTGCTGTGTGGCCGCGGGATCCACAGTCGACCTTGAACAGGTCAACGAGGACGCCCGTGGTCGCAAAGTGCCGCCAGACGGCGGAAGGCGGGCCGTAGGCCGCCGGTTGGGCCGCGTGGTCGGAAAGCTGGGGAATAACTCGGGCTAGCCCCGAACGCGCAGTGCGCCGCCCGCTGTAGCCTTTCCGTCAGCAACCTGCGTGCCAACCCGTCACGCGGAAACGGTGATTTTCGAAGCCGCAAAGCGGTGGGAGAAAGTTCGCAGCGACGCGGGGGCGCAACTGCGTGCACATGTGCACTAGCCCGGAACGGAACCGGGACCGCCTCAAGCACTCTTCACGAAGCGCCCGCATCACCGAAATCGCCGTCGGCCTCACCATGCTCCCTATTCGTACGTCGCCGCTCGCCGACCTGGAACTCGCACTCGAAGGTGCCGCGAAGCCTCCGCGCCTTTCCGACTTCGTCGCCCGCAGCGCCGCGATGCGCCGTACCATTGCGCTCGCTCGCATCGCCGCCGCCGACGATGTTCCGCTCCTCATCACGGGCGAGAGCGGTGTTGGCAAGGAGCGCCTCGCCCGCGCGATCCACAGCGAAAGTGCGCGCGCGGCGGCGCCCTTTGCCGCGGTGGACTGCGGCGGTCTGCCGCAACCCGCGCCGGCCAGCGACACCCCCGCGAGCGCGTTTGGACCCTCCAATGGGGCTTTGCGCGCCGGCGGTGCACGCCACGCCCTGTTCGGTCCTTCGACCGGCGGGATGCTTTTCCTCGACGACGTCGCGAAGCTGCCACAGCACCTGTTCGACGTGCTGCTCGAAGCCGTCGACCGCCGCTTCGGCAACCGCGCACCGGTCGACGTCCGCCTCGCTGCGGCAACGGCGCGTGCGCCGCGCCATCCCTTCAACGCAAGCGCTTTCGCGGATGTTCTCGTGCGCCGCGGCGCGGTCGTGCTCGAGGTGCCACCCCTGCGCGAGCGCCGCGAGGACATCCCCGAGCTCGCCAACGGCATGCTCGCCGCGTTCCGGGCGCGGCTCGCGAAACCGCAGATCCAAAAGATCGCCGCAGCGGCCCTCGACCGCCTGATCGCGCACCCGTTCGAACACAACGCGCGCGAGCTGGCGCGCGTGCTCGAACGCGCCGTGCGGGAGTGCGAGGGGACGTCGATCGAACCGGAGCACCTTGACGTGCCCCCGCCGCCGTCGGGGCGCGCGAACCAAGCTCACCCGGCGCCGCGCCAGAGCGCGCGGTTGCCCAGGGCGCCATTGCCGAGTACGAAGTTCGAGGTGCCGATGAACGGGATGCACGGGCCGCGGGAAGCGAATGAGATCGACGCGCTCTTGCCTGAGAACTGGGCGTCGCTCAGTTTGCGCGAAGTGCGAGAAGCGAGTGCAGATCGTGCCGAGCGCGCGTACCTGTGCGCGGTGCTCGCGCAGACAGGGGGCGTCGTCAAGGACGCGGCCGCCCGTTCGGGACTCGCTCCGCGCTCGTTCTACGACCGTTTGCGCCGCCACGGCATCCGCGGCTCGGACTACCGCCGTCGCCCCCAAAAGCCGACGGTCTGAGTACGAAGACGCCGGGCGCGAGGGGTCGCGCCGCGCCGCCGGAGGACCATGCAGATGGCGCAAGTGGCAGCTTCGGCGGGGCAAGTCCCGCATTCGCCAAGAGCGCACAGGGGGTGTGTGGGGCTCGATCTGCGCCGGATGTGCTCCGTAAAGGCGGCAGGTGGGGTTGAGGCGCGAATTCCAGCCCGTGGCACGGCGCTTGCTCTCACTTCTGTACCGCCAAGCGGAACTCGAGCGCCCTGTGGTGCGAGTGGTTCCCCACACGGTCCCGCCCAACAGGCTGCAGCACGGAGCTGTGGCAAGCGCACGGGGCCAGAACTTGTGCGAACGGAGAACCGCAACATGGACCAACGTCAGCCCACCCACTCCACTTCCAGTTCAACCTCCACTCCCGACGAGCTGCGTCCGATGGGCCGCCCCCAGATTCAGAACAAGGGTGGTGTCAAGGAAGGCGACCGCAGCCGCGGCAGTGACGACGTGAGCGATACGCGCGAAGCCGTGCAAGACCAGTTCGCTGCGCTCGGCTCCGACGCCGCCGAACTCGGCCGCGTCGTCAGCCAGGCCGTCAAGGCCGAGCTCAGCCACCTGCGCGAGAAGGGTGTTCAGGTCAAACACCGCCTCGAGGAGAACCTCGGTGACGTTGAAGGGACCGTCTCCGACGCGGTTCGCAGCAGCCCCATCCGCTCGCTCGCCATCGCCGCCGGTGTCGGTCTCGTGATCGGCATGATCGCGCGCCGCTGAAAGGCACCACGTCACCGCCTTGGCCCGCGAGCCGCGCCGGGCGGTGACGATTTTTCGCCTAATCGGAGGACCGGCGCAGCCCGGGAGACCATCGATCTCACCTCGGTGTTCTCCCCGGGTTGTGAAGCCGGCGCCAGAGGCGCACGGCGACCGCGCCCCCACGGTCGTTGGGGAGGGTGAGGACCACCCGCCCGCACCCCGCAAACGAAATCCCCGCGCAGTCACGAGCCCACACCCATGGAAGCACAACGCATCCAAAACCCACCCCGCGGCGCCGCGGGAGCAAGTCAACCCGGACCCGCGGACACCGCTGGCCAAACGTCGAAGGGTGCGGACACCGACCGCGGACGACTTGAGCGAGAGCTGCGCGCAGCGGGCGGTGCCCTCGGTGAACTCGCGACGATGCGCTGGGAACGAGTGCGCCTCGCCGCGCTCGAACGCGGCCACGACCTGATGGCAGGCCTGTGGGCGGGGCTAGTCCTCGCCGCGGGGACGACCATCGCGCTTGTGTATGCCGCCCAAGGGCTCGCCGCACTCACGACGGAACTCGCGGGCGGTCGCATCTGGGTCGGTCGACTGGCTGTCGGCGTCCTCGGCCTCGCGGGGGCGCTCGCGATCCTCAGCACTCGCCGTGCGCGCATGTACCGCCTGAGCGCCGAACGGATCAAGGCGGAGCCGCTGGCCGTCGCGACGCCGGGTGCGGGAGCATGAAACGCCAGGACGTGATCGCCGTAATCCAAGCGCGTGAACATCGCGCGCGGCTCAAACTGCACCAAGTCGCGAGTGGATTCGGACTCGGCCCAGGATCCGCCACCTCGTCGGGTACTGACAATCAAACCGGGATGAAGTGGATCAACGCCGTCCGGCGTTATCCTCTGCGCGCGGCCTCGATCGCCTGCGCCCTCGGCGTGCTTCTGGCACCTGGCCGCGGTCGGCGCGGCGACGCTAACCGCCGATTTCAAGTGTCGGCCATCGTGGTCACCGCCTTGTCTTGGGCGCGCATGGTCGGGTCCTTCGCGACGACGCAGGCCGCCCGCGGGGCACTCCGCCACGCGACCGCCACCGTTCGCGGCGCCCCTGAGGGTGCGGTGCCGGGTGCGGCATCCGCAACAGGAGCGTCCGCCGCTTCCGCCTCCGGGCCCATCGAACACGGGACCGTCGGCTCTGCGCCCGCAGTCTCCCGCGCAGGAGCGCCCCATACGAACTCGCCGGTCGAAGCGACAGCGCATCCCGCGCAGTCGGCCGGACGCCCGCCGAGCACACCGCGCGGGCCTCCGACTGCCGATTCGCTCCGCGGTCCGTCCGCGCGCTCCGTCTGATCACGAAGCGCGCTGCACAAAGGTGTGCATGCTCCGTCCGCTTCCGTGCGGAATCGGCGCAGCACCGCGCTGCGCAGCCCGACGTGCGGATCTCGCGCGCCGCGTGCATCCCGCGCGACCTCCGCAGGATTCGGGCGCGCGCAACGCGCACAAAGCGCCCTCGGCGGCGCGCCGCGCCGCGCCGCGCTCGGATCGAGCGCGGCACGCTAGTTGATAATGTCAGAGTGCTGAAGCTGTCGCGAACCACCTGCGTGGAACCGGCGGCGACACGCAACCCACGGCCTGTGCATCTATGAGAAGCGCTCCGCGGTCGCGGCTCGATGGGGCCCTGCCGAGACTGCCTCGCTCGACGACGGTCATGCGCAGGTCCATGGACCGCTAACCCTTCCACCACCACGATTCCAACCCTCGATACCATGCAGATCACCAGCATTGCCTTCGTTTTCCTCGCACTCGCGCAGACTCCGCCGGCGCCGCGCGACACGCCCCAAACCCCCGCGAACCGGGGTGCACCCACGGCCCAGCAGGGTCAAGTCGGCTACCAGGCCACCGACAAGCAGCACAAGGAGTTCGCGGCCCAACGCGCGAGCACCCTGCGCGGCTCCACCATCTATGACGGCCAGGGTCGCGAAGCGGCGGAGCTGGTCGACTTCCTGATCCGCGGCAACGACGGTCACATCGACTTCGCGATCGTGGACCTGCGCGGGGAGAGCGGCATGCGCGAGGGCAAAGTCCTCGTTCCGTTCCAAACCCTGCAGATCACCCCGGGCGCCGAGAACGACAAGCCGCGCCTGATGATGCGCTCGACCGCCGCCGACCTCGCCACCGCCACCGCCTACGCGGACGGCGACGAGGCGAAGGCCGGTTGGTCGCCCCGCGGAACCGGGCAAATGGGTGACGCGCGTGGGAACACCAATCCCCAGCGCCCCAACAACGAGCCGGGTGTGAACCCGGACGGCCGCGCGCGCCCGGTCGAAGCCAGCGCGCCCGCGGCGACCTCGGCAGCCGGAATGCACCTGCGTCTTGAGACGCTGAAGGACCACAAGGTCAAGGCCACCGAAGATGGCGAGCTCGAGGACATCGGTGAGATCGACGAACTGATCATCGACACCAAGACGGGCTGCATCGCCTACGCCGTGGTCGGCGTCGGCGGCTTCATGGGCATGGGCGAGCGCAACGTCGCCGTTCCGTTCGGCGCCTTCCAAGTGCGCGAGACCGAGGACAGCGAAGCGGACGACCGCGAGCTGAGCCTGGTGCTCAACACGACCCGCGACTCCCTGGACAACGCCCCCGAGTGGGACAACAACCAGTGGACGACCATGCGCTCGCCGGCCTTCCTTGAGCGCGTTTACCAACACCACCGCGTCCAGCCCTACTGGAACAAGCAGGGCGGTGCGATGAAAGGTGACGGCCATGGAGCCACGGGTGGCATGGGTGGCGCCGGCGAGCGCCCGACCGATCGCCCCCAGGTTCCCCCGCGTGACAACACCGGCGGCGGCCAGGGCTGATCGTCCCTTCTCCTCGCGCTGACCTCCGACACGTCGAAGTTCAGCCCACTGCCGCCCGCGGTTGCCAAAAGGCGCCGCGGGCGGCTTCGTTTGCGGCCGGGAGCGCGGTCGCCGCTGCGCAATCAACCCCGCATCCGCTTCGCGCTCCCTCTACCTTCCCGGGCTCTGCCCGCTGGGTGCGCGGGCTTCTGGCCCGCCTTGGAGCGACGGGCGAGGTCCACCAACGCGAATCCGGTGGGTGTCAAGATAGTTGCCGCCTGAATTCGGGGGTTTGACTCGGCTGGTCACGCCGCGTTTTCCCGTGTGGCGTTGGACTCCGGGTTGACCACGACCCGGTCGACGGGGGTCCAGTTGCGCGTCGAGCGCGACCACCGTTCGGGGCGCCGTGCACGAGCTTGCTCGTAGACCCGTTTGCGGCGCGCCAGGATCGCGACATCTTGACCGGCGTGGCGCTGCTAGGGCGTCACGAAGCGGATCTCACTGTGGCAGTGCTGCGTGTTGTACCAGTGCACAAAACGAGCGACGAAATCGCGCGCCGCTTCCAGCGAGGCGAAGGGCTGGTCGGGGTACTCGGGTCGGTACTTGAGCGTTCGAAAGAGCGCTTCGATGTAGGGGTTGTCA
>JBBRWC010000156.1:0-6755 GCA_038246255.1 Planctomycetota bacterium
CCGGCCCCCCCCGCGGCGGGGGGGGGGGGGGCGCGCCCGCGGCCGTTCTCGTTTGCGGCGTCGACCGCGTGCGGGGATCAGCCCGGGCCGCCGGCGTCGCGCAGCTCGAGCATTTCCTTGCGGATCTCCTGCGCCAGATTTTTGATGTCCTGCATCGCCTTGCGGACACGGGCGCAGGCCGCCTTGTTGCCGGCGACGGCCTTTTCGACGTCGTCGCGGGCGGCTTGGACCGTCTGGACCATGGTCTGATAGTTCTGCGTCATGGGTTCTGGTTGGACTCGGAGACGGAGGAAGTGTTCGGAATGGATGAGGAAGCGGGGTCAAGCCACCGGGGGTGCCCCGGGGTGCCCCCAGCCCCACGGGGCAGCCTAGCGGCCTCAAGGGGCGGCGTCGAGAGCCCAGACGGGGGTTCAATAGCGCTGTGGGGGCCCAGGCGGCGGTTTTCGGTCGAAGACGAGGGGGTCGCGGACCCTGTCGCCACCTGCCCCCCGGCGGTGCGTCAAAGCCCGCCCAGGCGGCGAACCTCGCGCCACTCCAGGGGGGTCACGGGGGTCACGGAGAGGCGCGAGCCGCGCTGCACCACCGCCATGGTGGCGAGCTTGCCAGCGGCCTTGAGCTGTGCGAGGGGCACAAAACGCGACAGCGCGGCCACGGCCCGCAGATCCCGTGCGAACCAGGTGGGCGCAGCGGGTTTGGCCTTGGGGTCGAAGTAGGGCGACGCGGGGTCGAACTGCGTCGGGTCCGCGTAGGCGTCCCCCACGACTTCCGCGACCCCGGCCACCCCGGACGGGTCGGCGTTGGAGTGGTAATAAAGCACGCCGTCCCCAGCCTGCATCCCGTCGCGCAGGAACAGCTTCGCCTGATGGTTGCGCACCCCGTCCCAACGGGTCGTCGCACCCGGCGCCGCTGCGAGGTCGGCGAACCCAAACACGTCGGGTTCGCTCTTCACGAGCCAGTAGCGGGGTTTTTTGGGAGCCATCGGGGGGCGCAGGATCATCGTCGTGGTGGCGTCATAGCGGCCGAAGCCCGGGGGCACCCAACGGGTCGTGGCCCGGTCGGAGGATGACCGGCGGACCGATCACTTCGGCGAGCAACACGGCGCGGCGCAGCTCCAGCCTCGTCAAAGAGCGCGTGGCGAGCGCCGACTCGGTGAACGCGGTCGCCGCGAACCGCATGGGGTCGCGCTCGAACATGTCCGCGAAGGGCGAGGACGCGAGGCCCGCGAACTGCGCCAGGGGGACGTGCGCGACGCGGTCACCCGCTTCGATCGCGTCCTCGTCGACGAGTTCGAAGCCCGCGAGGCTGCGCTCGCGCGCGCTGTCCGCCGGCGCGAGCCCGCCATACATTGGCGCGGTCCCTTCGACGGGTTCGTGCACCGACGGGGGCGCCGTCGCGGCGGACCGCACGGGTTGCGGCGCGGAGCGCGCCTGCTCGAGCGCAGGACGCAACGGGGGCATGACGACCACGTCCGGCGACGACCCGAGTTCGAACAAGGGCGGCGGGCGCGACGCGGGCGGCTCCGGAGCGCGCCCCTCCATGATCTCGCGCCACAGGTCTTTGCCGCTGCGCTCGAGTTCCGTGCGGGGGGAATCGCGTGGGACCTCACGCTCCAGCTCGCCGCCTGGCACGCGCGGTGTGGGTCGGTCCGTTTGCTTCCCAAGCGCATTGCCGAACTTCTTCAACACCGCGCCGATCACCGGAATGATGAAGAAAAAGAGCACGAACGCGATCCGCACCAGAGTCCCGATGAGGTCGGACTCCTCCTGGGGCGGTCGCTGTTGGGCGAACGCGGCGAACGGCACGAGCGCTGCCGCCGCGAACCCCGTCATGGAAACCGCGCCGATCACGGGGCCTTGGCACCGCCGCCGCCCGGAAGCGAACCACCGTCCGGCGCACCCAGGCTTTCGCGCATGGCGGTGTCCGCCTGGATGTTGCGCATGCGGTAAACGTCGAGCACCCCGAGGTTGCCGCTGCGCAGCGCTTCGGCCATCGCTTTCGGCACTTCAGCTTCGGCGAGCACGAGCTTCGCGCGGTTCTCCATCACACCCGCCTTGAACTCCTGCTCGGCGGCAACCGCCATCGCACGGCGTTTTTCGGCCATGGCCTGCGCGACGCGCTTGTCCGCCTCGGCCTGGTCCGCCTGCAGGCGCGCGCCGATGTTGTTGCCGATGTCGACATCGGCGATGTCAATCGAAACGATTTCGAACGCGGTGCCCGCATCGAGACCGCGGCGCAGCACCGTCTTCGAAATGTCATCGGGGTTCGCAAGCACCTCCTTGTGGGAGCTCTTCGAACCGATGGTCGACACGATGCCTTCGCCGACCCGCGCGATGATCGTTTCCTCACCCGCGCCGCCGACGAGGCGCGCGATGTTCGTGCGCACGGTGACCCGCGCTTTAGCGAGCACCTGGATACCGTCGGCGGCGACCGCCGCAATCTCGGTTTTGCCCGACGCCGGGTTCGGACAGTCGATGACCTTCGGCGTGACGCTGGTTTTCACGGCATCAAGCACATCGCGCCCAGCGAGGTCGATGCTCGCCGCCGTGCGGAAGTCAAGGTCGATGCCTGCGCGGTTCGCCGCGATCAGCGCGCGCACGACGCGCGTCACGTTGCCGCCCGCGAGCACGTGGGCCTCAAGGTCGCGCTTGTCGACGTCGGCGAGGCGCGCCTGAACGAGCATGACCCGCGCACCGACGATGTCCCGCGGGTTCACCTTGCGCAGCCGCATGGCGAACATGTCGAGCAGGCCCACACCCGCCTTGGTGAGCAGCGACTGGACGTAGAGGTTCGCGAACTGCAGGAAGAGGAAGATGAAAAAGACGAGCCCGAGACCGAGCACGACCATGAGGATCGTGCCAAGGGGACTCGAATCCTCGGCTGCCGAAGCGCCGAGCTGGTTGAAGGCAAAGGCGAGTGTGAACGGTTGCATCATGGGATCGTGGGGTCGCGCAGAAGAGCCTAGTGTTCAGTTGGACGGGGCGGGCGGCGGGGCGGGCGGCGGGGCAAGCGGCGGCTCGATCGCGGCCACGACGACGCGGTTGCCGCGCACTTCGACGACATGGACCGGGGTCGCGGCTTCGATGGGTTCGCCGCGGCTGACAACGTCGACGCGGCGCCCCTCGATGCGCGCGTGGCCGGCGGGCCGGAGCGTGCCCAGTGCCACACCCTGCTTGCCCAGCAAATCGAGGTCGCGCACATCGGTCGCCGCCGTGGATTCGAACGACAGTCCGCTCACCACGATCTTTTTGCCGATCGGCGTGCGCGGGAAAAACCGCAGGCCGAGAAAGATCGATGTGGGCACGAGAATGGCGACGGCGACGAGAAACGCCAACCCAGTGTCGCGGCTCTCTCCGAACGCGGCTCCGATCGACCACAAAAGGGCCGCGGCGCCGGCGAAAGAGAGGAAACCCAGCGTGGGAACGAGGACGTCCGCGAAGAGCAGGACCACACCGACGATCAGCAGGACGATTGCGAGGGTCATGGGCGCGATGGTGTTGCCAGCGCTTCGACGACGAGGCGGCCCGTTCGGATTTCGACGACACGCACGGGGGCGCCCGCGTCCAAAAGATCGCCTTCGACGAGCGCCTCGAAACGCTCGCCCGGGAAGGCGTCCAGTTCCACGAGCCCAACGGGCCGTAGGGCGCTGAGCGTCACACCGACCGCGCCGACCGTTGCCGCGGCGGCGCGCGGCCCCGCGAACTCGCCCACCCCGGACGCAAACGCCGGGCGCAGGGCGTCCGTGCCTCCCTCGGCGACAAGCAGGCGGCGCAGGAAGGGCACACGCAGCACGAGGCGCGACAGCAGCAGCCCGAGCACGGCGCCGACGCTGAGCCAGATCAGCGTCGACTGCATGGCGTCGAGGAGGACAGCGCGCTCCATCGACGTCGCGAAGGGAACGCCGGGTCCAAGGCCGGACCACACGAGGCCCGCGAACACCATCAGCGCGCCCGCGATCCCCGCCACCAGCGTTCCGGGCAAGACGAAGAGTTCGACCGCCACGAGCGCGATCCCGAGGCCGATCAACACGAACTGGGGCACATCCGCAAGGCCGGTCAGGTAGCGCCCAAAGAGCAGCAGCCCAAAACTCAACGCGCTCAGCATCCCCGGCAATCCCAGACCGGGCTGCTGAAGCTCCATCCAGGCAAACACCACACCCAGTGTCATGAGCAGCCAGGCAATCGATTCGAAGAACGACGCCCAACGCTCGGAACGCATGCGCTCGACTTCGTATCGCGCGCCCTCTCGTGCGCCGATCTTTTGCAATAACTCCGCGCGCGTTTCGACCAGGCCGTTCGCGATTCCATAACGCACCGCCTCGGGACCGGTGCACGCCAGCAGTGTCCCGCGCGCGACGACGGTCTCGATGCGCACCGCGTCGGCGCCGCTCGCGCGCAGGTCGTCCCATTCGGCGCCGGTCATGTAACGCTGCTCCCCGTCGACCTCGACCAGCAGCACCTCGAGCTCGGGGTCGACCATCGCTGCGGCGAGCGCACCTGGACGCCCACGCTGTTCGGCCCACGCACGCCATTCAGCCCGGTATGCGGCGAGGGTTTTCTCGGCGACGATCGGATCCTCCGGTGCAACACCCTGGATGCCCATGGGCCCCGTGCGGATCACCGCCGCGGCGCCGATCGTCGCGTTGGTGCGCATGTAGAGCTGGTCGCAGACCATCGCGATCAACGCCCCAGCCGAAAGAGCGTTGCCCGAAATCCAACCGACCACGACAACACCGTCCGCGCGTCCGCGCTCGATCGTGCGTGCGAGCGCCGTCATCCGATCGAGCCGGCCACCGGGCGTGTCGAATTCGATCACGAGCCGGTCGCCGCGGGCCTTCGCAGTGTCGATGCCGCGGCGCAAAAGGCTCTGCATCCCCGGATCGAGCGGCCCCTCGAAGCGGATCCAGGTCGCACCCTCGCCCCCGCTCCCCTCGCCGTCGCCCGCCTGGAGGCCCGCTCGGACGCCGCTGGCAAGCAGCAGCAAAAAGCACGCGGCGAGCAACACACGCACGCAGCGGGGTCGGGGGGCGAACTGAAGGTGGGGCGGCACGATCGGCCGGGGGCGCTACCCCGTGGCAGCGCGATCCCGTGTACCCCATTCTTCAACGGAACGTGCCCGAGAGTGAAGCACCGTTGCCCGAATCGGCGGCGGACGCCGCGCTCGACGCATCCTTGGGCCTCAAACGTGGGGTCGTCTAAACCAGATCGACGTCGGAGAGCTGGTACCACCAGTTCTCCCGCAGCCACATCTGCTCGACCCGGGGGTGGAAGCTGCGCGCGCCCATGAAGTAGTGGCTCGGGTACACCCGCCAACCCGCTTCCTGGAAGCTTCGGAACCAGGGTGACCAGTCCGGAAACAGGGTGATGAACGCACTGACACCCTCGGAACGACCAAGGGCCTCCACGGCCTGGCGCAAAAGCGCCCCGACCTCCGGCTCTTCCGGCGGCACCAGCCACTCGCACAGCACCCCCATCCGCGGCACGATCCAATCCGCCGTCCGGTACACGGCGGTCCCGCGCAGGATCCCCGCGCTGTCGCGCACACCCAGTGCCACGTAGTCGAAGCGGGGGTGGTCGATGAAACGCCAGTTCAAGAACGCCGCGTCGCGGAACGCGGACACCGCCCACGGACCCGCACAGCGGTCGTACAGCCAGCGCGCCTGTTCGTCGTAACGGGTCAGGCGCTCGACACCGTCGGGCAACGTGGTCGGCCCCGCGTCCATTTGGCGCACGAGCAGACCGTGGGTTTGGACGACCTCGTAACCCAGGAACTGCTGCCCTAGGCGGAACACCTTTTCGATCGGCATCCCGTAGTGAATGGGATCCTTGTCGGCGCCGCCCCACTCCTCGAAAAACCGGTACGCCGTGTGCACGAAGAGCCCCGGTCGGCGGTAACCGGCGCGGTGCTCCGGCAGCATCATCGAATCGACGATGTGGAGGAAAAAGCGCTCTTCCCCGCGCATGTCCGTGCGGTAGGGAATCGCCGCGTACTGCCCGACGACGCGGTCGCCGTGCAGCGCGAGCATCACACGCCGCCCGAAGGGATGGCGTTCGAAGGCCCAGCGCCATTCGTCCAACGTGCGCGGCACATGGTTCGGATTGTCCGCCGCGAACACGCGGTTGAACGCTTCCAGAATGCCGTGCTCGTCACCTGGCTCGTAAGGGCGAATCGTGTACTCGCTCATGGTCACACGAGATCCGTGTCGCCCAGGGTGTAGTACCAGTTGTGGTAGAGCCAACGCATGTCGTGGCCGCGGCCCGCTTCGCGTCCCACGATGAAATAGCTCGATGCTTCGACGCGCATTCCCAGGTGCTGCAGCGGAAGCCACTCCACGCAACTGTCAGGAAGGAACGCAACGAAGCGCTTGGCCCCGTCGGCGTGGGTCCGCGCGAGCAGCCACGTACCGAGCGCCGCGCGCGCCCCGTCGTCGCCAGGATCGATGAGCCACTCGCACACGAGCCCCACACGTTCACCCTCGAGCACGTCGGTGCGGTGCACGCACAGGCCCACGAGCCTGCCGCCGCGGCGCGCGATGGCGAAGGTGTAGCGGTGTTCGGGGTGGCGCAGGAAACGCCAGGTAAGGAGCGCCGCATCGCGCACGGCAATCGCCTTGTACGGCGCGGCCGCGCGCGCGAAAAGATGGTCGATGTCCGTCGGAATGTCGTGGACCTCTTCCACGTCGACCTGCGGCGCCGCGGAGCTCTCCCACGTGCGCGCGCTGCCGACAAGACGTGTCTGCGTGCGCACGACCGCATAAC
>JBBRWC010000157.1:0-6660 GCA_038246255.1 Planctomycetota bacterium
GGCTGTTTGGACTCAAAATCCACTGCTCGTTTCGAACGTGCACAGCAGCGTCGCGCTCAGGCTTCGCTGACCGCGCCATCGGCGTGCGGTTGGCCGTCGAAAGGCCCCAGCATGTAACCGCGGGAGCGCACGGTCAGCACGATGCGCGGCGCCGTCGGATCGTCGCGCAATTGCTCGCGCACACGCGCCACGGCCATGTCGACCGTGCGTGTCACGAGGCCGCGCGGATCGAGTTGCCACACTTCGCGCAGCAGTTCCTCGCGCGTGATCGCGCGACCGGGATGTTGGTGGAGAAACTGGAGCAGCGCGGCCTCACGCTCGGTCAACGACTGCACCGCGCCATCCTCGAACCGCACTTCGCGGCGGTCGAAATCGACGGTTCGGCCCGCGATCGACAGCACGGCGGCCTTGCGCGGCTGTCGCGCAACACGCCGCAGCACCGTTTCGACACGTGCCAGCAGCTCCGCGGCGCCAAACGGCTTCACCACGTAGTCATCGGCGCCGCCGCGCAGGCCCCGAACCCGATCAGACTCTGCGCCGCGCGCGGTGAGCAGGATGACGGGCAGGAGCGGTCGATCGCGCCGCAGGGACTGCAAGACGCTGAAGCCGTCGGCGCCGGGCAGCATCACGTCGAGCAGCACCAGATCGCAGGGGCCGGCGAGGGCGGCGGCGAGGCCCGCGGGACCATCCGCGGCGGTGCGCACGGCGTATCCCGCGGATTCAAGGGTGTCGACGAGCCCACGCCGCACGGCGGCGTCGTCCTCGACCACGAGCAGCTGGGCAAATGTCATGGGGGGTCCTCTGGGCAGCGCCCCGCTTCCGAGGTGGAAGCGGGGGGACGCTCAACTGCATGCTACGCCACCCCCGCGCACGCGGCCCGACGCGCTCGCAACCGTCTGGTAACGGCGCCCACCGACGCCGTTGCCGTGCTCTTTAGCCCGCGACCCTCTCAAGCCAACGCAATCGGGCTCTTGAAGCCGTCGGGCTTGACCGTCAACAGGCTGCAGTCGACCTCGTGCAGCAGCCGCTCGGCGGTGTTGCCCACGAGCGCTCCAGAGAGTCCCGAGCGCCCGACGGAGCCGAGGACGAGCATGTCGACCGCGTACTTCTCGACGAGCGCGAGGATCGCCGTGGAGGGTTTGTCGTTGCCGATGTGCAGCACGGGCTCCGCGCCGTGGGCTTCCGCAGCGAGCCCGTCGCGCACCTTCGCGGCGCAGGTTTCGGTGATCGTTTGCACACGCTCCTGGTAGGCGGCGGGTGAGAGGTTCGCACGCTCCATCTCAAGATCCATGGGCATCTGCCACGCGTGCACAACCTCGAGCTTCGCGCCCATTTCGCGCGCAAACCACGCGCCCAGTTGTGTTGCGAGCGCGCCGACCGGCTCGAGGTCCGTCGCCGCCATCACGTTTTTGTGGGGGAACGGCCGCGCCGTATGGACGATCCACACCGGCGATGGGCAGTTGCGCACGAGGCGCGCGGCGATGGTTCCAAGCCGGCGTGAAGCGCTGCCGAGCGCGTTGCGCTTCGCCACGACGACGAAGTCGTTTTCACCGCGCATAACGCGGCGTGTGATCGCTTCAGTGGCGGGGCCGTATTCGACCGCGAACTGGCAGGCCTGACTGCTCGGCGCACCCGCCGTGAACTGACGCGCAAACTCGGCGATGGGCGCCGGCGCGCGCTCGAGCGCCGCTTTGCCATCGCTGGGCCCGGACGGTGCCACGGCGGATTCCCCGTCGCCGATCGCGTGGAACAGCGTCACGGCGCCGCCGGTTTTGGCGGCGAGCCACTGGGCCTCCTCCACCGCACGTCGGCTGCCGGGGCTGACGGCGGTGCCGGAATCGTCGAGCGAAAGACCAACGAGGAGTTTTTTGTAGCGGCGCATCGGATGGGGCGGGGGGGCGGGAAGTCGAGAGCGGAACGTAGCGGTCGGGATCGCGCCGGGGCAAGCAGTACCCGTGTCGGGAGGCCGGACGGCCCCCCGCACGGGCCGCTCAAGACCCGCGGGCTCGCTGGACGAACACGGGGTCGGGTGGCGACACCCGCACGAACGGTGGGCTCCACTCTGGGGCGCGCACGTGGTCCCCGGCCCACTTTGCCGGGGACTACACTTTCTTCGCCCCCGGCGCGGAAAATCGCCTGGTGGATGCACCGCGGGTCACCTTCGGGGACGATCTACGCCCTCTATGGCGACGTTCCCCCAGCTTTTTCTCCGGCACCGCCGCGGCCTCGCGCCCACGCGCTGCGTCTGTTCCCTGCCGCGGTGGACCATCGCGGCGCTCCCGCTGCTCGTGCTCACCCTGCTGGCCCTGGCGGCAGGGTGCCGAGGTCGTTCCGCCAGCCCACGCTGGACCGCACCCGTCGATGCCGGCGAGCTGACCCTGACGCCGAGCGCCGCCGTGTTCCTAGCGGCGCCCGCCGTCGTCGCGCGCGGAGCGCACCAGATCGCAGCGGCCGCAGCCATTGACGACGGCAACCTCGAATTTTTGGTGGGCGGCGACCGGCCTGGCGACCCGCTGCGCGCCGTTCGGTTGGAAGGGGATGGCCGTGCGGTCGAGCTCGGCACGTTCTCCGCGCTGCCCGCCGGGGCCGCGGGTCGATTGATGTGGGCGCGCTCCGTGAGCGGGCACTGGTGGCTTTTGGCGAGCGGACCGCGCGCCGACAGTCCCGCGCGTGTGTGGCACATGGAACCGGGCGCCGCGCCGCAGGCGCTCGCGTTCGAGGGGCTGCGCGGCGCCATTGGGTTTGCGGCCCTAGTGGATGGCGGTTTCGTGGTGCTCGGCGAGAACACGCTCGCGCAGGGCGCAGAGCGGGCGCGGCGCTGGTCCCTCGCGGCGTTTTCCGCCGCGGGCGTGCCCCGTTGGACCGTTGGGAGCGATCGCGACGATCCGGCGCAGTTGCACGCGCCCGTCGGGCTCGCCGCGCTCGGCGATGGCCGGATCGCGGTGCTCGCACTCGTGCGCGAAAGCGTGCAGTGGTATTCGGCGCAAGGGCAGTACGAAGGGGCGCTCGACCTCAGCGCAGCGATCGGCGCTGCGCCGGACTTTCTGATCGGACTGGCACCTGGTCCGGCGGGGGGCTTGCTCGTGGCCCAGATCGCGCCGGGTCATCCGATGCCCCGGCCCGACGGTGCGCAGCGCCCCGCGTCCGAGCGTTTTGAAGAGCCGCTGGTTTGGCTCGACGCCCGCGGACAACTCGTTGCGCGAATGACGCCGACGCTGCCCGATGGCGCTCCGGCCGCGACCCTCGCCGCGCGCGCGCTGGGGACTGCCGACGGGCGTCTGATTGCGTTTGAAGGCGCTGCGGTCCACGAAATCGACCGCGCCGGGCGCGCGCGGCCAATCTGGGGACGTGCCGCGGGCGCGGGCACGCTCGACGACCCGCGCGCAGCGGTGTTTGGACCGGGCGGCGACGTGCATGTCCTCGATGGACGCAGCGGCGCGGTACACCACTTCGGACCCGACGGGGCGGCGCTCGCCGTCTACACACCGGATGCCGGGGACTTCGCCGAGGTCGACCTGGTGGAGCTCGAGCGCCGCGCCGACGGCCGGCCCGTGGTGCGCACGAGCGCGACACGCTCCGAATGGATCGAGTTCGATGCCGCCGGACGCCGCGCGGCGCGCCATGCCGACGGCTTTCCGCTGGGCAGCGACGGACGCGGCGGTGTTTGGCGGCGCAACGGCGTCGGGCTCGAGCTTGTGACCGCCGACGGCGCTGCGCGAGCGCCCGGTCCGCGGCCCGATGGGGGCGCGGTGCGGGTCGCCGTCCACGCCAGCACGGATACGCGCGGTGCGCTGACGCTGCTCGATATGGCGCCGATGGCTCTTGAGGGGTGCTTGTGTTTCCTGCCGGTCGACCCGGCCGTGGTGCCCGACGACGGCGACACGGGCACCTACATCGCCCTCTGGGATCCGGGCGGCGCGCCGGAGCGCTCGTTCCGCCTCGCCCGCGACCTGTCCGGCAAACGTGTGGAACGCGGTGGAGGATGGGTGCTGGTGGCGGGCGAGGGCCGCACCGTCGAACTGCTGCGCATCGCGGACGGCGCCTGGTACCGCGCCCGCCTCGCACCGAAGGATCCCGCCAACGCCGACTCCGCAACCGTCGACCCCCGCGTGCGCGTGGGCCTGTCGCCCGACGGCCGCCACCTATGGGCGCTCGAACTGGACAACCGCCGCATCCTTCACTACCCGCTGCCCTTTCCCGTTCGAACTCCGCCGTTTCGCAACTGAACTGGCGCGCACGCCCACAATCGTGGCCGACACAGTGCGGCAGCGGATCTACCGGCATGGTGGCAGTTCCTACGTGCAGGTGGGCCGCCATGAGCGCGCCGACGCGACTTCCGAGTGGGCGTTCACGGAGTACCTGCTTTCGACCGACCTGAAGATCACGGATGTCAGCTTCGCGGCAGGGGTTCAGACGCTCTATGTCGCCCGCATTTGGACCGCCGCGTCGGGTTGCGCGGACGTCATCGAGCGCTGGGACATCGCGTTCCCCAAGGGCTCCCCTGCCCTGTGTGTCAATGTGGCTGAGACAGATTCCTTCCCCGCGTTCAGTGTAGCGGGCCGGAGGATGGATGCCCGTGAACGACGACCAGTTCAGCAGCAGTGGCACCCCCCTCGAGGGCATGCCGGAGCGTAGTGCAGGCGTCCCCTCCAGGCAATGGCATTAGGCTCCGCAATCGCCCTTCGGGGAGGTGAGCGAGTTCGGACGATTGCGGGTGGTGCGATCTAGCCGTTGATCGATTCTTCCTGCACTGTAACGCCTGTCCGGCCCTCCACTTTAAACCCAAGGTTCGAAGTGTCTCAGCCACGTTGACGCGGACGGGGGCTTCTGCGCTCTCGATTTCGTTCGGGTCCGCAGTCGACCGCGCGGGACTCCCGTCTGCGGGTGCGCAGGAGCGGCGCGCCGTCGCCGGCTGCCGAGCGCGGACGCGTGCGGTCTAGACTTGGGGGGATGCAGGCCGAGGAGCGGGGGTTCGCGGTGACCTCGGTCGAGGAGCCCGGGGGGCGCACGCGGTTGCGGCTCGAAGGGCAGCTCGGCGTGGGGGAGCTCGGCGTCGGGTGGGGCGAGCTCGAACAACTCGCCAAAAGCGCCGACGGCGCGGTGATCCTCGACCTCGCGGGGTTGCGACGGGTCGACGGGGTGGGTGCCGCCTTGCTCGTCGAGCTGCGCGCGGACCTGCGCCGCCGCGGTGTTGCCGCGGACTTCCACGGCGCGGGCGACGGGGTCGCGCCGCTCGTCGAGCTCTACGCGCAGCAGCCAGCTCTCCTGCGCTGCAAACCGGCACCGGCGCACCGCGGACTTTTTGCCGACGTGGGGGCGTTCACCGTGCGCCAGGCCCTGGGTGTGTCCCACGTGCTCGGCCGCCTCGGCGAAACGGCGGAAGAACTCGTGAAAGTCGCGCGCAGCCCCCGGCGCCTGCCCTGGCGCGACGTTCCGCGTCTCGTGGAGCGCACCGGGCCGGACGCGGTGCCGATCGTGGCTCTCATTTCGGCGCTCGTCGGCCTCATCCTCGCGTTCCAGGCCGCCGTGCAGTTGCGCAACTTCGGCGCGGAGATCTTCGTCGCAAACCTCGTGGGGTTGTCGGTGGTGCGCGAGCTGGGGCCGCTGATGGCCGCGATCCTCCTCGCGGGGCGCTCCGGCGCCGCCATCGCCGCCGAACTCGGCACCATGCGCGTCTCCGAGGAGATCGACGCCCTGCGCGCACTGGGCCTCTCCCCGCAGGCGCACCTGGTGCTGCCGCGCCTGCTCGCCCTATTGCTGTGCCTTCCGCCCCTGGCGCTCGTGGCCGACGCCTGCGGCATTCTCGGCGGTTTGGCCGTGGGCGTCGTGGCGCTCGACATCGCGCCGGTGGCCTATTGGAACCAGACCGTCGGGGCCATCAGCGGGTGGGACATCGGAACCGGCCTCCTCAAGAGCCTCGCGTTCGGTCTGATCGTCGGTCTCGTCGCATGCGACCGCGGGCTCGCGACTCAAGGGGGAGCAGAGGGTGTCGGTCGCTCCACGACCAGCGCCGTCGTGACGACTATTTTGCTACTCGTGGTCGCCGACGCCGTGTTTGCGCTCGTGTTCACTGTCCTTGGCATCTGAGCGGCCCCTCTCACCCGTGCAAATCCCCGCCACCATGCGCGCGCCCGGCCAGGTCGAAACGGCCCCGCGGCCGCTGATCGAAGCGCGCGGACTCGCGGTGGGTTACGACAACCAGCCGATTCTCGAGCAGCTCGATTTTGATGTCGCCGCCGGCGCGGTGTTGGCGCTGCTCGGCGGTTCGGGTTGCGGCAAGTCGACGTTGATGCGCAACCTCGTGGGCTTCGACCGACCGATCGCGGGCAGCGTGCGCTGGAACGTCACCGCGGACGGCGGGTTGGTTCAAGGTGCGCCGCGCTTTGGAATTCTTTTCCAATCGGGCGCGCTGTTCGGATCGTCCACGCTGCTCGAGAACGTCGCGCTGCCGCTGGAGTCGTGGACCGGACTGCCGGCGAGCGCCATCGACGCCGTCGCGCGGGCCAAGCTGCGCCTCGTGGGCCTCGACGGATTCGAAAACCATTTTCCGTCGGAGATTTCCGGCGGCATGCGCAAACGCGCGGGCATCGCCCGCGCCCTCGCCCTCGACCCGCCGCTGCTGTTCCTGGACGAACCGTCGGCGGGCCTCGACCCCATCAC
>JBBRWC010000158.1:0-6604 GCA_038246255.1 Planctomycetota bacterium
CCGGCAGGCACTGTCACCGGCAGGCACTGTCACCGGCAAGCACTGTCACCGGCAGGCACTGTGGACTCGCTCACGCAACTACTCCTAGGCGCCGCCGTCGCAGCGGTATGTGTGCCGCCCCAGCACCGTCGCCGAGCGCTGCTCGCAGGCGCGGTTCTCGGCACGTTGCCCGACCTCGATGTTTTGCCCCTGAATGCGTTTGTCGAGGATCCGCTCCTGCGCGCGGTGCGGCACCGCGGCGCCTCCCATTCGCTGTTTGTGCTCCTCCCGCTCGGTCTTGCGATCTTCGCGTTGTTGCGGCGAATTTGGGCACCCGTGCGGGAACACCCGCGCGCATGGTGCGTCGCGATCTTGCTCGCCTTCGCGACGCATGTGCTGCTCGACGCTCTGACGATCTACGGCACGCAGCTTTGGTGGCCGTTGCCGGTCGCACCGACCATGGTGGGGTCGATCTTCATCATTGATCCCGCGTACACGCTGTGGCTGGCCATTGGCTGCGTCGCGGCGCTTTGGCTGGGTTCTCGCGATGGCGCGCGGCGTTGGCTCGCCGCGGGACTGGCGATCAGCACGGCCTACCTCGGTTGGTCGCTCGTGGCGAAGGCGATCGTCGAGCGCCAAGCCGACCGAGCGCTTGCGGCAATGGGGCTAGGCGACGCACCGCGCTTCAGTGTGCCGATGCCCCTCAATACACTTTTGTGGCGTGTCGTGGCGCTGGCGCCCGACGGATACGTGGAAGCCGTGTGGTCCATCGCGGCGCCCGGCGATGGCATGGTGTTCGATTGGCATGAAAGCGACCTCGTCGCCCTGGACGCCGTGCGCGAAATGCCGTCCGTGGCGCGATTCCTTTACTGGAACCGGGGTTTTGTCGGCGCGGCCGTGGAGGCCGATCGGATGGTTCTCAGCGACCTGCGCATGGGAGCGGAGCCCACGTACGCTTTCCGCTTCGAAGTGGCCCAGCGCGATGGTTCAGTCTGGCGCGCGATCCTGCCCGTGCAGCGACCGTGGTCGCGGGAAACTTTGAGCGATCTGCCCAAACTGTGGGCGCGCATCTGGAATCCGCGCTGATCGCAGACGGGTGTTGCTCCCGCCACAAAAGTGGATGGCAACACGTGCCCGGACGCGCCACAATCGGGCGAATGGAACGCTCCGGACACCGCACGCTCTACCCCGCGCTCGAGCCCTTCAATACCTTCCGCCTCGCCGTCGGCGGACCGCACGAGATCTACGTCGAAGAAGTGGGCAACCCGAAGGGCAAGCCCGTTGTCGTGCTCCACGGCGGCCCCGGCGGTGGCGGTTCGGTGAAGTTGCGCCGGTTCCACGATCCGGCGCGTTACCGCATCGTGCTCTTCGACCAACGGGGTTGTGGCCGGAGCGCTCCCCACGCGGAACTCGAAGGCAACACCACCTGGGATCTCGTCGCGGACATTGAGCGCATCCGCGAGCACCTACGCGTCGATCGCTGGCAGGTGTTCGGGGGCTCGTGGGGCAGTACCCTCGCTCTTGCGTACGCGCAGAAGTTTCCGGCGCGGGTGTCCGAGCTCGTGTTGCGCGGCATCTTTTTGCTGCGCCGCACGGAACTCGAATGGTTTTACCAGCGGGGTGCCGGCGAGATTTTCCCCGAGGCCTTCGCGGAATACCTCGACGCGATTCCCGCGGCGGAGCACGGCGACCTCATCAGCGCGTACCACCGCCGCCTGACCAGTCCGGATCGCGCGGTTCGCATCGCCGCGGCGCGTGCCTGGTCCGTGTGGGAGGGCAAAACCAGTTACCTGGAAGCCAAACCCGAGGATTGGGCGCAAAACGCCGAGGACGAGTTCGCGCTCGCGTTCGCGCGCATCGAAAGCCACTACTTCGTCCACGGCGGATTTTTCGAGCGCGACGGGCAGTTGCTCCACGCTGCGCCCAAGCTCGCCGGTATCCCCGGCGTGATCGTGCAGGGGCGTTACGACGTCGTGTGCCCCGCGCGCAGTGCCTACGACCTGGCGCGGGCTTGGCCTGAGGCGACGCTGGTCGTGGTCCCCGACGCCGGCCACTCGGGCTTCGAGCCGGGCAATGTGGCGGCGCTGGTTGAGGCGACGGATCGCTTCGCAGGCGGCTGAGGCTTCGCAGGCGGCTGAGGTGGACGCGCGCGCTCCTGTGTTCTAACATCGTGCCGCGCCGCGCAGATCGGTGCATCCCCCGTGAGCGAGTCCGCACGTCCCCGCATCCGATCGGCCCGCCTCCGC
The DNA here is from genome assembly GCA_038246255.1 of Planctomycetota bacterium. Classification (GTDB taxonomy): domain Bacteria; phylum Planctomycetota; class UBA1135; order UBA1135; genus RI-242. Next base: position 2,226 of record JBBRWC010000158.1, read on the forward strand.
GCGGGGGTCGTGTTCGTGGCGCTGGCGGTCCTTGCGCTCTTACTGCCCGGCTTGCACCTCGTCGCGGAGCCCCATGGCATCGACGCGGGCGGCAAACTCGTCCACACGGACCACGGCACGGGCTGCCACCACCACTGCGCCGAAGATGGCGCAGAGCCGATCGATCGGCAAGCACCCGCGGTCGCGCCCGAGCCGGGGTGCCACGAGCACCACTGCACAGACCTCGAGTGGTTGAGGGAGCGCCTCGCGGGCTACCTGACGCCCGCGCTCGCGGGTGGCATCCCGCTGATCGCGGAGGTCGACCGCGCCCTCCCGCACGGCGCGCCGCGCGTCGAGGTCGTGGCGCGGCTGCGGCTCGCGCCCAAGCACTCGCCACCCACCCTGGGTTGAAGCGCGCGCAGATCCGGCCCCACGGCCGCGGTTCTGCCCCTTCTTGCGAGAGCGGCGCGCGCGGGGTTATCCCGCGCGACAGCACGGGCGCACGGTGACCGCACTGCGGTGGCCGCGTTTCGCCCCGCTGGCCCCCCGCCGCGCGCCGCTTCCCGCGGCAAGCCCACCAATGGGCACGTAACCCTCGACTTCGCGCGGCGCCCACACGGGCGCGCCCACCGCGCCGCTACTGCGGCCCCGACCCAACGGTCCCCATGGGGAACCCTCCCCGCTTCGTCCGTCCGCGCACGCCGCCGTGCCAACACACCCTCCCACCGCTTCGCCATACGCCGCCGACCGGGTCCCCGGCAGAGCCCGCGCCGGTCGAATCCACGCGCGTGCCTGCGCCCTTCCCCGCGCCGGACTTCGATTCCGCCGTCGCGGCCCATCTGCCCTCGATGCAGCGCACCGCGCGATCGATTGTCGCCAGCGACGACCTCGCCTGGGACGCCGTGCAGGAGGTGTTGCTGCGGGTCTGGCGCCGCGGGTATTTGCCCCCCGAACCGCGGGCCGCGCTGTGCCACCTGGTGTCCCTTGCAGCGTTGCAGCAGTTGCGCGGACGCGGCCGGCGCGACCGCCACGAGTCCGCCGCGTGCCGCGCGCCGATGCACCGCCCCGCCGCGCCCGATCCGGCGGACGAGGCAGAGCGCGCCGAAAGCGGGCACGCGATTGCGGCGGCGTTGACGCGCCTCCCGGCCGACCAGCGCCTGGTTTTTCGGCTTTTCGAGCTGCACGGCCACGACTACGCGTGCATCGCGGAGCAACTTGGTGTGCCCGTCGGGACCGTGCGCTCGCGATTGTCGCGTGCCCGGGCGCGCCTCCGGGAGGAGTTGGACCCGCGTGCCGAAACCCGGTTGGGAATCCGGTTCCGCGCGGCGCAAGGGCCCCCGCAGAATTCCGAACGGGAACGCTGCCGGGTGCGGGTCGAACGATCTGGGCACCGTCTCGGGCACCCGAACGGTTAGGGTGATCGCCGAGCGGCCGGCTTTTGCCGCAAGTCCCCCCACGGAGCACCGACAGTGGCTCGAAACGATATTCCCGACGTGTTTCCTTCCGAGGGCTTCGCGCCCAAGGGCCCGCGACGTGGCCCCAGCCGCCCCACCGTGCAAGGTTTCCCGATCCACATCGCCCCCAAAGCCCTGTTTGCGGCTTTCGCCTTCATCTTCGTGGTCGGTTTTGTCGCGCTCCTGGCGCTAACTGGGCGGCTTGGACTGATCACGATCGACCCCGAACAGGTTGCGCTGAAGGTCAACTACGCGACGGGCAGCCAAACCGTCATCAATCAACCCGGTTACCAGATCTACCTGCCGTTCATCGAGCAGGTTTATCCCCTGGACCGGCGCATCCTGAACTTCGAAATGCGCGGGGATCGCTTCGCCGGCAACAGCCTCGTGCCGAAGCTGACCGTGCGCGCGAACGACGGTTCGAACTTCCGGTTCGAGAGCGTGGAGATCCAGTACGCTCTGATCCCCTCGGCAGTTGCGACGGTCGTCGCGGACTCGGGCCCTGGCGGCGGCTTCAAGAACGAATGGATCAAGGCGTTCACACGCTCCATCCTGCGCGATGAGTTCGGGCGTTACACCGCCGAGCAGATCGCCGACGCGGCGACGCTGCAAAACGCCTTCAGCTCGGCGAAAGAGCGCCTGGGCACCGCGCTCGAACCTTTCGGACTGCGCATCCTCGACATGCCGCAACAGCGGCCCAACTTCGATCCCGAGTACGAAAGCGCGATCGAGGACCGCAAGGTCGCCGACCAGTCGGTGGAGCGCCTGATTGCCATGGAGGACCAGTTGCGTCGCGAGCGCAATCAGCGTCTTGCCGGTGTTGAGCGCTTGAAGTCGATCGAACTTGAGTCCCTGCGCGGCGAACTCGACCGCGAGCGCCTGGGCGCTGAAAGGCAGGCTATCGAGCAGCGCCGGTCGTCGGACGCGTACGCCCTGGAGCGTGTTGCCGAGGGTTCTGCACAGCAGGCCCAGTCGATAGCGCGCGCGCGTGGTCTAACGGCCCAGTACACCATGGAGGCCGAGGGGGTCCAGGCGCGTGCGAACGCGCTGGCCGCCCGCGGCGAAATCGTTGTGCGCGAGGCGATCATCCAAAAGCTGGCGCGGATCAAATTCACGCTGCTGCCCTACAGCCGCGATTCCGAACCGAAGCGGCTCGAACACAGCGGGCTGGCCGGCGACACCAACCGCGCTGCCGCGACCGGAGGGAACTGAAATGGCGCTCCTGCGCAATCTCGTGATCGGCATCTTCGTGCTGCTGGTCGTTTTGGCCATCTCCGTGGCGCTTTTGATCGAGCGCATCGATCCGGCGACGATCGGCGTCAAGGTCAACAAGCTCGGCGGAGGAATCGTCGAGCACGACTATCGCACCGGCTACCACCTGGGCATCGTCGGGGTTCACAGTTGGACCCTGCTGGACGGACGGGTGCACTTCGTATCGTTCGCACGGGACGGCGAGGAGTACCGCGGGAGCGACACGAATGTCGACGCAACCAGCAGCCTCGACATCCGTACCAGCGACAACAACACGGCGTCGCTCGACGTCACGGTGGTTTATCGCATCATCCCGGGGCGCGGCTGGCAGCTGGTCCGCGACGGCCTCACGTTCAGCTACCGCGATCGGGTGCGCCAATCCATCCAAGGTGTACTGCGCGAGGAACTCTCGCAGTTGTCGCCGGACGATTTCGTACGCACCGACGTGCGGCTCGCGCGCGTCGAAGCGGCCGTACCAGCCCTGCGCGAAAATATCGAGCAATTTCACGTCGAACCGCTTTCGATCCTGATTCGCGCGGTGCGCTTCCCGGAAAAATACGAGGAGCAGCTCCAGCTCAAGCAGCTCACCCGCCAAAAAGCGCTACTCGCCGAAGCGCGCGAGCGTGAAGAGAAGCAGGAACAGGTCACCCAGTCGATCGAAAAGGAGACGGAAGCCCTCGAAAAACGTCTCTCGGCGGAATGGGACAAGCGGCTGCAGGAAGTGCGGTCCGACAATCAGGTCCGGATCGCGCAGATTCTGGCCGAATCCGAAATCTACGCGCGCACCACCCGGGCCGACGCGGATGCGTCCCACACTGGCGCGATAGCCGAGGGCGAACTCGCACTCGCGACGGCGGAGGCGCTGCGCGACCAACTGCGCAACGCTGCCCTCGACTCGGTGGGCGGCCGCATCCTGCTGGCGCGCCAGGCGGCGGAAAACCTACAGATCGACGAGGTCACGCTGAACTCCAACGACCCCGCGGTGCCAAGCGTGCTGGACCTCGACCAACTGGTGCGCCTGCTGCTCGGAACCTCCGGGAAGTAACGGGCTCTGCTCGCCTGGGTGCGCGGGCCGGGGGGGCCCGTGCACCCACCGCGGCTGCGCTGCGAAATGAAGCGGTGCTGCGTTGCCTGGCATCGAGTCGGCCCCAAACGCAACGGCCTGGCCATCACAAAGTTCCCGGCCTTAGGTCCACAGTGCGCATTTCGCCCACGGCTGCGGTAGCCGGGGTGACCTTCCCTGGGTTCGTCGGACACCTGGGGTAGAGGTGGTGATCAGGAGAGTAACACGATTCAACGGCGGTGAAGTGCGGCACGCAGCCGCTCTTCTGGGGGAGCCGCGCGAAGCCAGCGCTCAAGCTGGCTGGAGCGACGCGCGGCGGTGCGGGGGCGGAGCCCCCCCAGAAGGGTGTCCAGGGGTAGGCGACTCCCAAGTGGTTGAGAGGTCCTCATCAGGCTGTGCCCGAATCGGCCTCGGCCGGGGTCTTGTACCCAAGCGCCGAATGGAGCCGTTGGCGGTTGTAGAAGACCTCGATGTCGTCGTGCGTCGCGGGCCGAGCATCGGCGCGCCCTAACCACTGGTGTTGATGGGCCCATGCCTGCTTGAAGGTTCCAAAGAAGCTCTCGATCACGGCGTTGTCGTAGCAGTTCCCGGTTCGGCTCATGCTGCATTCGATGCCGTGCAACGCGAGCAGC
>JBBRWC010000159.1:0-6508 GCA_038246255.1 Planctomycetota bacterium
CGCGACGCGCTGCCAAACGCGCGCAGGAGCGTGTCGATCAGCCGCCGGCCGGGGGCCGCGTCGATCGGTTTTGCCCCCGGTTCGCCACCCGGCGCCGCGCCGACGGCATCGAGGGCGAGACGGACGAGCGTGAGCGCCCGCTCGCTCCAAAACGGCTCGACCGCGAGCGCGTCGAGGAAACCGTCGAGGTCGGCGGGCACCAGCAAACCGTCGCGGCTCGCCAGCATGGCGAGTTCGGCAACCATCGGGCCGCGCTCGAGCGCACTCGCGCCGACCAACGCCGACAGCGCGAGTTCGACGGAACGCCGCTCGCGCTCCGATTCCGAGCGCGGCTCGGCCCACCAGGTCCCTTCCGCGTCGACGAACGCGCGCCGCGAGGGGTAACGCGCGGAGTCGAAAAACCGCTGCCAACGGTTTTCGTCCGCAACCGCGTGTGCACGCGCGAACGCGGCGCCGACCCAGTCCGGATGGTCGCGCTCGCCCAGGATAAAAACCTTGCCCTGGCCACCCAAACGCACTTCCAAGCGGCCGACCTTCGCGCCGTGGCCAAACACACCCGGGGGGCATTCGGCGCCGAAGATCCCGATGTCGTCGAAGTCCTCGACGAGCGCCAAGGCCTGGGCCTCCGAGAGAAGCAGCGTGCCGTCGAGCGCGCTGGGGGCGTGGGCGGCTTCGGGGCCCGCGAGCACCCAGGGGTCGACGGCGCCGGGCTCGCGCAGGTGCACGATCAGGCCCGCAGCGTCGCCGGGTTGGTGCACAAGGATCGCGCGTCGAGCGCGGAAGGTGCGCACCGCTGCGGTCCACCAGCGCTGCCACGCGGGGCCGTCCGCGCCAAAATCCTCGCCGCTCAACAGCGTCAGTCGGCGGCGCGCCGGGCCCTCGAGCGCGCTGAAGTCGCGGTGGAACGTCTCCCCGACCAGCACACGCACGAGTTCGTGCGGGACGTCCAAGTCGAGCCACGCGGTGGAACCGCGGTCCTCGCTGCGAAAGCCGATGCCGGCGAGCGCGACGGCACAGGCGCCGCTGACGATCGGCAACGCCGAGCTCAAGTTTGCGATCAGCACGGGCGCGTGAAGTTCGTCGAGCAGCGCGACGGAGCGCCGGTCCTCGCGCTCGGCGACGGCGAGCAGCGCGTAAGCCTGTTCGCGGAAAAGGGTGCGCCCGACGAAGGCGCGCTCGAGCAAACGCACATCGAGGCTCGGGTCCGGATGGTCGCCGAGGCGCGCGGCGGCCCGTGCGGCCACAACGCCCGCGGAGTCGGAGAGCATCGTCAGCAGCGCGTTGGCGGCCGCCGGGTCGTCGATGCGGCCCAACACTTCGACGGCGCGCAGGCGTGCGTCGGAGCGCGCCGCGCTGAGCGCTCGGACGAGGTGCGGCAGGTATTCGAGCTTGGGTTCGGCCAGCAGCTCGCGCTCGGCGGCGATGCGCATCGGCGCCTGGTGGTGGTCGAGCAGGCCCACGAGGAATGCGGACGGCAGCACTTGCGGGGCCTTCGGCACCACCGTGCGCAGGATCTGGGCGCCGATCTGACCCGCGAAACTCCTTTCGAGGCGGCGGCGCAGCCGCGCGTGGTCTTCGGCGTCGGGCGAGGCGGCAAGCCGGCGCGCGGCAAAAACGAGCCCCGCACCCTGCTGGGTTTCGAGCGCGATCCGGGCGGCGGCGGTCGCATCGTCCTTCGCGGCGCCAAACCGCGCTTCGAACTCGCGTCCGGCGCGGTCGTTCGTCCGCTGGAGCGCAGCCAACTCGTCGAGCCACGCCGCAACGGCGGCGCTCGACGCGGCTTGCGCGCCCGCGGCGGCGTCGAGCGGGGCGACGACGGGATTCACCGGCGCAGGCGGTGCCGCACCCTCGACCTCCGTTGGCGGTCCCCCCGCACCCGGAGCGCGCGGATCGGCGCTCGGCAAGTCGAGCTGGGACGCGGCGCGGGGCGTACGGCGGCGCAGGGCACGGGCGTTGGCTTCTTCCACCCGGCGCGCCCCCTCGATCAACTGTTGCGCCTCGGGGCTGGTGTCCGCGGGCGCGACGGGCGGCGCGGGGCGCTCCTTGGGCAAATCCAGTTGAGCTGTTGCGGGCGCTGCGAGGCCCAGAGCGGCCACGGCGGCGAGGAGGCTGCGGCAGAGCGCTGCACGGCGGCGCAAAACAGAAAATGACCCGTGGCAGGGAGTCGCGGACGGAGCGGTCGTCGGCAAACGCCGAAATTGCGTGGGTTCGGGCATGGGCAGCAAAGATCGGGGGCCTGCGCGGCGCGCGGGGGTCGCCATAGTCTCCCGGGGAAGCGAGGGTACGCAGCGCGCCGCGCCGTGGCGAGGACGGCGCAGCGACCCCGGTCGCGATCCCTCCCCTGGGGCCCTGCCGGGAGCCCGAAGCTGCCCGCCGCGCCCGAGCTTCCTATCCTGGTCCCATGTCGAGCACGCCGTCCGCCGCCCCCCACTCGCCCGCGGCCCCCGGCCCGGGTCGGACGCACGCGGGGACACGCGACGCGCTCCCCACTGCCGCCGTCGCGCGTTCCGCGGCGCCCATCGAACCGGCGCCCATCGAACCGGCGCCCATCGAACCGGCGCCCGTCGAACCGGCACCGGCACCGGCGCCCGCACCGGCGTCCGTCGACGCCGCGCAGATCGAGCCAACTCTCGACCCGCTCGCTGTGCCCGAGCCGCCCCACGACCCCGCGCGCGAAACCATTGCCTCCGGCGAGCGGACGGCCGCCGTCCAACCCGCGCGGTCGCCGGCGCTAGCGGCGGCGACCCGGGCTCCCGGGCGCCTGCCCGCCGCCGCGTTGCTGGTGGACTTCGAGAACGTGCTCTACGGGCTCTCGAACCGTTTTGGCCCCCAGCGCGCCGCGGAACTCGTGTGCCTTTCGGAGCTGCTCGCCGTCGTTCGTGAACGCCTGTGGCCCAGCGTGCGGCGCGCCTACGGCGATTGGCGCGCGCGGGAACTCGGCGCGTGGCAGGGCGAGCTTTACCGGCACGGTTTCGAAGTGGTGCCCGTGCTTTCAAAGCCCGGCGGCACGTGGCGCAAGAACGCCTCGGACATCCGCCTCGCGGTGGACGCGATCGAACTCGCCCTGACGAGTCCGCACCTTGAAACCTTCGTGATCGTCTCCGGCGACCGCGACATGGTCGAGATCGTGCGTTGCCTCCAGCGCCACGGCAAACGCGTGTGGTGCATCGCGCCCGAAGCAAGCGCCAGTTCGGACTTGACCGGCGTGTGCGACGCGTTTTTGCCCTACGCGCGGCTCAGCGAACTCGCGGGACACGTTGCTGGAGCGCTTGAGCGCGCCGCCAACCCCGCTCCCCCCTCAGCGACCGCCGAAACGCGCGGCATCTTCGACGGCGACGTGCACAAGGCGAGCCCGGTCCAGGGCGCGCACGGCAACGGCGGCAACGGCGGCAACGGCGGCAGCGGCGGCAGCGGCGGCTACGGGCACGGCAGTCAGGGGCATAGCGGCAACGGCAATGGAGCGTACGACGCCCCCTCCGCAAGTGCTCCGAACCTTGGCCCCGCGACATTCCAGCGCGGCCACGGCCATCCGGGCCCGCCGCCCGGAATGGCCTTCCCCGGACCGCGCGAAGTGCGCCGCGCGGCGAGCGGCTTGCCGAGCGAGGATGTTCCGCCGGCCCAGCAGGAGCTGCTCGCGCAAACCGACCTCGTGCGGACCGGATTCGAACCGGACTGCACACGTCGCCGCGAGCGCCTCGTGCGCTGGTACGCGTTCGCCGAGGACCGCGAGCAGTTCACTCTGGTCGAAGTCTTCGACGCACTCGCCGAGGGCCTCGCGTCGAACCGCAGCGCGCTCGCGAAGCTCTTCACCATGCTCTACCAGGGCCGTGCGTTCGAGCTTGCGAACTACGACCCCTCGATCCCCTTCCGCGAGCGCACCCTGCGCTTCACGCCCGAAGTGCGCAGCGCGGACGATCTCGTGCGGCTCCACGAGCGCAGCGCGCTCGCGCGGCTCGTGCAGGGCGATCCCGCCGTCGCAACGCCGGACGGTGCGCGTGTGCTCCTGGGGCTCGCAGAGTCCGAGCGCGCCTACGCCGAAGCGCTCCTCGAAGAAGTCCGCGCCCAGCGCGAAGGGGAACGTCCGGGCGCGAAGGCCGCACCGGGAACCTGGGCCGGCATTGAAGCGGGTCAGCGCCGCAAGGGTATCGTCAAGAAGGTCGCCGACTACGGCGCCGTTGTCGCGCTCGACGGCATCGACGGATTGCTGCACGTCTCGGACATCTCGTGGGGCCGCATCGAGCACCCGGCGCACATCCTGAGCCCGAACCAGGAGATCGAGGTCCTCGTGCTGGACGTCGAGCCCGCGCGCGGCCGGGTGAACCTCTGGCTCAAGCAGCTCACGCCGTCCCCCTGGACGAACGTGGACGAGCGTTATCCGGTCGGCTCGGAGCACGAGGGTGTCGTCATCGCGCTCAAGCACTACGGCGCCTTCGTCGACCTCGAGCAGGGTGTCACGGGGCTGGTGCACAACTCGGAGGTCTCGTGGGCGCGCCACGTCCACCACCCGAGCGAACTGCTCGAGCTCGGCCAAAAAGTGCGTGTGCAGGTCCAAGAACTCGACCGCGAAAAACGCCGTATCGCGCTCAGCATCCGCGCGTCCCAACCAAACCCCTGGGAGTTCGCGGAACTCGGTTACCCCGTCGGCAGTGTCGTCGAGGGCCGCGTGACGTACCTCGCGGGATACGGTGCGTTCGTCGAGTTGGAGCACGGCCTACAAGGTCTTTTGCACGTCTCCGAACTCGCGTGGACACGCCAACCCGCGCACCCGTCCGAACTGCTCGCCGTCGGCGATCCGGTGCGCTGCCGCGTGCTGTCCGTCGACGCCCAGCACGGCCGCATGGCCCTGGGCCTCAAGCAGCTCGAGCCCGATCCGTGGGAGCACGGACTTGCCGAACGCCTGCCCGTGGGCAGCGAACACGACTGCGGTGTTTTGCGCATCGACAAGGAGGGCCCCGCGGTGCTGCTCGCGGACGGTGTCGAGGCGCGCCTCGAGCGCGCTCCGGATAGCGCCCACCTTTCGGTCGGCGACCGGCTGCGCGTCCGCATCGATCGTGTCGACGCCGAGGCGCGCAAGATCCACGCGGAGTTTGTCCACGGCGATTTCCCCGAGAACTCCGAGCGGCGCGCGGCGGGACAACTGCGGCTCGACGCCCTGCGCATCGAGCTCGCCGTGCTGCTGGAAGAGCGCAAGCCCGAACCGTGGCTCGGTTCCAAGCTCAAGGAAGAACTCGCACGCCGGCACGGCACGCGCTTCGACGAAGGTGTGTTCGGGGCGCCGACCTTCGCGCGCCTGCTCGACCTCGTGCCCGACGTGGTGCGTGTGGAGCGCCGCGACGGCGCCGACATCCTCGTGCACCGTGCCTAGCAGCGTGCCTAGCAGCGTGCCTAGCAGCGTGCCTAACAGCGTGCCTAACAGCGTGCCTAACAGCGTGCCTAGCACCGTGCTCATCACCGTTGAGGCGATCATGACATCGGCAACGATCAAGCTCTTTCTGCCACAAGGAGACGCGAAAGGTCTGCGCACCGCCGAGATCTCCAACTGGACCGGAAAAGCTCTCGCCGCGCCTCGCACCGAGATGGACGGGTTGCTCGCGCGTGAGGAGCTCAACAAGGCCGGCGTTTACCTCCTGACTGGCAGTGACCCTCTGACCAATGCTCCGCATGCCTACATCGGCGAGGCGGAGGTGATCCGTGAGCGCTTGAAGCAGCACAAGAGCAAGGAGTTTTGGGTGTCAGCGATCGTTTTCGTCAGTAAGGATGAGAATCTGACGAAGGCTCACGTGCGCTATCTTGAGAGCCGCCTTCTTGCGGAGGCCACCCAAGTTGGCCGATTCACTCTCGAGCAGAATCAAGCGGGCGGCTCCAGGCTTCCGGAGTCCGACCGTGAAGATATGGAAGTCTTCCTTTTTCGTATTCGCCAGTTGCTGCCCGTTCTCGGATCCGACCTGCTCGTACCGATTTCTCAGCCCACCGCCAAGACTCGAGCAGACGGGCCGCTCATCTGTCGCATCAAAGGCGCGGAAGCCCGCGGTCAACGTACGGCCGACGGCTTCGTTGTTTTTCAGGGATCGACTGCGGTTCTGCAGGAGCGACCGTCTGCACAGCAGCGCCACCGCTTCGTTGTCGTGCTCCGGAAGCAACTCATCGCGGATAACACGCTTGTGCAACAGGATGGCTTCTTGAGGTTCAGCAAGGACGCGGAGTTTTCTAGCCCCAGCGCAGCCGCAGCGGTCGTTCACGGAGGCGGCGCCAACGGACTAACGGAATGGAAGACCAAGGATGGAACGACCCTCAAGGAACTCGATGAAATGGCCTAACAACAGCATGCAGCGGACGGTCCGCTACGCGGCCCGCCGCTGAACCGGAGCGTTAGGCCGCTTGACCACCATCACCGCTGAACGAGGAACCTGAGTGTCCGAGAAGGAAGCTACAGCCCGGATCAAGATCAACAAGCTGCTCGAAGCAGCCGGCTGGCGCTTCTTTCCGGTGGGCGACCAGCCCGCGAACA
>JBBRWC010000160.1:0-6496 GCA_038246255.1 Planctomycetota bacterium
CCCAAGCCCGACGAGCCTGCTCCCAAGCCCGACGAGCCTGCTCCCAAGCCGGACGAGCCTGCTCCCAAGCCGGACGAGCCGACGCCCAAGCCGGACGAGCCGACGCCCAAGCCGGAGGAACCGGAGCCCAAGCCGGATGAGCCGACGCCCAAGCCCGAGGAACCGGAGCCCAAGCCGGACGAGCCTGCTCCCAAGCCGGAAGAACCACCCACGCACCCGTCCTGATCGCCCCCGCGCCACGGACCCCTCCATCCCGCGGCACGCAGCCGCGCGTGAACGGGATTGGGGGGATGCGACGGGGGCGCGCGGGTCGCTAGAGTGGTGCCGGCTGGCGTCCTTCTGCCACGCCTACAATGATCCTGCGCGACCTTTTGCGCGTCCTGGGCTCCCACCGCCGCGATGGACGCAACCTCACCATCGACGAGGCCCATCGGGCCTTTGCGACGATCCTTTCGGGGTCGGAGAGCGAGATCCAGGTGGGGGCGTTCCTCATCGCCTTGCGCTGGAAGGGCGTAACGGTCGAGGAGCTCGTCGGATTCGCCCGCGCCGCGCGCGAGCGCGCCGTAATCCCCTGCCAAGGCCTCGCGGGGCTCGTCACCCTCTGCCCGCCTCACGAGGGGTATGACCGCGTGCCGCCGCTCGAGGTCGTTAGTGGCCTGATCGCCGCCAGCGCCGGCGCGCGTGTCCTGATCATCAGCGACCGCTGCGTGCCACCGCGCCGCGGACTGACCGCCATCAGCGTGCTCGAGCACCTGGGTTGCGGTGCGACGTGGGATCCCCACGAGGCGGAGGATTGGGTCGTGAAAGCGCGTTTTGGCGCCGTGGCCCTCTCGGGCATGCTGCCCGCGATGTTGGGCCTGCGCCGGGTGCGCAACGACATCGGCGTCCGCACTCCGCTGTCAACCGTTGAGAAACTGATCGCGCCCAGCCAATCGGCGGTGGTGCTCGGCGCGCAGGGCGGGCCGGTCTTGGGCACGGCCGTCGAGGTCATGCAGAGACTGGGACACAGCTCGGGCATGGCGATCCAGGGGCTCGAGGGCGGCCTCGTGCCGACGTTGCGCCGCCGCACCCGCGGCATCCACCTGGACGGGCAGCACCAGATCCCGATGACGATCGATCCGGCGGACTTTGGCATGGGCCTTAGCGAGGACGCCGAGCTTCCGATGTTTGGGCCGCCGGACGAGGGTCAAGGCACGGGCGACAATCCGCAGCTCGTGCGGGCGGCGGGTGAGATCACCCGCGCCGTGCTGGCGGGCGACGGGGGACCCGCGCGCAACTCCGCCCTGCTCGCCGCGGCGATCATTCTGCGCACGGCGCGCCTCGTGCCGACCTTTGCGGAGGGTGTCGATCTGGCGACGGAAGCACTGGACTCTGGCGCTGCCAGCGCAATCCTCGCCCATCTGCGCGAGCTGTGCTGACGGGGCAGCCGCGCGGCTTTGGAGGCGCTCCAAGGCGGGTCTGGAGGCCCGCGCTCCCGGATCTACCTCAGGTTGAGACGTCGCTCCGGCTGGCGCGCTGCTGCGATCAGTAGTTTTTGGCGAAGAGCACGCGTTGGGGGCTCGGCGCGCCGGTCTTGATGCACTGGCCGGCGCCCACGAGCGACCCCTTGTCGGGGATGTCGCCCTCGTAGGGCAAACAGCGGATCGTCGCGCGGGTCGCTTCCTTGATGGCGAGCTCCGTTGCCGTCGTTCCGTCCCAGTGGGCGAGCACGAAGCGCGACTCGTTGCCCGCGAACGCGGCGCTGAACTCGTCCCATGTGTCGACCTCAAGGATGCTCTTTGCGAGCCGATCCTGTGCCCTTTCGAGCAGCATGGCCTGGAAATCGTCGAGAATTTGGCCGACCGCGAGGCCGATGCCGTCGAGCTTGAGGGGTTCCTTCACCGCCTTGCCGCGCTCGTCGATTCTTGCGACTCGGCGTTTGGCCATCACGGTGCCCGCCGCGACGTCGCGCGGCCCGATCTCGAGGCGCAGGGGCACACCCTTGCGCTCCCACTCGTAGTACTTCGCGCCAGGCTTGATGCCGTCGCGGTCGTCGAGCTTCACGGACAGGCCATCCGAGCGCAGCTCGGCCGCGACCTTCGCCGCGCACTCAAGCACTGCGACGCGCTCGTCGTCGCTCTTGTAGATCGGCACGATGGCGACGTGGATGGGTGCGAGTCGGGGCGGCAGCACCAGGCCCTCGTCGTCCGAGTGCGTCATGATCAGCGCACCCACAAGGCGCGTCGAAGCTCCCCAGGACGTCTGCCAGACGTATTCGCGTACGCCGTCGGTGTTTTGAAACATCACGTCGAAGGCCCTGCCGAAATTTTGGCCGAGGTCGTGGCTTGTGCCGGACTGCAGGGCCTTGCCATCCTGCATCAGCGCTTCGATGGTGCGTGTCTCAAGGGCGCCGGCGAAGCGCTCATTCGCCGTTTTGATGCCGCGCACGACCGGCATCGCCATGACGTCGCGCGCAAAGTCGCGATAGACGTCGAGCATGCGCGCCACTTCCTCGCGCGCTTCCGAGTGGGTCGCGTGCGCGGTGTGGCCTTCCTGCCACCAGAACTCGCCGGTGCGCAGGAACAGGCGCGTGCGCAGCTCCCAGCGCATGACGTTGACCCACTGGTTGATCAAGAGGGGCAAGTCGCGGTGGCTTTGGATCCACTTCGCGAAAAAGTGCCCGATGATCGTCTCCGACGTCGGACGGATGACGTAGGGCTCCTCGAGTTGTTTGCCCCCCGCGTGGGTGACAACGGCGAGCTCGGGCGCAAAGCCCTCAACGTGCTGCGCTTCCTTCGCGATGAAGCTCTGGGGAATCAGGAGGGGAAACGCGGCATTTTGGTGGCCGGTTTCCTTGAAGCGCCGGTCGAGGTCAGCCTGCATCTTCTCCCAGATCGCCCAGCCGTGCGGCCGCACGACCATGCATCCCTTGACGACTTCCGCGGCTTCGGCGAGCTCGCCTTGCGCGATCACGTCCTGGTACCACTGGGCGTAGTCCGTCGCGCGGGGTGTGATGGGGTGGTCGGCCATGACTCAATCGCTCGGCAGGGGGCTAGGGTCAGCGCGCTTCGCGCAGCGCGGCGCAGGGTCAGCGCGCTTCGCGCAGCGCGGCGCAGGGTCTGCGCGCTTCGCGCAGCGCGGCGCAGGGTCTGCGCGCTTCGCGCGCTGGCCCGCCACGGTAGCACCTCGCCCTCAGAAATCCACGCGGTAGGTGAACGGCGAGGATGGGGTCTTGACGGCCTGGAGCGCGAGCCAGAAAAGCGCGCCGTAGAGCACGACGATAGGCGCGATCCAAACCAGCGGACGCTCCCGCAGGAAACGGCCAAGGGAGCTCATTCTCCGTCTCCATTCGCGGGCAGCGCTGAAGCAAGGAAATCTGCAAAGTCGTACATCAGCACTTCGTAGGCCCGTTCGTGGAGATGGCATTCGTCCTTCATCAGCTCGTAGCCGATGACGCCGTCCGGCGCCCGCTGCGCGTACAACGCGGCGACGTCGAACAGACGGACCACGCCCTGGGCGTTGGGGGCGACGGCCCGGACGATGGCATTGGACACGCCGTTGCCCTTGCGCGGCGCGCGGTCGTAACGCGCCGCGCGGTCAAGGTATTCCACTGCGCCCGCGTCGTCGCCCAGCAGCCACGCTGTCAATCCGAATCTAAAGTTTGCGAGCGGATGGTCGGATTGGAGCGCGAGCGCGGCCTTGCACGCGGTCTGCACTCCCGCGGGAGCGCTGCGCTCCGCCGCCGCAAGTTCGCGCGCGAAAAACGCCTCCTGGGCGGCCAGCACGCGCCACGCCCGCGGCGACCAGCGCTCCGGCGCGGGCAACAGCGCGCGGCCCGCGCGAACCGGGGCCGGCCAGCGGCGGAGCGTCGGCACGCGTGCGTCGCCCGCGAGACGGGCCGGTACCTGCCAATCGTTGACGTGGAGGCGGTCCGACGCGGCGTTGGAATACAGAATGCGAAAGCGCTCGGGGACACGCTCGAGCGCATCGTCGAGATGGCGTTCGAGGTCCACACGGTCCGCATCCGGCAAATGGGCATCCGCCGTCGTTGCGAAGGGCGGCGCGAGGGCATTGGAGATCACCGTGCACAGCACGACATCGATACCGCGTTTGCTCGCGCTGCGGACCATCCGCTCCAGGTTTTCGCGGTAGCGCTCGAAGCGCTCCAATGTCGCGTCGTAGGGCAGGTCTTCGAAGCGCTTGTACTCCCAGTTCCAAGCTTCGGGTTTCGGGCGCAGTTCGCGCGCGCCGCCTTCCGGGCGCAGTGCAGCGCACAGCGCGTTGAACGTGCGCAGTCGGGACGCCACTTCGATTGCGCTACGCAGCGCGGGCGCAAGACCCTCCGCGAGCTCGGCGCGGAACCCCGCTTCGACAAACTCGTTGTGCCCTGAATAAATGACCACAACATCCGGTTCGAGCGCCATGGCTTGCTCGAACAGGATGGCCACGCGCTCGCTGCCGTAGCCGTTGCGCCCCAGGTTGAGCACCTCCCACCCGCGCGAACCCGGCGTGGCCCTTTCGTTGAGGGTGGCCTCGAGCAGCGCGTGGGGGAAACTCTCCGTGTTCGAGCCGCCGAACAGCACAACCCGCCTGCGACCGTCGCGGGGCGCGACCGTGCGCTCCGGCGCGGCGCCGTCGAACATCTGCGTCCGCCACCCCCCGACGACCTCGGGATCTGGAACCAGATACGCGGCCCGATCGTCAAAACCCCGGTCGAGCCGGTGCGGCTGGCTACCCAACCCCAGGGCGGTCAGCAAAGCTTCGCCCGCGCCCAGGATCAGGAGGGCGGGCAGCAGCGCGCCCACCGCCCACAAGCCCAATAGGGAGCGGGCAGCCCGCGGACGTGTCGGCTGAGCGGTCACCCCTCCCAGTTTGCCCGCTGCGCCGAACTCAGGTCGAGATTCGCCCGCGCGAGGAATAGGCCCTGACGCCAAACCCGGCCCCTCACGTTAGACTTCATAGGCCCGGGAACCGATACAGACTCCCGAGGCGGCCCGATCCATTCCTCCACGCCCGGCTGCGTCCGGGTGCACCCGTGACCCAAGCGACTATCACTCCGTCCATGACCATGGAAGCCATCCTCGAGGTGGTCCCCTCCGCCCAGCGCGCACTTTTCCAGCGTTACCACGTGGGTGGGTGTTCTTCCTGCGGCTTCCAACCGACCGACACACTCGCCCAGGTCTGCAAGGACCACAACATCCTCGATGTTAGCGAGGTGGTGCGGTACCTGCTGACCGCGAAAGAGCTCGACGAAACGATGCAAGTGCCGCCGGCCCAGGTGAAATCCTGGCTGGAGGCGGGCGAGCGCCTGCGTTTCATCGACGTTCGACCCCCGGAGGAGATCGAGCGCTCTGCCATCCCTGGCGCCGAGCCGCTCGACTACGAAAACAGCCAGCAGTACATGGAGATCCCTAAGGACACGCGGCTCGTGTTCGCCTGCAAGAGCGGCGCGCGCAGTCTCGATGTCGCCGCGTACTTCGTTGGCCACGGCTTCAAGGAGGTTTATTCCCTGCGCGGTGGCCTTGAGGGCTGGCGCAAGGACCTCGACCCCAGCCTGCCGACCTACTGAACGTCGCCCGCCAGATGCGCTGGCTCGGGTTGCCAACTACGCGGGAGCCGGTATGCTTTGGTCAGCGCGGTTCCGACCCCCGGAACCCCGCAGGCCTCTCCCCGAGGCCGCCCCGCCCGCACCCGGCTCGTCCGCGGTGAGGGCGCCCGCGGAGCTTCCCCAGCAACGCGGGCCGCCGGGTGGCCACAGAATCCCCCCCGATTCACGCCACTTCGGCCACACCGACTCCCCCGTTGGTGTTGTCCTTCGCGGAGTCGTCCCCCTGCCCCGGGGACGGCTCCCTTTTTTTCAGGAGCCGCGCCTGCGGAGCGCTTTACCGCCCGTCGTCGTGTTCGTCGAGGCCCGGGATCGACAGCAATCCGCGCGGCGATTCGATGGCGACGGTGCGCTCGGCGCCGCGGAAACCCAGGTGCACACGGCCGCCGGGGCGCACATAACCGGTGCGGTCGAAGGTGACAGAGTGGGCGCCGCCCTCCAGTTCGATCGCGACGAGCTCCACACCCCGGAACACGGCGTCCCGCGGCCAGTGGCGGGTAAACGGCTGGCCGGTGCGCGGATTGATCACCCCCTCCCCCGCGCCGTCGGTGACGCGATAACCGCTGCGATCGAAGGACACCATCGTGTCCCGCGCGGTGACGACGGCGAGGTTTTGAGCGCTGCGCAGGTCCTGCACCAGGAGCCGCGCAGCCCCGTCCAACGTCACCGACGCCTGCGAAAACCAAAGTGGCAACGCGATGGCCGCGAGCGTGGCGAGCCCCAACAGGAGGCCGAGGATGTGGCGCAGGTCGAGGCCGCGCCGCAACGGATGTCTGCGGGGCTGCATAGGCGGGGCGGTGGGGCGTCCCCGTGCCGGCCCCTATCGGACCGGCTGCGGGCGCCCCTGAAGCTTCTCACGGATCGATGGTGAAGCTGAGCGGAGGCGCCACCGTGGCCACCGCACCGCCGGGC
>JBBRWC010000161.1:0-6313 GCA_038246255.1 Planctomycetota bacterium
GTTCGATCAGCCCGTCGGCGGAAGCCCGCGATTCCGCTGCCGCGCGCCACGCGCCGAGCTCTTCGAAGGGAATCGAATCCGTTCCGGACCAGCGCTCAAGGGGCAGGCGTTCCGCCACCCGTGCCTTCGCCTTGTGCAGGTAATCGGCGCTGAGGAAGTGCTCGTACGCTTCGATGTTCGCGTCGATGATCTGCGTGTCGGGAACACCGTGCTCGACGAGCCACGCCTTGAGGCACGGCAGCGCGAGGTAGGGCTGGGTGAAGTGGCCCTGGGGCGGGAAGAGCAGGGTGACCGCAAACGGCTGTTCGTTGTGCGACTCGTTGTGCGCCGCGTTAGGTGTCGCTTTGGGTGCATCCTCAAGTGCTTCTTCAATTGACGGTGCCATGGTCTTTCTGGAGCGTGTGCCAGTGGAGCGTGTGCCAAAGGGTGCGCGGTGCTGCGTGCGAGCGCGCGCCTTGGGCGGAGCTTAACGTGACCGCCCCCGGGGACGATGGTCTTTTGGGGCGAAGGTCAGGGTCGCGTGGGGGGTGTTAACCTGTGTGCTCTACCGCCACCCACCGCGGTCCTCCTCGTGTTTTCCTGCGCGCGCCCATGCCCTCGATCGATTTCCAAAGTGTGCTGTTCCTGTGTGTCGCCAACGCGGCGCGTTCCCAGATGGCCGAGCGCCTCGCGCGCGACATCTTTGGACCACAAGTGCGTGTGCAGTCCGCGGGTTCTCGGCCGACCCGTCCACATCCACTGGCGTTGCGCGCGCTCCAGGAAGTCGGCCTTGCGCCGGACATATCGACCCAGGCGCCAGCATCCAAATCGGTGAACTCCATTGACCCCGCGAGCGTCGACCTCGTCATCACGCTGTGCGCCGAGGAAGTTTGTCCGGTGTTCTTCGGGCGTGCGACACGTTTGCACTGGCCGATTCCGGACCCGGACCAAAAGCGCGCGGACATTCCCGACGACGAACACCTCGTGCAATTTCGACGGGCGCGTGACGGGATCCGAGCGCGTCTCGACGTGCTCGCCGCGCTGCGACGCATTGCGGCGGGGGAGGAGCGCGACACGTTTTTGCACAGCCTCGCGGCGCTCGCCCCGCCCCATTGCTAAAGCGTCGCGGCTGTTAGCGCGTCGTGGCGAACCGCTCTTTTCAGCGACCGACGACGATCACACTCGGCGTCGGAGTGCCCTCGGGCACAAACCGCATCGAGACCGAATTCACGCAGTGGCGTGTGTCCTTGTTCGTGAAACTTTCGCCGAGGAAAACGTGCCCAAGGTGCCCGTCGCAGTGCGAACACACGATTTCAGTCCGGCGGCCGTCCGCATCGGGGACACGCGTGACGGCTCCTTCGATCTCGTCGTCGAAGGACGGCCAGCCGCAGTTGGACTCGAACTTGTCCGCTGAGCGGTAGAGCGGCGCGTTGCACTGGCGGCAGATGTATGTGCCGGCGGCCTTGTTGTCCGTGTACTCGCCGATGAAGGCGCGCTCCGTGCCCTTGCGCAGGATGACGCGGGATTCTTCGGGCGACAGGGGGTTGTAGCGGTCGGACATGACGGAGTTGGGTGGCGTGGGGGTCTTTGCGGAGGGCGGCGTCGGGTTCGAGGCGGTGCGCAACTCGATTTCGCGGCCCTCGTGCAGGTTGCCACCACAAGCGGCGAGGGGCGCGAGCGCGAGGGCGCAGGCGGCAAACAGGCGGGCGGCGTGTGTGGCTTTCATGGGGGCATCGGCTTTGCGGGCTGCGCGGGGATACGGGCTGCGCGGGGATACGGGGTGCGCGGGGAACTCCGACATCTCGTGGGACATTTCGGCGCTCGGCGCTACCCCCGTTCACTCGGTCCCGCGGGCGAGCGCTGCGGTGTCGCGGGCCCCCGTGGGGGGGAGCGGTTCGACGAGCCCCTCCTGCGCGAGGCGCATGAGGGCCGCCTCCGCGCCCGGCAGCGCGGCTTCGATCGCCGCGAGGGGCCGACCGTCGGCCAGCTCCAACAGGGCCGCCACCGGCGCGTTGATCCGCAGGGTCCGCACCCCGCGCGGTCCGGGCGCGAGGGCCAGCACCGTCGGCCGGCGTTCGACGGCGGGAAGCGGCGCTCCGGGCGGAAGGTCGCGCAGGGTTTCGGCCCAGTGCGGGGCATCTACGTCGAGGCGCAACACTTCGGCCCGGGCTCGCGGTCCTGCTGCGGCTGCGGCGGCGGCTGCGGCGGCGGAGTCCGTGGGAGCGTCCCCCGCTGAGTTGCCGAGTCCGCGCGCGCCGGGACCGCTGCGCGCCGCGGTGCGCAGCAGGCCGAGCTCCCACTCGAGCAGCCCGTCGACGAGCACATCGCGTTCGCCGCGCGCCACCGCCTCGAAGCTGCACCCCGCAGCTTCGACCTGCCGGTACAGGTCGAGCGTGTCGACACCGCGCAACGCCGCGAGGGCGGCGAATGTCCGCGGCGTGCGCTCAAGCCGCCGCGCAAGCCGGTCGCTCAGTTGGCGCAGCATGCGCAGCCGCTCGATTCCGCCAGGCTCGCCGGTCAACACCGCGAACGTCGAGAACATGTCCGGGTGTGCCTGGATGAGCTCCCTTTCGCACGCGCTCGTTCCCGCGCCAAGGGCCATGTCCGGCGGCAAGTCGTCGACCGGCCGCGAATCCGCGCCGTGGGTTTCGCCGAGGCCGCATCCGGGCTGTGGGTTGACGAGGTGGAACGACAGATGGACACCCGCGGCGAGGCTTGCGCGCAGCGCGAGGTCGAGCGTCGCGCGCAGCCCGGCTTCACCTTCACCGGGAAGTCCGAGGATCAAGGAGAGGATGGGTGTGATCCCGGCCCGCGACAGTTCGACGAGGCGCGCGCGGAGGTCGAGTTCCACGTCCATTCGCTTGCCGTGGGCATTGCGCAGGGCACCATCTGCGCTCTCAATGCCAAGCAGCACGCGGTAACACCCGGCTGCCCCTAGGGCGCGTGCGAGTTCCCCGTCCAGGTGGTCGATGCGCGCCCGTATCTCGAACGGGCGACCGCCGCGCGCGGAGAGTTCCCGCGCAAGTTCGAGCGCGTGTTTGCGGTCCGCGCCAAACAGGTCGTGGCACAGGTATGCGCGCCGGGCACCCGCCAGGCGCAGTGCCGCATCGATCTCGTCGGCAAGCCGCACGGCGGGCAGCGGGCGCGAGCGGCGGCCCCAAAACCGACCGATGGTGCAAAACGAGCAGTCGTAGACACAGCCGCGTCCCGAATCGATCGGCACGAGGCCCTCGTCCTCGCCGCTCACGCGTTTGTACTCGGCCAAGGGCGGCAAAAGATGCCAGGCGGGCGCGGCGAGGCGCGCGAGGTCCGCGATGGGCGCGCGGTCCGACTCGCGCTCGGCGCCCGTCGCGGTTCGCCACGTGACGCCGAGCACGCCGGCAGCGTCGCGTCCGCGGGCCCAGCGCTCGAGCAGCTCGCAGAACGCCACCTCGCCTTCGCCGCGCACCACCGCGTCGATCGCTGGGAAACGCTCCAACAACAACCGGTCGAGCCCGGTGGTGCCCGGTCCGCCCATGACGATGCGCACGTTCGGGGCGCGCGCCCGCACACGCTTTGCGATGGCCAGCGCGATCGGCAGCGTCGCGCCCATCACCGAAAGGCCGAGCACCCAGGGCGCGCCCCCCACGAGCGCGCGCTCCGCCGCCGCGTCCGCCAGGCCGTCGCCCGCGGGCAGATCCCCGCGCGCGAGCAGGTGTGCGAAGTCCCGCAGCTCAACGCGCCACCCGTCGCGCTCGAGCCATCCCCCAAGGCGC
Organism: Planctomycetota bacterium; assembly: GCA_038246255.1. Lineage (GTDB taxonomy): Bacteria > Planctomycetota > UBA1135 > UBA1135 > RI-242. The sequence goes on from JBBRWC010000161.1 coordinate 3,735, forward strand.
AACAGCCCCGGGGGCGGCATCGCGTAACCGAACGTGTCGGCATGGGGCGCCGACACGATGCGCACACATCCCGCGGACGGGCCGATGGTGCTGCGCTGTTCGTCCATGGGCATCCAGAGCATGGGGCGAGTACCGCGCGGCGTCCAGCCGTTCGGTCCCGCGGGCGCACTCCCGAGCCCCGATTGCGGTTCGGCTGGAATCGATGTCGTCCCAACGGGCATCATGTGCGGCGGGGCGCGCGCTCGGCTCCCCGTTGGGCCGGCCCCCGGTCCCCCTCGCCCCCTGCAGCCCCGCGCCACTCGAACCGCGCCCTTTTCCCGGGATCTCCCCATGACCGTGCCCCTCCCGCTTACCACAGGTTTTTATTCGGCCCCCGCGATCGAGGCCACCACACGTCCGCGCGCCGCCTCCCTTCGCCGGCTGTCCGGTCCCGCCGCGGCCTTGAGTTTCGTGGCCGCGTTGTTCGCCGCTGGCTGCAGCAGCGGCGACGACGACGACAACCCGTCGTTCAAGGTCAACACAGCGCCCAACGTCGTGTTGCCCGGCGCGCCGATCACGGTGGCGGGCCGCTACGCCGTTTACCTCGCGAACGAAGGGGCAACCGGGGCGGCGGGCCTCGACCTCAACGACGACGCGGACGAGCTCGACTCGGTCGCGATGTTGATCGACCTGCAAACGGGCACCACGACCTCCCTGGAAGTCGCGGCGCGCAGCGCAGTGATCCTCGGCACCCGCCTGTTCCTCGTTGTCTCCGAGGCCGAGGACAACACCAACTGGGATGGGCAGGGCAGCGCCGACGCGCTCGTCGTTTTGACCACGAGCGTCAATCCGATCGACCTGCAGTACGTCGACACCCTCGCGGGTGGCCTTCTGCCGCACGTGGTCGCCACCGACACCCGCGTGTGGTACGCGGCCGCTGAGGCTCCGCTCGCGGGCGAAACCACCCTGCGTTATGTGGACGCGGATGCACCCCTTGTGCCGGTCGCGGTACTGGCGGTCACGGGTGAGACCCAGGAAAGCGTGCGACCCCTCGAAGCCCAGGCCGGGGTGCTTTTTTGTTTCCTCGACGAGACCGCCGACGGCATCGACCACAACGGCGCTGGTGGAGCGACAAGCACCACCGTCCTCGGCCTCGTCGACGCCCTCGCGGACGTACCCCACGTGCGCAACACCGGCTTCGCCCTCGCCAACGCGGGCACACCGCGGGCCGCGCGCGCGGTCCCGGGTGGCGACCGTGCGGTGGCGTTCCTCGTGTCCGAAGCGCTGCAGGCGCAAAACCTGAACGAACTCGCGGGCTTTGCGCCCGGCTGGTTGCCGTCCCAGTGCTCAGTCGTCACCGCCGACGACGCCGACCAAAGCGACGACATCCTTCACTGGCTGCTCTTCGACATGTGGGACGCGGACCCGATCCTCGACGCGCCGGTCAACACTGGACTGGCGGGGGGCGCGCGAGTGCTGCTCCTCGACGGCCATGTCGTGACCCTCGTCGACGAAGCGGCGCAGGGCGCGGGCTGCGACTACAACAGCTCGAGCGACACGGACGATAGCGTTGCCCGTTGGGTGGCATTAGCGCCGGGGGCGGTGCCGGAAGCGAGCACCCAACTGAACCTCGCGATCGCCACCAACGTTGGGGGCGGAGGGTCGGGCCTGGCCGTGCTGGATGGCCGACTCATCGCCGCCATCGACGTGACCGACAATGCGTCCCAGGTCGGATCGCCCCTTAATACGGCCCTCGCCGGCAAGCGCATCCTTGCGGCCACGCGGCCGGGTGTGAATGGCACGTGGGCGTTCTCGCACTTCGACCCGAACGTGCCGAACATCCAGATCGGCGTGAACTGGTTGGCGCCGGCTCCCGATGGGCCGCGACTTGGGGTCGGCATCGATGAATCGGTGCCGCTCATTCAAAGCGCGCCGTTCATCGACCGCTCGCTCAACTTCGAATGCGGCGGTGAGGCCCAAGACAACGACACCACAGACACGATCGCCGGCTGGATCCGTTTCAACGGCAATGCCGTCCAGTTGTTCGGCGTCGGCTTCGCGCTCCACGGTGCTTCGCCCGGCATCACCCTGGCCGCGGGCAACGCCTTCTTCCGCGTCAGCGAAAACCAGCACAACGTCGACTTCAACGGCGACGGCGACAACGCGGACGCGGTCCTTGTGCGCCGTCCGTTCTCGAGCTGCAACCCGAGCGCGATGACGGTCCACAACTTCGACTCGCAGGCGGCGATCCTCACCGACGGCATCGCAGGTGCGCTCCTGTTGCTCGACGAGTCCCTGACGCAGGGTCCCAACGCCCCCTTGGGCCTGGACATCAACCAGGACGGCAAGGTCGGCGGCTTTGTCATCCGGCACTTCCGGTTCTGATGGGGCCTGGACGCGATCCGAGCGCGGCGCTAGACGGGCGGTTTGCGCGGGCGTTCGCTGCGCTCGCGTTGACGGCAGGGTTTTGGGGCGCTGGCATGACGGGCGCGGCCTGCGCCGCGGGGACGCACGTCGCCCCCGCGGCGGCGCAGGACGGCGCACGGTCAGCGCCTGCGGCTGAACCGGCACCTGCGGCTGAACGGGCCCCCGCGGCTGAA
>JBBRWC010000162.1:0-6073 GCA_038246255.1 Planctomycetota bacterium
GAACGACAAAGCGGGCTCGATCCTCAACCTGCTGCGCTGGACGAGCGCCCGCACGATCAAAGAAACCTTCGTCCCCCCGACGGACTGGAGGTATCCGTTCTTGGGGTGAGGGCCACGTCGCGGAAACAGCGACAGTCGGCAGTGACCCGGGGGGTCGTATCGGAGAACGGTTAAGCAGTCTGGCTTAGCGCCACCGGAGAAATTCTTCCGGCACTGGGAAATCTCAGCCATCCGACAGTGCCGCATCTGCATTCACTTTTCAAGCAACTCAAACCGGGATCCACTAACCCGACCGACCGGGCGAGGAACTAACCCATGAAGATCTTCGCATTCGCAAGCGTTCTGGCTGCATGCATTGCAAACTGCGATGCTGGATTCTGCTCGAAGTTGCCGGTAGTGATTTTCCTGCCAGAGTTCGGCTTCCAAGTTTTCTACAGCGCGGCGTGTCTGGAACTAGGCCAATGACTCCGCTGCATGCCGATCGGAACGCCGAGGGCCCGCGAGACGAGCTGCGCTCGACGGGGAGCCCGCGCTCGAAGCATAGCTGGGCTTGGTTGGTCCTTTTCGTATCGGCCATCGTGGGCATCTGGTGGGGCTGGAGGTCGTACGACCGGGAGCGACGGGCGCCAGTGTCCAGCGAAACAGGAGCGCTTGATGGTGTGAGGCGCGCGAACGCGGCCACGCACGAATGGGTGCGCCCCGATCTCGCGGTGCGCGGGACCGTGCCGACCGCGGAAGCGGAGACAGATATCAACGCGGCGGCGACCCTGCCTGCGGTCATGGCGTTGATCGTGCTGGTTGCTCCCGACGGGTCCGAGGTTGCGGGGCACGTGGACATTTTCGACGGCGAAGGGTTTGTCGGACGCCACGACAGCGCGCCGGATCGCCCCCTTCGCGTGTGGCCGTCCCAGTTGCCGACACCCGCTCGCCTGCTCGGTTGGTTGGCTGGGGCGGACGGGATAGTCCTGTGTGGGGAGCGCGCCGTACCCGTCGGTCCGTTGGCCGGGCGCATCGAGGTGCCCGTGGCGCCTTCCGTCTCCATTTCGGGGCGCGTCGTGGCACCGGCGGGTATGCACCTTGGGCCCGGGTTGGTGTTGGTCGTCGCGACCCTGACGGGCGTAGCGCGCGAACATCCGGCGCCATCCGCGGTCCCGGTTGATGGCACACGCTGGATAGGGACCAGGTTCAGGATGGCGAGCTCGGGGCGGCAGCCGAAGCGCAGGCGCGGGGCGGCGCCGCGCTCCATTCCGATGCCTCGGCTCACGTAGATCTGGCCGCCGTGGGGCAAGCGGTGGAGCCCACCCGCCGCGATCGCCCGAGGCGCGCGCGTGAACGTCAGGACCGGCCCGATCCAGGGCAGTTGCACCTGGCCTCCGTGGGTGTGGCCGGCCAGAATGAGGTCGGCACCGTGGCCCGCGAGGGCGTTGTCGGGGGCGTGGCCAAAAACGACGTGAAAGTGATCGGAGCCGCGGGCTGGCAACACGAGGTCCGGGTTCCGGCTGTCCCCCACGTCGAGGCCAGCCAGCACCAACCCCGCGGCTTCGAGCGCCGGGTTGTGGACGATGCCGGTGTGCTCCAACGCTTGCACCGCCGTGCCTGTGAACGTCGGCGCCCACATCGAAAACCGCGACGGTTCCGTGTCCCCGCGCACCGCGTACGCGCCCAAGGGCGGCCGCAGATCCACCTCCATCAAAATGCGGTTGAGCTGGTCGCGGGCGCGCTGGTATTCGGCCAAGGTGCCGAGCTGCACATAGTCGCCGGTGAACAGCACGAGATCGGGTGCCGCATCCCGGGCGGCCGCGAGCACCCGCCGCTCGTACTCGCCCGGCTGATCGGTCTGTAGGTCCGCGATCAACGCCACGCGCAGGGGCTGGCGCAGCCCCGGGGCCTCCACATCGGTGTGCGTGGTTGCGAGCCACCGCGGCTCGATGCGAAAGGCATACAGCGCAAGCACCGCGAGTCCCAAGCTGAAAAACGCGCCGCCAAATGCCGCGCGAGAGTTCTGCGTCCTCGAAAGCCACGCAATGCCCACACCCAACGCGGGGCCATGCAGGAACAGGGCCCAGGCGCACAGTTGCACGAAGGCGAAGCTCTTGTGCTGGTCAAAACCGAGGTTGGCGATCATCACCGCCAGGATCCCGGACAACAGTCCGTATCCGAGCAGCAACAGACCCGCCGGGACCACGTTCATCCGCCGCCGGTACGCACGCAGGAAGGCCAGATCCAGGAGGATCAAAAGACCGTTGAAGAGCCCAACTACCATGGGGGCAGCTTAATCCCAAGGGTGGCCGCCCACCGCCCGATCCGCGCGCCGTGACCCACGGGTGACGGGTGACGGGCGCCGTTCGACGGGGCGCGGACAGCAGGCGGACAGCGCGCGGACAGCGCGCGGACAGCGGGCAACCGGCGGGTCTGGGTGTGGTTCAAGGGGCCTGTCGAAAGAAGGTGCCGGTGGTATTCTTCGCCCGGGCGCGAGGCGCCGCTCGAACACCACGTGACTTTGGATCTGACCCTCGAAGAGCTCGTGTTCGAGGCCCTTGAAGCGCTGGAAAGCGAAGGGCCCCACGCGCTTTCTCGCCTCTGCGCCGCGCACCCGGCCCACGCCGCGGAACTGCGCCAGCGCATCGAGTCGCTAGCGCGCGCAGGACTGGTCGGAGGCACGGGCGAGCAGCTGCCCGAATCGATCGGCGATTTCACGGTGCTCGCGTCCCTGGGCCAGGGTGGCATGGGCGTGGTGTACCTCGCGCGCCAAGAGAGCCTGCAGCGCACGGTCGCGCTCAAACTGATCCGGCCCGAGCACCTCTTTTTTCCCGGCGCCAAGGAACGTTTCCAGCGCGAGGTGAATGCCGTGGCGAGGCTGTCGCACCCGGGCATCGTTGCGATCCATTCGGTAGGGGAAGAGCGCTCCATCCCCTACTTCGCCATGGAGGCGGTGGAGGGCGCGTCCCTTGCCGAACTGCTGCGCGAGCTTGCGGGCCGTACCCCGCAGAGTTTGACGGGCCGCGACCTGTTCGACACCCTGCGCGCGTGCATGGCGCGGCGCGGCGTGACCGTGCCCCCCACCGCGACAGCGAGCGCACCCTGCTTCGAGGGCTCGTGGCCGCAAGTGGCGACGCGCTTGACACTCGCCATCGCCGAAGCTCTGGCGCATGCCCACGGCCGAGGAGTGCTGCACCGCGACGTCAAACCGGCCAATGCGCTGCTGACTCCCGAGGGGCGCCTCGTGCTGCTCGACTTCGGTCTGGCGGCGATTTCGGGTTCGGAACGTCTGACAAGAACCGGTGCGGCGATGGGCTCCTTGCCCTACATGTCGCCCGAACAGCTCCACAGCAGCGCCGAAGCAGACGCGCAATCCGATGTGTGGTCCGCGGGCGTGACGTACTACGAGTTGCTCACCTTGCGCCTGCCCTTTGAAGGCCGCGGCGATTTGGAGGTAAAGAGCGCGATCCAAGCGGCGCACCCCAGTTCGCCGCGCCAATTGCATGCGGGACTGTCACCGGACGCCGAAGCCGTCGTGCTGGCGGCGCTCGAGCGGGATCGCGCAAAACGGTATCCAAGCGCCCAAGCGCTGGCGGACGATCTGCGTCGGGTCTTGGAACTGCGTCCGATCGCCGCGCGGCGACCGGGTTGGACGCGGACCATGCGCGGGTTTGTGCGGCGGCGCCCCACGACGGCGGTAGCTGTTGGATTTGTCGCTCTTGCGCTGGTGGTTGGGCCCCTCGTGTTTGGCGCGGTGCAACGCGGCGCGCGCCTGCGCATCGAATCCGCCAATCGCGACACCCAAAAGGCCAACTTAGAACTCGCCGCCGCGATCCTCGACGTGCGCGCCGAACGGGAACGCGCGGACCGTCAGCGCGATCTGGCCGAGCGCAACTTCGAGCGCGCGCTCAACGCCGTCGACACGATGCTGCGGCGCACGGCCGAAGCGCGGCTTGCGGATATGCCGCGCACGACGACGCTGCGGCGCGAGCTTTTGGAGCAGGCTCTCGCATTCCACACCGAGTTGCTCAGCGACGACCAGGGCGATCCGCGCGCGCGCGAGGAACGTGCGCGGTCGTTGCTGCGCGCCGGGGATCTGCGCATGGAGTTGGGCGAGCTCCCCAAGGCCATCGAGGCGCTCGGCGAAGCGGTTTTGGAACTGGAGGCGGTGGGCCGCACTTCCGAACGCGCCGACATGCTGCGTTTTGAACGGGCGCGCGCGCACGAACTGCTCGCCATCGCCTGGGCGCGCTCCGACGCGATGGAAAACGCGTCGACGAACTTTCAAGCGGCGCTCGATGTGCTCGCGTCGAATCCGGCGGGTGCGCTCGCCGCGCCGACGCTGGCGCGGCGCTGGTACGCCGTGTCGATCCAGCACTGCCAGGCGCGGTCCGAGTTGGGGCAAAGGCAAGAGGCGGCCGCGGATCTGGACCAGATTGGCATCGCGATCGACGCCGCGCCAGCGCACCTGCGCAAGGAGCTTTGGTGCGAAGCCATCGACGTTTCGCTAGTCCGCGGGGGGCTGGCCATTCGCATGGGCGATGTGGAAGCGGCGGAGGTCGCGCTCGAGCGTGCGTACACACAATGCGTTGCGGCGCAGGACGAACACGCACAGGATCCGCGCCTGCGCCGCGCCCTCGCCTCGGCGGTGGAGAGCCAAGCGCTCTTGGCAAGTCAAAGCCGAAACTGGCAACGGGCGGCGGACCGTTTGGACATTGCCATCACACTCTTCGAAGAGTACGTGGCCGAGGAGCCGGACGTGCCCGGTTGGAGTTCGCGCCTCGCCGGTTTGCTCGCGTCCCGCGCCAGCAACCGCCGGCAACTCGATCCAGACGCAAGTACGGATGATGACCAGGATCGGGCCATCGCGGTGCTCGAGACGTTGGTCGCGCGATTTGCGCACGAGCCCGCCCACTTGCAGCGTTTGGCCATTGCCTATGGCGAGCGCGCGGCAAATCGCAATGACGACGCCGCGCGAAACGATGCGGCGCGCGCCATCGATCTGTTGGAGCAGGCGTTGCGCCAACGCGCTTCGAACCCCCAAGTGGTCTCCAACCTGATCGTCGCCCTTGCGAATGGGGCTAGCCTGGCTCGCGGTCTTGGCGAACTAGACCTGGCGCTGGCGCGCTCGCTACGAGCCCTCGAACTGATCGGCAACGCTTCCTTCGGAGAGAGTCGACGGCTCGAGATCGAAGTGCGCTGCGCCGCGGGTGAGGTGCTCACGATGACCGGCGACGCCGCGCGTGGACGGGAAGAGCTCGAGCGTGCCCTCGCCCTCGCACGGGATTGGTGCGAAACGCGACCCGCGGAACGTGTCGCCCAAGGTGCGGCCGCCATGGCGAGTTTGGCGCTCGGCACTCATCTTCTGGTCCAGGAAGACCTCGCAGGCGCGCGCAGCAACCTCACGGCTGCGCTGCCCTACGCTCAAAAGGCAGCAGCGTCGGGTGGGCAGTTTCAGTTGGACACACTTGCCCTGGTGTGGCTGCGCCTGTGCGAAACGGAGCGCCGCGCGGGGGATTTCGAGGCGGCGCGGCGCGCATTTCTCGCGGCCGAGCGGGAAGCGGGCGCCGCGAAGGAAAAGCTGACGTCCTACCCCAGCCTCCAAGCGCTGTTCGACGATCCCGCGATCCACAGTGAGCTCAAAAGCCGCTGAGCGCGCGCACGGCTTCGTCGTCTTCGGTCTTCACGGGCTTCGCCCGGCTTTGACCTCTTCGTTCTTCGCGGGCTCCGCCCGATGGGTGCGCGGGCTTCCAACCCGCCTTGGAGCGAATCCACGTTCGACGACTTCGCACCCCGCCCCGAGGCGCGCCAGAGGCCCGCGCACCCAACGGGCAGAGCCCGTCAAAACAATGCAGGGCAGAGCCTGACGAAAAATGCGGCGTGGCGGTGGGTGTCAAGATAGTTGCCATCTTGACCGGCGTGGCGCTGCTCGGGCGTCACGAAGCGGATCTCGCTGTGGCAGTGCTGCGTGTTGTACCAGTGCACAAAACGAGCGACGAAATCGCGCGCCGCTTCCAGCGAGGCGAAGGGCTGGTCGGGGTACTCGGGTCGGTACTTGAGCGTTCGAAAGAGCGCTTCGATGTAGGGGTTGTCA
>JBBRWC010000163.1:0-5961 GCA_038246255.1 Planctomycetota bacterium
AGGGAAAAGCAGGGGGGGAAAGCAGGGGGGGAAAGCAGGGGGGGAAAGCAGAGCGGAAAAAGCAGAGCGGGCGAAGCCAGGTCGAGAAGCCTTCGTGGGCAGCGCAGCGCGCGGCCCTCGGAGGCGCAAACGATACCAACGGGTGGGCGCGCTGGAAAGGCCGGGTATTGGCGAACGGCGCGGTGTGGCGAACTTCGCGCTTGCGGGGAGCGTTGGGCTTCGCAGGAGCGTTGGGCTTCGCAGGAGCGCCGTCCGTGGGCCGACCATCCCACCGCAAAGCGCGATGCGGCGTCACGTATGCCGAGACGCAGCCGAGGGCGCCGCCTACCCGGCGGGCGCCGTGCATGCCGTCGCTCCGCGAATGCGACCTACTACTTGCCGACGCCGCCGCCGGCGCCCTTGAAGGTCACCTCGACGAAGTTGGCGGCCAACGCGGCGTCCAGAACGTGGATCACCTCGGCGGTGACGATGCCTTCTAAGGGCTCAAGCATGACCGGCGTTTTTTCGCCCTCGGGCAGCCCGTTGCGCAGGTTCACGAGTTCGCGTCGGACGTCATCGGGTGTGCGAAACGTCTTCGCGTCGACTTGGTACACAATCTGGCGGTCTGCGCTGAGGGCGTAACGGCCTGTGCCGCTCCAGGGCAAGGCGCGATTCACGGGGTCGACGCGCGAGCCTTCGTTGACCACTTTCAGCGTGACGGTGATCTTTTCGCGCGGCTCCTGGGGAGTGTCGTTCACGCCCACGTCCTTGGGCAGGTACGCCGCGAGCTTGCCCTCGAGCACCTTGAACTTGATGGTGCACATGAAAAAGATCAACAGCAGGAACGTGACGTCGATCATCGGCGTCATCTGCAGCTCGTACTTCTCTTTCGCGATCTGTTCGAGAGCCATGTTCTTGCGACGTGCCATAGGATCTTCCTCTTCAGGTCGGCTCGGGGGACCGGGTCTTTGGGGTCATTGGGGGTTTTCGGGCGTCTTCGCGGCGATCTCGATCTTCCAGATCTGGATGCCCGTCATGCCGCAGACTTCCATGATCTTCTGTACGTAGCGGAACCGGGTGAACTCGTCGGCCCGCACCAGGAGCGGATCGTCGGGCACCATTTTGGCGCCGGGCTGGTCGTTGAGCGGCGCCTCCTTCATCTGCCGCACCATGTCGACCAGGTACGCCTGAAGGGCGGCGAAGCTCGATTTGGTCGGGTCCTCGGGGTCGTGGACGACAACCCGGCGCACGATCATTTTTCCATCCTGCAGGACGTTGACGATCGGGCGCTTTTCGTCGGGGTTGGGCTTGTCCTCGACGGCGCTCTGGGCCCGCGGCAGCGTCAACTCCTCGAGTTCCTTCTGCGTCAGGTCGGTGATGATCATGAAGAAGATGATCAGCAGGAACACAACGTCGATCATCGGCGTCATGTTCATCTCCATCTCCGTTTTCGGATCGTGGCGTTGCATCTTCATGGCGTTGCGGCAGTCGGGTGGTCGCAGTCGGGAGGGTCGCAGTCGGGAGCGGGAGGACGGCGCGGGGTAACGGCGCGGGATGCAGGCGGAGCGCAGCGGCTGGGGGGCCGGAGATCACCCGGAGGAAACGCCGCTGGCGCGGGTCCCAACTTGGCTACGGCTCCCTTGGGTCATACCCCCCCGGATGGCCAGGGTTTCGCTGGCCCGCCGCCCTGCGGGGAATCGCCGCCCTGCGGGGAATCGCCGCCCCACCGAGGAGAACCGGAGGGGCGGGTCAGGGGCATTTCCCGGCGCAGGCCAATCGGACAATCAGCCAGGCGACGGGATGCGTGCCTAAACTTCTTGCCCGAACCTCACCGCGTGGCCTGTTGCGGGCGGAAGCGCTCGAACAGGTCCTCGACGATGGCGCCCACCTCGATCACCGAGCGGACGAGGTTGTTGCGCAGGTAGGCGAACACCGCGGTGATGGGGATCGCCACGATCAGACCGAAGAGCGTGGTCAGAAGCGCGACCGAGATACCGTCGGCGAGTTGGGCCGGCGACGCTTGGCCCGCAGACGAGGCGATGGTGTTGAACGCCGTCACCATGCCCGACACGGTGCCGAGCAGGCCCATCATGGGGGCGACGTTCGCGATCAGCGCGAGCCAACCGATCTTCTGGTGGAGGCGGATCGACTCTTCGTCGCCCATTTCCTCGATGGCTTTCTCCATGACGTCGTAACCGTGGCCGATCTTGGCGATGCCCGCGCCCGTGACGCGCGTGAAGAACGTGGGCTCGTTTTCACACAGCTCCATCGCCTCCTGGTACTGGCCCTCGTCGAAGAGGGCTTGGACCTCGTCGATGAGTTCCGGCGGGGCGAGCTTTTCGCGTTTCAGGCTGAAGTACGCCTCCAGCGACAGGGCGAGGCCAACGACGGACAGCGCGATGATGCACCAGCCGATGACACCCGAATCGGCGATCAGTTCGCCGATCGATGTGTCTTTGGCGGCGGGCGCATCCTGAAAGGCGAGCGCCGACGGGGCAGCCAGGGCGACCGCAGCGAACAACAACGACGTGCGGGCGGCCAGACGAAGGCCGAATTGCCGGGTGGACTGGCGCAGGGGGGAACGGCGGGGGTGCATCCTCGAAGGCTCCGTGGTGGGTGCCGGGGGGTAGGGACGTTGACCCGGAACGCGCCGGGAAGCCGCGCATGCGGGATCCGGCGTCGCCTTTGGGGTCGGGGGGAGTGACGGGACTAAGGGAAAAATCGGGCGCTTGACGGGACGGACCGGGGGGGGACCGCGGGAGCCTCTCCTTGCGGAGGGCCCCGAGGCCGTCAGGCGCCGAGGGCGATGGGAGGCCGGGGACGCGCAAACGTCCTCGGTCTTGGTTGAAAGAGCGTGGAAGGGCTGGCGACGGAGGGCTAGGCCCGGGTCACAGCGTGCGGAGGAGTTCCTGGGCGCGGCGGGACGAGGGGCTTCCGCGCCGGCCTTCGACGACCGCCGTGAGCCAGGTCCGGGCTTGCTCGCGCGCATCGGCGTCGCCGAGTGCGAGCGCCGCTTCGGCGGCACCCACGAGTGCGGCCGCGTGACCGTCCGGATCGCCGAGGCCAATCGCGGCATAACGCGCGAACTCGAGTTGGGCCGCCCGGTGTTGAGCTTGGGCGGCGAACGCCTGCCCGAGCCCCAGGATGGCGCGGTGGCGGAGCGCGGTAGGGCCGGGTGCGACGTCCTGGGCCGCGTCGATCTGGCCGCGGAAAAACGTCGCGGCCTGGGGTGCGCGGCCTTCGGACAAGAGGATGTAACCCTCGCCCAGTTGGACGCTCGATTGGATTTCCGCGAGCGCGCGGGAGGTTGCATCGCCCGGGACGGCGCTCGCCAGGGCGCCCGTGATCTGTCCCTCGAGGGTCGCAAAGAGCTCGCGCGCGACCGCGGAGTCCTTGTTCGCCAGCGCCGCATGGGCGCCTTCGAGTCCTGCGGTGAACACGGTCACCACGTCGTAGCCGGGCGGCGGGGTGGCACCCTTCAGTTCGCTGTGCAGACCGCGCAACTGCTCAATCGCGGCTGCAAAATCGCCGGCGCAGCGCAACGCGCGTCCCGCGAGCAGCCGGGCCGCCGGCACCTCTCGGTTGTCGCTGTGCGCGTCGAGGAAACGGCGGGCTTCCGCCGCGGCTTCGCGGAATTGCGTCGCATCGGCCGCGCCTGACGCAAACAGTGCTTCCGCTGCGCGCAGTCGCGCCGCGGCGCGGACCACGTCGCTGGTCTCGGTATCCGAAGCGGCGAGGGCAAAACTCTGGGCAGCTTCCTTGACCTCCCCGCGCGCCATCATCGCCTGGCCCTCCGCGAAGGTCGCCGGCACGCGCCCGAGCACGACGCGCACAACGCGCGCACTGTCGAACTCGCGCTGGCGGTCGCCCTGTTCGATCACGACCTTGTCGAGGCCGTTGCGCACCACCTTGCCGCTGATCGGAGCGACGGTCGTGCCGCGGGTGATGGCAAAGACCTGGTCCGGACGGTTTTGAGCTTCCGCGCGACCTGCGCCGAGGCCTGCAAAAAACATCGCCGCCAGCGCGACGAGCGCGACGCCGTTGCTCGGGTGCGTCGCGTGACGTCGGAGGCCACGGGGCATCTCGCCATCGAGGGGCGCGGCGGCGGAGTCGGGCAATCGCATGGGCATGGGGGATCGCAGAATGATAGCGGTGAACCGCGGGGCCTCAAGCGGCAGGATGCCGTGCGGGAGGGTGGGCAGCCGGGGAGTGCGGTGGGTGTGGACGCGGTCGCACGCCGGGTGGATGGCGCGCCGCCAGGCGATGGGCCAAAAGGCACCTAAGCGCTCCTTCGCTTGGGCCGCGCCGACTTTTCTCAAAGCGTTCAGCTTCCCACCTGCTTTCGGAGCCATTGAAAGCGCCGCTGCACGGTCGTGTCGCCGCCGCACGCTTCCCGAATGAGGGCGAAGTCCTGGCCAAGTCGGGCGGCAAGGCCTGTGATCGCGCGCCGCGCCGTCTCCATGCGGGTGCTGTCGAGGCGCCCCTGCTGGATCATGATCCACACGGATTCGGCCTCGGACGCGTACCAATCGCAGGACCACGACTCACGGGCCGCAGAGATCTTCGACTGCCACTGGCGCGCCTCGTCCAGACGGCTGGCGCCGCCGATCCCCGGTACGATCACGGGCTCCGAACCCTCACCCTCGATCCAACCGGCGATCGAGCGCACGTAGGTTTGGGCGGTGTCGACCGAGGGGCGGCGTGTGTCGCCCTTGTCCGCCGCTGCGGGCACCAGGGTCGCAAGGACGTCGTACGCCTCCTGGGCGCGGCGCTGCTCCAGCAGGCTGCGGCCGAGGGCGGGCAGGACGATCACTTCGCGCTGCTGGGCGAGCTGGCTCAGTTCGCCGTACGCCTGGATGAACCGGCGCAGAGCCGCTTCGCTCTTTGCCGGGTCTCCCACTTCGAGCCAGAAAAGGCCCTCGTCCCGCAGGGACTGGTAGGTGGGGTTGGGATTGAGCCGGTTGGACAGGGACAGGAGCTGCACCATTTGGCCCTTGAGCTCGGCGGTGCGCTCCACGTCGCCAACGGCTTTGGCGTTGTCATGCAGCGCAACGAGGGTGTTGTAGAGCCGCGTGGCCACTGCGCCCGTCCGCGGATTGTCGCGGTAACGGGCTTCCAGTTGCTCGAGGTAACCCCGCGCCGCGTCGTAGTTGCCGCGCTCGAGTTCGGCGGTGGCGCTGTGGTCGAGGGCTGCGGCGGCAAGCTCGTTCTGACCGGGGTGCTCGCTCTCGAAATTCGCAAGTCGCGTGATCACGTCGTCCCAACGCTTTTGGTCGAGCGCGATGCGCCCCAGGTAGTACGACGCTTCGGCGACGGCGAGCTTGCGGCGTTCGATGCGCGCGCCATCCTGCGGTCCGAGGCGATTGCGCGGATCGCGCACAAAAACCCCGACGTATTCGGTGAGCTCGGCCCGTGCCGCCTCCAGATCGCCAGCCGCGTAGAGGGCGATAGCCGCTTTCACGGTGGCCGCCTCGCGCGTGCGCGAGTCTGCCGGCACCTGTTGGAAAATTTCACGCGCTTCGGCGAAGCGGCCTTCGTCCGAGGCGCGCTGCCCTTGCCGCAGGAAGATGTCGCCGGAGTCGGAGCTGCCAAGGTCGGTCGCGACACGTTCCGCCTCCAGGTACAGCGCCTCGACCACGGGGTCACCCGCGGAGCGCCGCCGCACGGCTCCGATGGCGCGGTAGAACTCCGGCGCGGCGAGGATCGCGGACTCCGCGTCCCCCGAATAGCGCCGCGCGCCTTCCTCGAACGCCATGGCGGCTTCAAGCAAGCGGCCTTGGCGCTGCAAGGCGCGGCCGATGTTGAGGTACACCGTGCCGCCGAACAACACGCGGTCGCTCGCGTCCGCGTTCGACAGCACACGCTTGAATGCGCGGACCGCGGCTTCGTAGTCGCCGCTGTTCAAGTCGCCCAACGCGGCCTGGAAGAGCACGTCCGCGGAGACCACCACCCCGGGCAACGTGATTGCGTCTGAAACGAGGC
>JBBRWC010000164.1:0-5900 GCA_038246255.1 Planctomycetota bacterium
CGGGCCTCGGTTCGTCCATCGAGCTGTCGCCCGATGCAGGGGGGCGCTGGGGGTTCGGCACCCGAAGGGCGCACGAAGCCTCAGCACATCCCAATCAGCGGCGACGGGTGGTGGCCTTGGCGGCTTTCGCCTTCTTGGCAGTCCGCTTGCCGGCCTTCTTCGCTGAGCGCTTGCCCGCCTTCTTGGCGGTGCGCTTGGCGGTCTTCTTCGTCGTCTTCTTGGCCGCGCGCTTGGTGGTGCGCTTGGCGGCTTTCTTCGCAGCTTTCTTAGCCATCGGAGGGGTCTCCTTGGGGACTCGGGAAAAGGTAGGCGCCTTCGGAGCGCCACCTCCTCGACATCACCTGAACCATCGGACAGGATCGCCGTGACCTTGCCCGACTTTCCGAAAACTTCTCGCGATCGGTGCGCGCTGGGCCACGGGTTGGGAATTTTTGCCCGCGAACACGAGTGTCGCGCTCTCGCGCACCCTGAAACCGCGGGTTGTCTTCACCCGTATGGTGCGCGGGCGAAGGTCAAAAGAGCTGGTCGAGCGCAGCCGCCGCGTCTGCGGAGAAGTCGCTCGAGAGCGCGGCACCGCGATCTTCGTGGGACATCGATTCGAAGACGTCGGCGAGCCGCTGACAGGCTTCGGCCGCGTAGAAGCGCACGAGGCCGAGGTTGGTGCGCTCGTCGAACAGCACCGCGAGCAGTGTGCGCTCGCCCACGAGCTGCAACTGGATGCTGTCGCGTTTGCCCTGGTGGAACATGACGGTGAACTCGGACTCGCCAAGCAACCGGGCCATTTCCTTGGTTGCGGCAAACGAGCCTGCGATCAGCGCGGAGATGGATTCTACCGAGCTGCCCACGGCTTCGCCGCGGCGTGTCACTTGGTGTCCGTCGCGATCGATCAGGAGGGCGCAGCGCGCCTTCGACAGCTCGAGGAAGGCGTCGAGTTCGCCGTTCAAGCGATCGATGTCCTTCTCGTAGAAGACCATGCGGTCGGAGCGCAGTTTCTGGTCGTGGATCCTCATGGATGGCTCTCGTTTGGGTTCCGGCTGCTTGGAAGTAGGCGGTTGGAGCCAGCGGGCACCGGCTCCACCCGGATATCAGATGAAGTCCAACACGACCTTGGCGAGCACGGCGCCCACCGCGGCCGCCGTCAACACGAACGCCGCCGTTTTTGCCTTGCTGGGACCAGCCATCTTCAGCGCCGGGGCCGGCGCCGGCCCCGGAGCCTTGGCTTGCGCGGAGCGGGTGCGCCGCCCCGGTTGGGCCGCCTGCGCGGATTTCGCACGGCCGGCCTGCGGCGCGCCGTTAGCGGCGGCGCCCTGGGAAGCGGCCTGCGGTGCGGGTTGCGCAGCGGCCTGCGGCGCGGGAGCGCGCGCACCCGCCGGCCGCGGGCGGGCGGCTTTGGGCTTCTGAGGTGCTTCGAGCGCCGCGGACGCGGGTTCCATGAGCTGACCCGCGGACGATGCAACGGGTTCGACCGCCGCGGTGCGCGGCGTGAAGCCGGTTTGTTTGAGCGGCGCGGCGGCACCCTGCGCACTGGCGGGCTGCGGACGGCTCGGCTGCTGCACAGCCGGGGCGCGTGTGGGCGCGGGCACCGCTCCGCCGGCGGGCATGCTCGCCGGACGCGGCTGCGGTCCGCTCGACGCCACACCCGAACCGGGACGCGCCGCCGCGGCGTGGAAGCCGGTGCGCCCGAGTCCACCGCCGCCGCAGTCGTTTTGGATGTGCTTGAGCACCGCAGCCGCGAGGCCCTTAAGGGTCGGGAAAACGCCCTCGCCGGTCGCCGCGCACGCTTCGAACGTCTGCGCGCCGTTGTGGTTGAGCTGTGCTTCGAGCTCCCCTAAGGGCAGCGCGTCCGGGAGGTCGCGCTTGTTGAACTGGATGACGTGCGGGAGCGTGGCCAGGCTCTTGCCGTACTCGTTGAGGTTTTCCTCGAGGTTGCGCAGGGACGCGAGGTTTTGCTCCATCCCCTTCGCCGACGAGTCGGCGACGAAGATCACGCCGTCAACACCCTGCAACACGAGCTTGCGCGTCGAGTTGTAGTACACCTGACCGGGCACGGTGTACATCTGGAAGCAGGTTTTCATGCCCGCGATCGTGCCAAGATCGAGGGGCATGTAGTCGAAGAACAGCGTGCGATCCCCGTCGGTGCTGATGCTCGTCAGTTCACCGCGGTTGTTGGACGGCGCCCGCTGGTGAACCACCTCGAGGTTGGTGGTTTTGCCGGACATGCCAGGACCGTAATAAACGATCTTGGCGTTGATTTGCTTCTGTGCAAAGTTGATCTGGACCATCGCTCAATTTCCCGCCTGGTGGTGTCTGTCGTCGCTCGTCGCCGCCGCTGCCGGGGACCGCTCGACCTCGCCCCCAGCGCCCGTGGGCAGCGCTGCGCGCGGATCGTTGCGGGGGGCCTGCTGCGCCGTGTCCTTGTCGTCGTGGCTGTCGCGGTTCGCGCGTCCCATACCACGCAGCGTGCGTTGGATGCGGCTGACCGCGCCGTCCATCGCAAGCCGTAGTTCTTCTGGCCCGACTCCCGAGTCCAGCACCGCGAGCAGCACCGCACCGCGCGTGCCGAGCAGCACCAGCGTTCCGCGGGCCGCGCGGAGCACGAGCCGACGGGGAGCATCCCACGCGAGGGTGCCGACCGTGCGTGTCACCTCGTCGAGCCACGCGGTAGCGATCGCCGCGAGAGCGTCCACGTCGTGCTCGACGGTTTCGCCCTCGGATGCACGTCCGGGGACGGCGATGGGCACGCCATCGACCGTCACGAGGCCAACCAAACGCACACCGGGCGTGCGGGCCAAAGGTTCAAGGATCTCGATCACGCGCCTGCCTCCGAAGTTCGGGCGTTGGCGCCCGCCAGGTCCATCAATGCCGTTGCATGGGCCCGCGAGAGCTCGCCGTGCACCCACAGAGCGCCCGCGTCTGTGTCCCCCAGCGCGAGTGCCAGCGTCCCGAACGTGCCTTCGACACGCACATCGAAAGCGCGCCCGAGCCCGAGCTTGCGTGCCACCGAACGGGCGCTTTGGGCGACCGTCCGCACGGCGCGGGCGGTGCGTTCGGCGGTTGCGCCGCGCGGTCCCTGAACGAGGGCCGTGCCGCCGCGCAGGTAAAGGGCGGCGCGCACGCCGCGCTCGGTGGCGAGCTGGCGCAGGGCGGGGCGGATGTCGGTTCCGCTTTCGCGGCCGTCCGTCGCCACCTCGTCGAACAGCCGACCGGAGCGCTCGATCTCCCGCAGCGCGGCGTCGGGTTCGAGGGAGCGCTCGAGCAGCGGCTCCAGCGCACGAAACCGCGCTTCGAGCGCCGCATCGCCAGGCTGGAGTTCGAGCAACCGCGCCACGCAGCGGCGCGCTTCGCGCCACGCGCCGATCGCGGACAGCAACGCAAGCCGCAGGGTCGCCGGGCGCGGATCCGCGGGCAGAGCGCCCTCCGCGGCGGCCAGCGACTCGAACGCGCGCTGGCCAGCTTCGCGGCCGCGGTCGGTAAGGAAGCGCTCGACGCGTACACGCGCGAGCAGCAACTGGGCCTCGCCACCGCCCCCTTGGGCGAGCCACGCGAGGGTCGACTCTTCCGCACGCTGGATCTGTCCGCCCTCGAGCAGCAGTTCAGCGAGTTCCCGCTGAAGTCCGGGGCGCGAACCCTCACGCAGTTCCTCGCGCAGTTCACCAAGGCGGTGCTCGCGCTGCTGGCGTCGGGCGCGCTCCGCCATCCGCTGCAGCTCTGCGTTGCCGGGGAACTGGAGCAGCCCCTCCTCGCACACCCGCAGGGCCTCGCGCAGCTCGCTTTGCAACGCATGCTCCTGCGCGAGCAGCGCAAAGCTGCTCGGACTCGGGCTTTGGGCGACCCGTTGGCGCGCTTCCTTGATGCGGCCGCGGGACAGGATCTTGCGCATCATGCTCATCGGGCTTCCTCGAGCAAACGTTCCAGCGCCTCGACGTTCCGTTGCGCCCAGGCACGCTCTTGCCAGTCCTCGGAGGCAAGTTCGAGGGCGGCGCGGAAGTGGAGGAGCGCTTGGTCCCAACGCCCCAAATCGGCTTCACGCCGCGCGGCTTCGGCCGCGGTGTCCGCACTCCCGTTGCGGCGCACGATCGCGAGCCGTTCCCGTTCGCGTTCCGCCTCCAGGCGGCTGCGCCGGGCTTCGATGTCGGCGCGCAGGCGGGTGCGCTCCTGCACCACTCGCAGCGAGCCGTGCCACAGGGGGTAGTCGGCGGCAAACGCCTCGAGTTGAGCGAGGCGGTGCTCCATCGTCGGCAGTTCCGTGGGCGCGGGCACCATGAGGCGTCCAAACGCCTCACCCACACCTTGCTCGCGCAAGAACAGGAGGCTCACGAGCATCGAAAGGGACGCGGCCACGAGCGCAACCCGGCGCACACGGCGGCGGCGCTGGACGCGCTCGACCGCTTCGAAGCGCAGGTCGCGGATGATGCGCGCGACGTCCTTGCGGGACGGGTCGGCGACAAGGACTTCCTGCAGCCACGGGAGCGCCTCCGCGGGCTTTCCGGCGTCGATCCGCTCCTGGGCGCGGGCCGTGTAGCGGCGCACGAGCTGGTCGAGGTCTCCGCTGCGGCGCAGGAGGGACGCAAGGTCGCGCTCCACAGCGCGGTTGTCGCCAAGACGCTGGGCCAGCAGATTCAGCAGTGCGCGCGAGCGATCCTCACGCTCCTGCCGTTCGTACAGCGCGGCGGCGCGCCGGCCGTAGTTGCCAAGAGCGATGCCAAGGCGCGCCACGGCCTTGGGATGGGCGAGGCCGAGCAGAACCAGCGCTTCAAGCGCTTCCGGAGCTTCCGCGCCTTCCCGCGCTGAGCTGACCAGCATCCCAAGACACGCGTCCGCGCTCTTGCGCTCGAGGCGCTCGAGTTCGGCGACCCGGCGCCCGAGGTGGGCCTCCAAGTCGGCGGGGTGCTCGTCGGCGCCGCGAACGGCGAGCACCACGTCCCCAAGACTCCATCCGTCCTGCGCGCGTGTTTGGGTCTCGATAGGCATCGGGGTGCAACGGTCGCGGTGGAAAGCACAGCTAAAGGGAGCCATGCGCTGGCGAGCTGGGACGCGACCAGATGGCGGATCGGCGGCTGCGCGCGGCACCCTGAAGTCAAACCGCCGGCTTTCGCCCGCCCCCCCGCGCGGGGCGCGCGCCGGTCTGGGAGCGCGGGCCTCCAGGCCCGCCCTGGAAAGTCGCGCGCGCGGGCGGCCCTCGCCCGTGGCTCCAAGGCGGGGCCCCACAGCGGCAAAGACGTCTCGCTGTCTTCCGGGCTCTGTCCGCCGCCGCCGCTGGAAACGCGCGGGGCAGCGCGCCGGATCGCTCCGACGGCTGCCCCCGCGCGGTCGCTCCGAACCGGTCAGTCGACGGGGTTGAAATCGAGGCTGATCGCAGTGTTGCCCGCGGCATCGGCCATGTCCGTCGCCGTGACGACGTCTGAAGCCCCAAGCGGCGTCGCCAAGCTCAGACGGACGACATTGCCCGCAAGCGCGTCGGCGGTGAGGACCGCCTGCCCGCCCGACACGCTCCAGTTGGCGACGTCCTGTGCAAGCGTCGGATCCACGTCCTCGGAAAACAGCACGTCGACGACGAGGCCCGTGGCGCTGGCGCGGCGCTCCGCGAAGGCGTTCTGGATGCTCGGCGCGGTGGTGTCACCGGTCACCGGTCCAAACACCGACGCCGTGGGCGACAGCGTGAAGCCCGAGTGGTCCGCGACCGCTCCGATTTGGACTTGCATGGTTTGGCCTGCCGCGAGCTCGGAACCCACCGGCAGCCACAGCGTGACCTCGTTGTCCGCGGACGCGTAGGTGGCATGTCCACCCACCAGGCTCAGCGGTAGCGCGTTAGAAAGCACCGCGTAGTTGGAAAGGTCCGTCGCGGACGAAGGCAGCACCGGCTTGTGGAAACGCACACGGACTCGGTCACCCCCAAATCC
>JBBRWC010000165.1:0-5721 GCA_038246255.1 Planctomycetota bacterium
ACTCAGGTTTTCGAGCAGACCAGCCCAAGTCGTCGCCTGGTGGTGCTTTGCGGCCGCGGGATCCACAGTCGACCTTGAACAGGTCAACGAGGACGCCCGTGGTCGCGAAGTGCCGCCCGAGGGCGAAAGGCGGCGAAAGACGGCCGAAGGCCGCCGGTTGAGCCGTCCGCTCGAAAACCTGATGAATAATCCGGGCTAGCCGAAGACGCGCTAGATGAGCTCTGCCTACGAGTAGCGCAGACCGCCGGCGGCGTCTGCAAAGCCTTGAAAACGCAGCGGTCGATCGGGCGGCTTAAGAACGTCCGCGAGCGAAGGGTGGACGTGGGGCGAGGGCACCTTGATACGCGAGCTGGTGCGCTCGCGGCCGTGCGATCAGCGCGGCCGAGCGGTGGGGAGCGTCAGGGGCGGAACACGCTGGGGGTCGTTCCTTGGCGACTTGTACGGCGCGGTTTAAGGACCACTTCGCCCTGGCGCGCAAGCGAGAGGCGCTCTTTCAAAAGCGCAGAGCGAGCGATGCAGCGGCACAGTTGCTCGGGTCGATTGCGGACGCGGGGGGCAACGCGGAGGCTTCTGAAGCTGGACAACAGACTCGGGGGCGGCGGCGCTCCTCCAAAAGCGCCGCTTCCGGGGAACTCGGGGCCTTTCGAGTCCGTCCACTCCGCCCCATGCACTCCGTTACGCAACTCGCCAGGGCGCTCGTTGTGGGCCTGTTTTTCTTCGCTCTTCCCCCTGTCTCCCCCACGGCGCAGGCCCAGGGTTACGTGGCCGCAGAGGGCGGCGGAAGCGTCAACGGGGGCACCTGGGCCGCCGAGGTCTTTGCCTGGATGCTCCAGAAGGCGGGGGGCCAGGGCAACGTAGCCATCCTCGGGGTTTCTGGCGCCGACACCCAGGCGGCGGCCAAGTTCCAGGCTGCCGGGGCGTCGGCCGTGGTGAACCTGGCGATCACCGCCGCGAACGCCAACGACCCGGCGGTCTACGCCACGCTCTCCCAGGCGGACGTGATCTGGATGCGCGGCGGCAACCAGGCCAACTACGTGCAGTGGTGGAAGGGCACGCTGACCGAGCAGGCGATTCGCGAGGTGTTTCAAAACGGTGGCGCGGTCGGCGGCACCAGCGCGGGGTGCGCGGTGCTTGGGGAACTGATTTACGACTCCATCGGCGGCTCGGTGTCTCCCAAGACCGCCCTGCAAAACCCGTGGACCAGCCAGATCACCTTCACGGACGACTTCCTTGAGCTGACACCTGGGGTGCTCTACGACACACACTTCACCGAACGCGGGCGCATCGCGCGGCTGGCCGTCATGCTCGCGCGCGCGGAGATCCAACTGGGCCAGAGTTACCTAGGCGTGGGCGTGGATGACCGCACCGCCTTGTGTGTGTCCCCCGACGGCACGGCCGAGGTGATCGGCGAGGGCTCCGTGACCGTGTTGCGCCGCGGACCGGACACGGAGGTCGCCCTAGTGCCGAACCAGGCGCCGCTAATCACGGACCTGATCGTGGAGCAGATGGTGGCCGGCTACCGCTACGACCTGCCCAGCAAGACCGTCATCGCCCGTCCGGCCCACGCGACCCTCCTGGGCCCGCCGACCGAGAACCCCAGCTTTGCGGCGACCCTGCTCCAGGGCTCCAATCCGACAGCGAACGCCCTGGGCCAGTGGGAGGTCCTCGATTTCGGCGACGACCTGGCGCTGTTCAACGGCAAGTTGGCCGTGGTGCCCGGCACGACGCAGCTCGCGCGCACGGTGGTGTCCACCCGCGTGTGGGACAGCACGGCCTTCGACGAAAACCGCGTGGGTGGTGTGCAGTACGCGTTGGCGCTGCAGCCCCACTCCCTGGGTGTGTACTTGGACGGCGGCACTCAGGCTTTCGCCCGGCCCGACGGCTACGTCACTTCCTTTCCGCCGGCTGCCGGCGCGGAGTCGTCCCTGGTGCTGCTCGACAGCTACGGGATCGTGAGCCGCGCCTTCTCCCAGGCGGTCTCCGGCGGCGGTTCCGCCGGTCCCCGTCAATCCGTGGCCCTGGAGGGTGCGCGCCTGCACATCCTGCGCCAGGGCGCGAGCTACGACGCCGTGAACCACCGAGTGGACTTCACCGCGCCCTACGGGGCCGGCACGGCGGGCTGTCTTGGCAGCCACAGCCTGGTGGGCCAAGGGGTCCCGCGGCTGGCCAGCGCCGGTTTCTCCCTGCTCGCGGGGGGCGCGGCCCCGGGCGGCTTCGGCCTGGTCTACGTGGCGGACAGCCCCGATTGGAACGGCTCGGATCCCTTGGGGTTGGGTGTAACCCTGCACCTTTCCCCGTTCTCGACCCTGCTGGTGTCCTTTCCTGTGCTCGCCAACGGCGCGGGGCAGTCCTTGGTGCCCCTGCCCCTGCCGCCTGCCCCAGCCCTCGCGGGCAAGACCCTGCACGCCCAGGCCGTGTGGGTCTGGAACCCGCTCACCTGTTTGCCCAGCCCCAGCGGCCTCGCCAGCTCCAACGGCCTGGCGTTCACGCTGCTGCCCTAAACGGTGAGGCCCCGCGAAGTGCGCGGGGGGCGTTCCGCCTGCGCCGCCTGGCCGCCGTCGCCGCCAGGCCGCTCTGCCGTCGGCACAGGACCGAGGCCGTGCGCCTGGTCTGTCACCACGCGTTCATCGACCCGGACTCGCAACGGGTCGAGGCGAACATCGTCCTGCTTTTTGGAAAGCGGTTGGATGTAGGACCGTTCCGCGGCAGGGGGTACGTTACATCCATCTGACGTCCGTTCGGGGGATCAACCTGGAATCCGGGTGGAGGTGGCGAAGTGACGCTTTGGGTATTGCGGGCCTTGCTGTCGGTCGTTTTGTGCAATGGGGTGACTCGGGATCCGACCGACACCCGTCCGAACGTGTTGTTTGTCGTCGTGGACGACATGGGGTGGGAGGATTTGCGCGAACTCCCGCTGACCCAGATCCACGGCGCCCTTGGCGCGGCGCGCGTCTATCCGCGCTTCTACACGTCGCCGGTTTGCAGCCCGTCGCGCTACCAGATGATGTACGGGCGCTATGCCCACGACGCGTTGATCGGTAAAGCGATCGACACGTCGAACGCAGCAGAGAAGGGCGCTCCGACCGAGCACCTCTGTGTGGCCGAGTCGATGTCGGCCGCCGACTACCGCACGGCGCTGTTTGGAAAGTGGCACGTTTCGGGTCCGGCGACCGGTGCTCTTGGGGAGTCGGCGCGCGTGCACGGCTTTGAGCGTTGGCGCGCCGGAGTGCCCGATAACCTGCCCAACATCGCGGGTGCGCACTACGACTGGCGCCGCTTCGACGACGGCAAGCAAACGACCGAGTTCGCCTACACCAGCATCGCCATCGAAGAGGCGTTGCGTGCGTGGTGGACCACCACCGCGGAGCCGAAGTTCGCCGTGTGCAGCTTCATCGCGCCCCACCAGCCCTTCGACTTGGCGCCGAGCGAACTCCTCGGCGGCTTCACGCCAGCGAACAACGATCGCGGGCGTTTCGAATCCGCCGTCGTGGCGATCGACACGCTGTTCGGCGCGATCCTCACCTACGTCGACACCCGGGACACCTACATCTTCCTGCTGGCCGACAACGGCACGCCGCACCAGGTGCCACCGCCAACGCCGGCCTTCAGCGGCTACAAGACCACCGTCTACGAGGGCGGCATCAACGTGCCGCTGCTTGTATGGGGCCCCGACGTGCTCCCGGGCGAAGACTCCTCGCTGGCCCAGATCTGCGACCTGCCGCGCACGGTTCTCGACCTGACGGGCACGGTTCTCGACCTGACGGGCACATCTGCCCGCCGCGAGTACCAGGCGTCGATCTCCCTCGCTCCCAACCTGCGGTATGGCACGCCGGGCGAGCGCCCCTGGGTCTTCGTCCAGCGTTTTGTCCCCAACGGCGGCACCGCCCCTCAGCTCAGTCTGCACCGTTGGGCGGTGGTGCGGGCGGACGGCTGGAAATTGGCGCGGCACAACTCGTTCGAGCTGGTCCTCTCCGACCTCAACGCCGATCCGTTCGAGAAGGCGCCCGACGCGACCCAGGCCCAACCGGCGATTGCCGCGGAGCTGCTTGCGATCTTCCACGCGGCCCTCGGCCCGAACTGGCCCTACTGATCGCCGGCTTCGGTGCTGTCGGCCCGTCGACCGGATCGGCGACGCACCGGCGCTCGCCGTCGAGTTCGACCCGCGCACCGGGTCGAACGGTCGTGCTTGGGCTCAAGAGCGGGCGCCGGGTCGCGCACGGGCTCGCAGGCGCGACGCAGACGGATTATGACCGGCGGGGGGGGAAGTTGTGGCGCCCCCGTAGCGCCGAAGGTGGAGATCCTGGCCGGGGGTAGCTTCGGAAGGGACTGCAGGAGTATTTCGGCGCCGCGTTTGGGCGTCGGCACAGGGCTCGCCTCTGAGCGACGCGGTAGTCCGGACCACCGCCAAACCAGGCGCCGGGCTGGTCCATCGACTGCAACCCGACACCTTCCACAGCGACGCGTACCTGCGTGGACTGGCCCAGACCGGTGGTTGCCCCTTGCACGCCTGGGCTGGCGGTCAAGAGCAGTAGGCCAAACAGGGTAATGGAAGGGGTGCGCATGGGGTGGCCGTGGGGTTGGGGATCGAGCGGCAGCGATCCACGACGTGTTACTCCATGGGGATCGATGGGGATCCACGAGGCGACGTTACGGCATCTCAAGGAATGGTGGGTCCAAGCGCATTGCGTCAGGCCAACTCGCTCTGCGGCGGCCACTACCGCGGCGTCCGCAGGCGGTCGAGGACGGGCCGACGAACTCCCCTGCCCGCAGTCTTGGCGCGGGTCAAGGTGAAGGCGGCTGCGGTCGGGCAGCGCCGCGGCGAACTTCAGCGCGGATCTGCACCGCCCACTCCCGATCCCTTGTGGACTACCAAATGCCGGAAATGGACGGTTGGGGCTTCGCCGAGCAAGTGCGCTCCAGGCCCCACTTGGCGGGTCTGAGGTTGTTGCTCGCCAGTTCGGTGAATCACTTCGGCGTGTCCGCACAGGCCCGTGCGTTGGGGTTCGAGGCCTGCTTCACAAAACCCGTCCCACCCAGCGCCCTGCGCGCGGCCGTGCACTTGAGCGCGCCACATGCTGTCACGAATGCGCCTAGGCCGAGTCTGGACGGGACACCCGCGGCGCTGCCCTCCGGCAGCGGTCGCCTCAACGCACACGTGCTCTTGGCCGAAGACAACCCCGTCAACCAGCGACTGGCACAACGCCAGCTCTTGAGGCTGGGCTGCAGCGTCCGGACTGTCAGCCACGGGCGCGAAGCTTTGGATGCACTGCAACGCGAGACGTTCGACCTGGTGCTGATGGACTGCCAAATGCCCGTCATGGACGGGTACGAAGCCACGCGCATTCTTCGCGCCCGGGAGGTGCGGGGCGAACGTTTGACGGTCATCGCGCTGACCGCCCACGCCATGGATGGGGCCCGGGAGGGCTGTTTGCAGGCTGGGATGGACGACCACCTGACTAAGCCGGTGTCCCTAGCCCGGGTTATTCACCAGCTTTCCGATCGGACGGCCCAACCGGCGGCCTTCGGCCGCCTTTCATCGCCTGGCGGCACTTTGCGACCACGGGCGTCCTCGTTGACCTGTTCAAGGTCGACTGTGGATCCCGCGGCCGCAAAGCACCACCAGGCGCCATCCTACTGGTGGGATCAATTACGGCATTGTTGGAACCAGTAAATTAACCAGTGTTCCGTATGCTTTGTTCTCGGCAAATGGTCCGCAAGGTC
>JBBRWC010000166.1:0-5660 GCA_038246255.1 Planctomycetota bacterium
ATGTGCGACGAGGACGCGGATCGGGCCCGCGTGGGTGATCACCGCGGTGGTGCGGTCGAGCAGCGCTTCGCGCTCGCGCCCCAACCACGCAAGCACGCGAATCGCCATCTGCGCGAAGGACTCTCCGCCCGGCGGCACGGTGTGCACAAAATCGCGCCAGTAAGCGCTCGCGCCGTCACCGTCTTCGATCTGTAGAGCCTCCCATGTGCGTCCCTCCCAACGCCCGAGGGATTGCTCGCGCAAGAGCGGTTCCAACTCCACCGCACATTTAAGTCGCACGCCGAGCGCCTGCGCGGCGCCCGCGCAGCGCTTGAGGTCGCTCGCGACGATGCGGTCGGGCACGCGGCGCGCCAGTTGCTCGACAACCGCGCGTTCCTCCGCACGGCCGACCTCGGAGAGGCCGGTGTCCAGTTGTCCGCGCACGACACGCTGCTCGAGTTCGCGCACGGCGCCATGGCGCACGAGATCGATGACGGCCACGCGGTCTGAGCGCATCGCCGCGCGGGTCGCCGCGTCGAACGGGCTGGCCCCGCTCAATCGGCCAACTCCGCCAGCCAGCGCAACCCACCCAAGAGCCCAACCCGCGCATTCCAGCCCAAAAAGTGCGGTTGCAGGTCGGTCGTCAACTCCGGACGATCGCCCGCGGAGTGGTAATAGGGGTCGTGGTCGACGATCACCTCGTCGGCTTGAGCGTCGCTCATGCCGAGCGCACCGTCCGAGCGCGGGTGTTTTGCCGCGCGGCCCCACGCGCTTGCGTACAGCGTCAACGCGGGCACCGCTTTGGCGCGCATCGCCGCCGAGCGGCTAAAAACGTAGGAATCCGTGCCTCCCAGGCTCTTCACCGTGGCCCACTTCGTCGGGAAACCCGGCGCGCCGCTGTGGTCGTTCAGCACGGCGAGCAATGCGTTCAGCAACGCGGTGTGGTGGGGTTCGTCGTCGGGTTCGAGGTAGAGCCGATCGCCGCGGGCTCCAAACCCCGATTGGTCGAAGTTGAGCACGCCGAGCAGCGGCATGGCGCCTTCGAGGAGTGCGCGGTCGCGGTGCGCCTGCGACGAATGGATTTCCTTGCCCCAGATCGCAAAACGCAGTTCGCGCGGGGGCGCCGCGCTGATCTTTTGTGCTTGTGCTTTAGCAAGCGCCGCGGCGATCTCGAAGACGATCGCTTCGCCGCTGCCGTTATCGTTGGCGCCCGGCCCGCCCGCGTCGGAATCGCCGTGGGCGCAAAAGAGGAGGTAACCCGGCGCTGCGCCATCGCGCGCCGGGATGCGCGCGAACACCGATTGCACTGGCGCCGTGCGGATGCGTGTTTCGAAGGCCACTTCGAGCTCCACTTTGCGGCCCGCCTTGAGCTCCGCGCGCAACAGCGCACCGTCCGCGCCGGGGATTCCGAAGATCGCAAACGGGTTGTCTTCACGCGCGGGCTGCGAAGAGATCTGCGGCCAGTCGCCGGGGTCGGTGTTGCGGCCGTCCACGAGGACGATGCGCGTGTCCGGCGCACCGCGAGAGGGTCCGCGGGGCGGGCTGGTTTGAATGAGCGCGGGTGCATCGCCGGGCCGCGTGCCCAGGGCGAAGCGCCCGGACACGCTGGGTGAAAAGCCGTAGGGCCAGGCGCGCTCGAGGGTGTGGGGACCCGATTCGGTGTGCGCGATCAGGGTCCACGCCCGCTCCTGGTAGTTGAGTGCCGGGCCGTCGTCCTCGGTCCAGTGCTCTAGGCCGAGGGCCGCGAAAGCCGCCCCGCGCGCGCTGTTCGCGCTTTCCCCGGAATCCGTGCCCCCCATGCGCGCACCGAGGCCGACGAGGAGCCTGACCCGCGCGGCGGCGCGGCGTTCGTCCACCAAGGCGGCCAGGGCGCGCTCCGCGGCAAGTTCGGGCGAAAGCGCGACGGGGGAAGGGGGTGAGGTGACCTCCTGGGGCCAGGCGCGGGGCGGGAGCAGGGCCGCGAGGACGACACATGCTCCCAGTGAGATCAGGGTCAATCGCCAGCGTCGCAGCGGTGTCATGGGGGCATGGTGCGGCCCCCGCGGCGGCGCGGCAAGGCCGCGCGGGCCACGCAACGGGGTTCGGGCGGCGGGGTTCGGGCGGCGCCGCGCGAAAGTTCCGGTGTGGCCTTCAAACGGGTGCCCCCCCCTGTCGATAGCCCGGACGAACCCGCGCACCACAGCGCGCCGGGCGTCGCCCCGTCAGGGGTCGATCCGCGCGCTCCCCCCAGCCGACCCTTCGCTCCGCTCCGCTCGATGGAACAGCCGCACGATCAGCACGACGACACCACGCGCCCCCGTGGCAACCGCCCCGCCAAAGGCGCCCGCGTGGTGACCCCCGGCGAACTGGTTCAGGGAGCGCTCGGTCAAAACCCCGCCAACGGCGACTTCCTGGGTCTTGGCGGCACGGGTGCAGGGCACCTGCTCGGGATGGCCCAGGAGCTGGCAGATGACGAGGCTCAGCGTCACGCATCCGCGGGTGTGCGCCTTTCCGGCGCGGACGACGATGAAGGGGAGCCGGATTTCGGGATGCTCGACGCGATCGAGCCCGCCGCGGCGCCGTTCGGTTTGCCCGAGGACGTGCCGGCTCCCGACATCTACGCGCGTGGCAAGCCGCTCGCACTGCGCGGCGATACCGCGGCGGAAGAGGCGGAGTCCAACGACGACGACGGCTGGGAAGAGGATCTGGACGGCGAACCGCTCGCCGTAGGCAGCGCGGACGCGGACGACGAGTACAGCGACGAAGACGCGGACGACGTGTTCGACGACGAGCCGATCGAAGCTCCGGCGCTGATGCAGGCCGGGGACACGGGGAGTTTTGCAGACGGAGCGCAAGACACGATCGCGGGAGACACGTTCGCCGACGAAACCAAGGACGACGGTGTGTACGGATCGGACGACGCGTACGACGACGAAAGCGCGGATGAAGGGGCGTTCGAAGACGAATCGGACGACGGCAGCGGCTGGGCCGCGGACGAAGGCGCGCCGCTCGAGGAGGGCCTCGAGTTCGCCGCCGTGCCCCGTCGGCGCTGGGGCATCGGACTCGCCGTGACGATGGGTGCGGGACTCCTGCTGACCGCGAGTTTGGCGGTAGTGCTCCCCGCCGGCGGCACGCTGCCCTTCGGTCTGAATCAACACGTGCCCGCGAGCGTGCGCAGTTTTGTGGCGCAGTTCCGCGGGGGTGGGCAAAAGAGCGCGCCGACCGAGATCCGCGTCGCCGCGGCCACCGCCGAGGAAAACCGGACGGCACCGACCACGACCCCCGCGTCGAACGCAGAAGCGCCGCTCGCCAACCCGGCCTCTGGCGCTAGGGCGCCCGCGGAACTGCAAACGGCCGCGTCGCCGTCCACGGTGTCGCCGTCCACGGTGTCGCCGTCCACGGTGTCGCCGTCCACGGTGTCGCCGTCCACGGTGTCGCCGTCCACGGTGTCGCCGTCGGTCGCGTTGCCCGCCACGGCGCCGGCCAAAGTGCCCGCTCCAAAGGTGGTCCGCGCCGAGGTCCCACCGCCCGCGCCCGCCCAGCCGGTGTTGCCGACCGAGGTTGCGAGCGCCCCGCCCGCGGCGCCCACGACCCTCGCTCCGGCGGCCGCCGCGGTCGAGGTCGCCGACACGCAGGTCGGGGCTCCCGCCGCGGAGCCCGGCGCGGTCGCCAGCGCGGTCGCCAGCGGCGAAGTCGTCCATGGGCCAAAGGGCGCCCC
Organism: Planctomycetota bacterium; assembly: GCA_038246255.1. Lineage (GTDB taxonomy): Bacteria > Planctomycetota > UBA1135 > UBA1135 > RI-242. The sequence continues at coordinate 3,677 of JBBRWC010000166.1, forward strand.
GGCGCAGGACGCGCTCCCGACCGGCGCGGGTGCCAACGTGGCCGCGCTTCCCGCGTTCCTTGCTCCGGGAGTTTCCGAGAGCACCGTCGCGCAGCAAGCACCGGGCGCACCGCGCGCTCCCGGGGCCGGCTCCTTCGTGGGGGGAGCGCTCGGCGGTTTGCCGAAGGTGCGCCGCGAAGGACAGCTCCCCGAAGCACAAAGCGGGCCGAGCGCCGACAACCTTCCGAGCGTTCGTGTGCCGACGGCCGTGGAACTGAGCGGCCGATGGGATGGCGAGGCCGTGCCGCCGCTCGAGCGCATCCACAGCACCGAGCGCATGTTCACCCCCGAGGTCGGGCGTGTGCGTGTGCTGACCAAGCGCGGCGACGTGTTCGACGGCCGCCTCGATGCCGTCGGCCAGGGCCAGGTGTGGCTCGAAATGAACCTCGGCAGCATCGCCTTGGCGGGGGACACCGTGGCGCGTATCGAGCGTCTGCCGGATGTCGCCGGTCAGCCCGCGAAGGCGACGGACACCGCGACAGGTCACCGGGTGCGTGTGAAAACTGCCGGTGGCGTCATCTTCGGGCGGGTGCTCGCTCGGGACGGCAACCGCGTCACGATCCTGACCGACGCCGGCGGTCGGATCACGCTCGTGGACCCGGAGATCGAGCCCGCCGACCGGCGTGTGCCGGGGGGCGTGCTCGGGGGCGCCCGCGGCAAATCCTAAAGCGGTCCCACGGCCGTCTCGATGCGACCTCCGGCCTTCGGGGCCGGGTGGGGCGTCACCTCGGGCGGCCGGGTGGGTAAGCTCGCACCGATGGTGCGCTCGATCCCCACCGCGGCAATCGTCCTCTTTGCGCTCCTCGCTGCGACCTTTGCGGCGGCCCAGGAGCCCGCGAGCACGCTGGACGACTTCCGCAAGTTTTTTCGCAAGCTCGAAGCCCGCGCGGATCGCGTCGAGGCGGTTTTGGCGCTGGAACGGGTCGAGGACCCCGCCGTGGTCGACCTGCTCGTCCCGGTGCTTGAGGACGAGGATCCCGAGGTCTTTGCGGCGGCCCTGCGCGTCCTTGGGGGGCTGAAGACCGATCCGCCGCGGCTCGCACTGGCGGCCGCCCTCGAAAAATCCAAGGCGCCGGGCCAGCGGGCCGCGCTTTTGAATGCGGTCGCGAAGATCGGGCTGCCGTTCGAGGGCAAGCTGGAGAAGGCCATCGAGCGCTCGCTCTCCGACAAAAACTGGAGCGTGCGCCTCGCGGCCGTGGATGCGGCCGTCGGCCTTGGTGGCAGCGCCGCCGTGGGGCGTGTGCTGCCGCTTGCGGCCGATGCCGAGCCCGCCGTGCGCGCGGGTGCGCTCGACGCACTTTCCGCTCGGCGCTTGCGCGAGGTGGTCGAGCCTGCGTTGGCCGCGCTGGTCGACCCCGTGTGGCAGGTTCGTTTGGCCGCGATCGAAGCGCTGACTCGTGTGCGCGACGTGCGTGCGGTTCCGGCCTTGATCGAGCGTTTGAGCCGGGAGGAGGGACGCCTTGCGGTCGACGCCGCAGCGGCGCTCGACGCGTTGACGGGCCGCAGCTACGGACTCGACGTCGACGGGTGGCGGCGCTTTTGGGACACCTTTGGCGCGCGTTATCAGTTGCCGACCGACGACGAACTCGAGCGGTTGCGGGTCGCGCGCGCCGCAAACGCCGCGCGCTATTCACCGCCGGGCGCCACGAGCTACCACGGCATCGAAACCCCGAGCCGCGCCATCGTGTTCGTCATCGACGTTTCCGGGTCGATGGAGACCCACGTCGTGCAAAAGGAGCGTTTTGCCGAGGGCAACTACCCCTCCTTTTCGCGCATAGACATCGTCAAGACCGAGCTGATGCGCACCATCGAACGGCTCGAGCCCCACGTGCGCTTCAACATGCTCGCGTTTGCGACGGACGTCGCCCCGTGGCGCACGGAGATGGTCCCCGCGTCGGGGCTCTACACAAAAAGCGCGCTGGATTGGATCGAGCGCTTGAAGCAC
>JBBRWC010000167.1:0-5619 GCA_038246255.1 Planctomycetota bacterium
AAGCGAAGCTCCGAATTGAAGCCCCGGTGAATGGCGGCCGTAACTATGACGGTCCTAAGGTAGCGAAGTTCCTTGTCGGGTAAGTTCCGACCCGCACGAAAGGCGTAACGACTTGGGCACTGTCTCAGCGGTGGGCTCGGCGAAATTGTAGCTGTGGTGAAGATGCCACATTCCCGCGTCAAGACGGAAAGACCCCGTGAACCTTTACTATAGCCTGATATTGGGGCTTGTCATGTAGTGCGTAGGATAGGTGGGAGACGTTGAAGCTGGGCTCTTGGGCCTGGTGGAGTCGCCGGTGAAATACCACTCTCTGCATGATAGGCTTCTAACATGGTGCCGTGAATCCGGGCCGTGGACAGTGTCAGGTGGGTAGTTTGGCTGGGGCGGTCTCCTCCAAAAGAGTAACGGAGGAGCACGATGGTGCACTCAGCGCGGTTAGCAATCGCGCGCAGAGCGTAAGGGTACAAGTGCGCCTGACTGCGAGAGATATAGCTCGAGCAGGTACGAAAGTAGGTCCTAGTGATCCGGCGGATTCCGAGTGGAAGGGCCGTCGCTCATCAGATAAAAGGTACTCCGGGGATAACAGGCTGATCTCCCCCAAGAGTTCATATCGACGGGGAGGTTTGGCACCTCGATGTCGGCTCGTCGCATCCTGGGGCTGAAGGCGGTCCCAAGGGTTTGGCTGTTCGCCAATTAAAGCGGCACGTGAGCTGGGTTTAGACCGTCGTGAGACAGGTCGGTCCCTATCTGGCGTGGGTGTAGGATGATTGAGGAGTTTTGCCCCTAGTACGAGAGGATTGGGGTGGACGACCCTCTGGTGTACCAGTTATCACGCTAGTGGTACGGCTGGGTAGCTATGGTCGGAAAGGATAAGCGCTGAATGCATCTAAGCGCGAAGCCCTCTCCAAGACGAGTCATCCCTATCAGTCCCCTGGAAGACTACCAGGTTGATAGGCGGGCGGTGTAAGCGCGGCAACGCGTTGAGCCTACCCGTACTAATCGGACGATCGGCTTGACCACCTTCCTCCATCTGTTCCGCTGGACTTCGGTCCCGCGTGCAGAAGGCGGAGGGTTGCTTTTTGAACCCGTCACTCGCATCCCAACTCACCTCCTTCACCTCGGTGGGCCCAACGGCTCGCCGAGGCCCGTATTCCCGGTGACCATAGGTTCCTGGCCATACCCGTTCCCATCCCGAACACGGTCGTCAAGCAGGAACTGCCGATGATATTGCGCAAGCGAGAAAGTAGGTATTGCCGGGGTCTTTCAAGAGCCTTGGTCGCTTCGGCGGCCAGGGCTTCTTTATTTTCTGCGTCGTCGTTCCCCGTGCCCCCTCCGACCCGACCGCGGTGTCCTCTTGCGCCCGCGTGCCTCGAACTCGCGCCACGTGGGTTCGCCGCGACGGTGGGTTCGCCGCGACGGTGGGTCAACGCAGACCGTAGAACGTGATCGGGGAAGTAACTTGGTCGTGGGCGCCGGGGTAGTAGACGACGGTGCGATCGGCCGTGCGGGCGGGGCGCCCAAGCTGATCAACGGCGTGTGCTGGCGCCAGCCGTGCGGACGGGTGGCGGGCAGTGCCATCCGGCGCTCGATCGGGGGCTTGCGTTGACTCCCGTGTGTCGAGAAGCTCTAGTTCGTTCACTCGCGGCGGGTGGCGCCTCCTCTTTCGGCGCCCTCGGTCCGCGTGCGACCTTCGATTCCGCTATGACCGAGCTCCTTGTCGTTCTTGCTGTCCTCGTGCTCATCGCGCTTTTCCTCGGCGTTTGGGGCGTGGGGGTCTACAACCGCTTGGTTGCCCTGCGCAACCGCTTCCAGAACGCGTTCGCGCAGATCGACGTCCAGCTGAAGCGCCGCTACGACCTGATCCCTAACCTGGTTGAGATCGCCAAGGGATACCTCAAACACGAACGCGAGACCCTCGAAGCGGTGATAGCGGCGCGCAACCAGGCGTCCCAGGCCGCGCAGGCCGCGGCCGCCAAGCCCGGTGATGCCGGTGCGATGATCGCCCTGTCCGGCGCGGAGAACACGCTGATGGGGGCGATGGGGCGGTTGTTCGCCGTGGTCGAGGCCTATCCGGACCTGAAGGCGAACCAGAACATGATGCAGCTCACCGAAGAGTTGACGTCGACAGAGAACAAGGTCGCGTTCGCCCGGCAGTCCTTCAACGACTCCGTGATGACGTACAACACGACCCGGGAAAGCTTCCCAGCGAACGTCGTTGCCGGAATGTTCGGATTCCTCCCCGGACAGTTGTTCGAGGCGACCGATGCCGCCGCGCGTGAGGCGCCGAAGGTTTCCTTCAGCTGACCGAGCTCCGAGCCATCGGCATGGCATCCGCTCTCCTACCACGCCCCGCAATGGTCCCCGGCCGATCCCCCTGGTGGTCGGCAGCGACGGCGCTCGGTGGAAGACGCATGATGTTTTGCCGTGTGGCGCGGTCACATTGACCGGGTCGGCGCGTGACGCCACGCGGCACCCCGAACTCCCATGGACTTTTTCGAGCACCAGGAACAAGCGCGTCGCCGTAGCGGCTTGCTGGTGACTCTGTTTGCGCTCGCGGTGATTTGTCTCGTGCTGGGGCTCAACGCCGCCGTGGGCATCGCGCTGACCCAGACCGGCGGTCGTTACACCCCCGGCGTCGCCGCGCTGGTGACAGCTGGAACGCTGCTCGTGATCGGCGGAGGCACCTGGGCCCGCCTCGTCAGCCTGCGGGGCGGTGGGAGTGTGGTGGCGGCGGGCCTGGGTGGGCATCGCGTGCTCGCAGACGGAGCCTCGCCCCAGGAGCGCCAGCTCCTCAATGTCATTGGGGAGATCGCCATCGCGTCGGGTTCGCCGGTGCCGGGGGTCTATGTGCTGCGCGACGAGCCGGGCATCAACGCTTTCGCCGCGGGCTGGTCGGGCTCGGATGCGGTGATTGGTGTCACGCAGGGCTGCCTCGAGAAGCTGACACGGGACGAGCTTCAAGGCGTGATCGCCCACGAGTTCAGTCACATCCTCCAAGGCGACGCGCGGCTCAACATCCGCCTCATGGGTGTGATCTATGGCATCGTGCTCCTTGGGATCTTCGGCCGGATCCTCGTCCATTCACTGCGGTTCTCCGGGCGCAGCAGCAACCGCAAGGGCAACGCGGTCGCGGTGGCTCTCGCGGCCGGCGTGACGCTGATGGTGCTCGGGTACGCGGGGACGTTTTTTGGCGACCTGATCAAGGCCGCCGTTTCGCGGCAGCGGGAGTTTCTGGCCGACGCCTCCGCCGTGCAGTACACCCGCAATCCGAGCGGCATCGCGGGCGCGCTCATGAAAATCGGTGGACTGCGCGAGGGCTCCGGAGTGGGTCACGTCGGCGCCGTCGAAGCAAGCCACATGTTTTTCGGCGCCGCCACCGCCATGCGACTGCGGGGATTGTTTGCGACACACCCACCGCTCGAAGAGCGCGTGCTGCGTCTCGTGCCGGAGTACGCCGGTCGACTGCGCAAAGCGTTCAGCGGGGATCGCGCGGCGGTGGGCATGCTCCAGGCGGGTGCGTTCGGTCTGGATGGGGGCGGGGTCACGTCGCCGGCGGTCGCGCCGGCCCAGGGCGCGCTGGCCCACATCGGCGCAACTACCGCGGCACACCTCGAACATGCGCGTTCCCTTCTCGCCCGCTTGCCGGCGGATCTGCGCGACGCTGCCGAAAGCCCGTTTGGCGCGCGCGCCATCATCCACGCGATGTTGATCCGGCCGGTGCACGGGGTCGAAGGGCGCAGCCGTGGATGGCTCGAGCACCGCGTCGAGCCTGCGGTGTTGCGCGAGGTCGACCGCTGGGTTGGGGCCCTTGGGCCACTGGCGCCCGAGCTTCGCCACGCGGCGCTCGACATGGCACTGGGTTCGCTCGAGGCGCTTTCGCCCGAACAGGGGGAGCTGCTGCTCAAGGAGATCGACGGCGCGAGCGCCGCCGACGGCTCTGTATCCGTTTACGAGTCCTCGGTCCGCCGTCTCGTCGCCCAGCGCCTGTCACCGCCGGCCGTCGATCGTCGGCAAGGGGGTGCGCGGCTTGCCGATGCAAAGACGCACGTCCGGCAACTGTTGTGGTGGCTGGCCCATGTGGGCGCCTCCGACGATGCTGCCCGCGAGCGTGCGTTCGCGGTGGGGTGGGAGGTGTGGGGGCCTGGAACCACGCTTCCTGCGTCCTTCGGAGTGGGAGGCCCCGTAGGCGGCCCCGTGGATCTGGACAATGCCCTTGAGCGCCTCGCCGGACTCCGCCCCGCGGATCGACGTCGCGTGCTCGCGGCGGCGGCTGCCATCGTCGAGGCCGACGGCGCAGTGAAACCGGCGGAAGCGGAGCTCTTCCGCATCCTTGCGGAGGCGCTTGGTGCGCCAGTCCCGCCCCTGTCCCCGGGGCAACGGCTTGTGTCCGGGTCCGCGCAGCGCGCGGGAGGCCCTGCGTGAATACCACCCGCGAATCGACGGAGTTGTCGCCGGAGCTCGCGGCGCGGCTTCCGAGCCGTGATCCGGCCGCGCTTCAGTCGTTTTTCGACCTCTACTTCGACCGCGTTTACGCCTACATCCGCGGACTCGTGCGCCAGGAACAGCTCGCAGAGGATTTGACCCAGGACGTGTTCCTGCAGATCCACCGCAACCTTGAGTCCTACGATCCCTCGCGGGCGCTTCGACCCTGGGTTTTTGCGATCGCGGTCAATCGCGTGCGCGACCATTGGCGCTCCCGCGCGCACCAGCAGACGGGGAGCCAAGTGTCCCTCGACGGCGACGTCGATGGGGACCGGCTCGATCTCGAGGCGACAGATGCCGCGCCGGACCTCCCGCTCGAGCAGCTCGAAGACGCCGCGCTCGTGCGCCGGGCGGTGGATGGCTTGCCGCCGACACTGCGCGAGGTCCTCGTGCTGCGGGTGTTCGAAGAGCAGTCTTTTGAGGACATCGCCGTCGCCCTCAATTCCAACGCGGTTGCGGTGCGCAAGCGTTATTCGCGGGCGGTCAACGAACTGCGCGTGCGCCTGGGCGCGCGCACCGACGGAGGGGCCCTGTGACGACGGGCGAGCCCGGGTCGGCGGGCGAGGGCGGGTCTTTCGGCGCCGCGGCTTGGGAGCGCCACCTGCGCGGCTCGCTCGACGAGAACGCTCGGGCTGGATTCAAACACGAGGTATGGAGTAGGTTCTGTGGCGGCGCGGAACGCCCCGCAGAGGGTGTTCTGGAGGGATCCGCGGCCCCCGACGCGCCCGCGCACGAACCGGCCGCGAACTGGGGGTCACAGACGGTTCCCGGTCCACGTATCCCCGGTGGAAGCGCGGCCCGCGAGGGGCTTGAGTCTTTCCCTTTACCCGTGCAAAACGTCGATCCGCAGCATTCCGCACCGAACCCTCCGGAACCCGAGCATTGGCCCGCGTCGGCCCCCGACGTTGATCCCGATCGCCGGAGCGCTTCACAGCCCCTGCGGCCGGGCGAGCGCCTGCTCGCCGCCCGGTTGGCGCCCCCGGAGGCCAACGGCGACTGGCGCGCTTCCCAGCGGGCGCGGTTCATCGCGGGTGGCCTGCCGGCGATGGGATCGAAGCGCCCGGCGGTGCCTTTGACGGCGCCTGCCACGGTGCGCGCGACGGTGCCTGCGACGGTGCCTGCGACGGTGCTTCCGGC
>JBBRWC010000168.1:0-5562 GCA_038246255.1 Planctomycetota bacterium
ACGTCATCGAAGCACTGGAGGACGTGACGGGTCTCGAGCGCCTGCGTTTCATCACGCTGCACCCCGCGTACGTCAACGACGCCCTCGGGCAAGCCATGGCTGCGAGCTCCAAGGCGGAAAGCTTCTTGCCGCTGCCGGCGCAATCGGGCAGCGACGACGTTTTGCGGCGGATGAAGCGCGGTTACACGACCGACCTGTACCGCCGCCGCGTAGACATCCTGCGCAACCACGTGCCGGACATGGAACTGGGCTCCGACTGGATCGTGGGTTTTCCGGGCGAGAGCGACACGGACTTCGAAGCGAGCGAAGCGTTCCTCGGCGCAGTTGGCTTCCAGGTCAACTACGTGTTCAAATACGACCCGCGCCCGGGGACTGCGGCCGCACAGGGTGTGGACGACGTGCCCATGGCGGTGAAGAAAGAGCGCAACCAACGCCTGCTGCTCGCCTGCGAGCGCAGCCAACTCGCGCGCCACGAACGCCATGTTGGCTGCGAAGTCGAGGTGTTCGTCGAGGGCAGCAATCCCCGCTGGCCCGGTTGGGTGCAGGGTCGGACACGCCACGGCATCCCGTGCTCGTTCCCCGCGTCCGCGGACCTCATCGGCACGTCCCAACGCGTGGTGGTGGGGGAAGCGTCGCCCTTTGCATTGACGGGGCGTCTTGCGACCGACGTGGGCGCAAGCTGACCCGTGCAGCGCGCCTTGAATGCGCAAGGATTTGCTCCCCTGCGCCACCATCCCTGCGATTCGCACGGCGCCCGATGCGAGGGTGTCTTTGCTCGTGCGGCGTCGCGGCGTCGGAATCCTGCGGGAGGGCGCGCGCCGGTCGCGCAGTAACGGCCGGCGGCGCTGAAGCTGCCGGTCACTCGAAGTCGGCTTTGACCTCTTCGTAGACCTTGAACACTTCAAAGCGCGCAGTCGCGATCGCCTTGCGGGCCTCCGCGAACGCTTCCGACGTGCCTTCTTTAGCGATCTCCGACGCCCGGAAGATCGCCATGCGTAGTGCCTGCGCCTTTGCGTTCAGCTCGGCGAGGCCCGCTTCCGCCTGGGGCCGGCGCTCGGCGGCGACACTCGCGAGCTTGTCCGTGAACGCCTGCCCCATCTGACGCGCTTCCGCGTACTGGTTGTTGGCGAACTGCAGGAAACCTATCCGCAGATCCTCGGTCCATACGGTTACCGCGTTCCAGTCCACGACCGCAGCCGCAGCGGGTTTGGGTTGCACGGGCGCCGAGGGGCTGCCCTTCGCCGCCGGAGCCGCCCCGGGCTTCGGGGTGGATTCCTGGCTGCATCCGCTGAAGAGCAGCGCGAATAGGGCGATGGGAGCGAGGACGAAGCGGTTTGTGTACATGGGTCGTCGGCGGGCAAGGGTGGGAGCGGGATCAGCCAAGTAGATGGGCCACGACGGCCTTTTCGGCCTCGAGTTCCGCCACGGTGGCGGCGATCTTCGACTTGAGGAAGTCATCGAGCGGAAGACCTTGGACGATCGACCAGCCGCCGCGGCCGTCGGCGCGCACTGGGAACGAGCTGATCAGACCCTCGGGCACGCCGTAGCTGCCATCGGAGCGCACACACGCCGAGTTCCATGAGCCCGCGGGGGTCGGTTGAACGAGGTCGCGCACGTGGTCGACGAGGCCCGCGGCCGCGGATGCCGCGCTCGACAGCCCGCGCGCGGCAATGATCGCGGCGCCGCGTTGCTGCACGGTCTTGAAGAAGTCACCGCGCAGCCACGTTTCGTCGCGCACCACGTCCGCGGCGGGTTTGCCGTCGATCTTCGTGTTCTTGTAGTCGGGCACTTGTGTCGCCGAGTGGTTGCCCCAAATCAGCGCGTGTGTGACGCGCGAGGAGTGTACACCGGCCTTCGCCGCGAGCTGCGCGATCGCGCGGTTTTGGTCGAGGCGGGTCATCGCGCTGAAACGGTCCTGCGGCACGTCCGGCGCCGAATGCATCGCGATCAGGGCGTTGGTGTTGCACGGGTTGCCGACGACCGCAACACGCACGTCGGCGGCGGCGCCGTTGTTGATCGCGCGACCTTGGCTGACGAAGATCGGCCCGTTTTCCTTGATCAGGTCGTTGCGCTCCATCCCCGGTCCGCGGGGCTTCGACCCAACGAGCAGCGCCCAGTTGGCATCCTTGAACGCAACTTCCGTGTCGCTCGTGAGCACCATTCCCGCGAGCAGCGGGAACGCGCAGTCCTCGAGCTCCATCGCGACGCCTTCAAGTGCCTTCATGGCCTTCTCGATGGGCAACTCAAGAAGTTGCAGAATGACCGGCTGGTCGGGGCCGAACATCTGACCGCTGGCGATGCGGGGGAGGAGGGCGTAGCCGATTTGGCCGGCGGCGCCGGTAACCGCCACGCGCAGGGGTGCCTTCGTCATGGTCGCGTAATGTGAGACGTGGAAGCGGAAGCAGGTCAAGCGGGCCAAAATGGCGCGCGGGCGAAACAGGATGCATCGCCCTCGCCGTGGGGGCAAGGGCTGGGCCCGTAGCAGGGCCGACGAGGGCGCCGGGCCTGGTACGTCGCAGCGGGGGGCTTATGGTAGGCACGAGTGGGGGTCGATGCCGTCGAGGCTGGCCCCCCTACCGATGAAAGACGTGCTGCGCCCCGTGCCTGATATCGACCTCGGCGCGCTCCTTGTGCGCCTCGGGGAGCGCGCCCGTGCCTACCGCTTCGACACGGCCCCGAATCCGTGTGTGGGTGCCGCCTTGCTCGATTCGACGGGCGTGGTCGTCGCCGAAGGCTTTCATGAGCACTGGGGCGGACCCCACGCCGAGATCCGGTGTTTCGACAACGCGCGGGCGAAGGGTGTGCCCCGGGAGCGTTTCGACACCCTCGCGATCACGCTCGAGCCGTGCGCCAGCACCGGCAAGACGGGGCCTTGCACGGAGGCCATCCTCGCCGCGGGGGTGCGGCGCGTGGTGGTGGGAGCGCTCGACCCGGACGGCCGCCACCGCGGCGCGGGACTCGAATGGTTGAACGCGCGGGGTGTCGAAGTCGAGTTGCGCGACGGGGCCACGCCGCTCGAAAAGGTCGCACCCCACTTTCTGCGCTGGACCGATTACGAGCGCGTGCGCCGCCCGCGCCCGTGGGTGATAGGCAAATGGGCTCAGACCCTGTCCGGGCAACTCAGTCCACCGGCGGACGTCGGCCAGGGCCGCTGGATCAGCAGCCCCGAGAGCCTGCGCGATCTCCAGCTCCTGCGCGCCAAAGTCGAGGCGATCGCCACTGGGGTCGGCACGGTCCGCGCGGACGACCCCCGCCTCACCGTGCGCCCGCCGGCGGACCCTTCAAATCCGCCGATGCGTGTGATCTTCGATTCCGAGCTCGCCACCCCCCCCGGCGCGAAGCTCTTCCTTCCGCCCGGCCCCGGTGAGGGCGCGGGGCCGGTCCACATCCTGACGGTCGCGGGCGCCTCCGCGCCGCGTCATCGCGAGCTGCTGGACGCGGGCGCGAAGGTTCACGGCTTACACCCCGCCCGGGACGGCCGCGTGAACCTGCGCGACGCCCTCGAGTGGATGTGGCGCATGGACGTGCGCCGCGTTTTGCTCGAAGCTGGCCCGCGGCTCCTTGGCGCTTTTTTCGCGGCGGGGTTCGTCGATCAGTTGCGGATCTACACCGGCAATGTGCGCGGCGGACGCGGGGACAGCTTGGCGGGTGTGCTCGCCGACCTCGCGCTGGAAGGGCGCGGCGACCGCGAATGCGGCGGGGATTCCGTGCTTGAGGCGTTCGTGGTCGGCGTGCGCCGCCGTTGAGGTCGGTGGCACGCGGATACGCGCGCGCCCCGGGCTGCTAAACTCCGCTCCGCTGATGGGGGTAGGAACCGTACGGGGATGGGTGGGGCCGCTGGCCGCGCTCCTTGTGCTGCTGCGCTGGACCGCAGTCCTCGGCGTGCTGGTGGGCGGCTTTTCCTGCGCTATTTCGCGGCCGATCGCGATGCCCGCGCCCGAACGCGGAGCCACGGACACCTTTGATGCCGCGCGCGTGCTCCTGCGCGAGCTCGACGGCGTCGATCCCGAGGATTGGCAGCGCGCCCGGACGCTGCGCGCGCGCGCGGAAGTGCTGCTTGAACAAGCTGCCGAACGGGATCCGACCTGGGCACCTCCGCGGCGCTTCCTCGACGACCTCGCGCGGCGTTTCCTCGGCGGACCGTCGGCGTACGCCCAGCGGCTCGGCGCTGTCGCGGCGCAACCCGGCGATGCGGTGGCGATCTATTTGGTCGGTCGGCTCGAAATCGATCGGCCGTCGCAGCGCTTCGCTCAAGCGCTTGCCGCCGATCCTTCGCTTTCATGGGCCCACCACGGATTGTCCGTGGAGCACGAAAGCGCCCAGCGCTCGGGACCAGCGTTCGCGTCGGCGAGCCGCGCGCTCGAGCGCGCGCGGGGTGGGTACGAGGTCAGCCTCTTCGCGCGCCGCCTTTCGGACCTGTTGTTCGCCAGCGGGCGCGGCGCGAACGCGCGGGAGGTGCTTGAGCGGGCCGCGGTGCGTTCTGACCTTGCGCCGCTCGATGCGCTTGAGCTCGATCTCGCGCTCGCCATCCTGGAGCTGCGCGCCGAGAAGGATGCCGCAACGGTCGAGCGCGGATACCGGCGTGCGCTGCGGCTCATTTCGACCGGCGAGCTGAACCGCGGCGAAATGGCGCGCTTGCTCTTGCGGCTCGACGCGGGCCGCGCGGGGCGCTCGCCCGAAGCATGGACCTTCGACCTGCGCGTGGCGATCGACAGCGCCGGCGGGGCGCCGTGGCTCGACCTTGCGTCCCTGGAGCTGTTGCGCGACGACCTCGTGTTCCTCGCGTACGGATTGCTGGAGTTGGACGGTGGCTTCGAGACGGCGTCGAGCGTGCGGATTGCGGGCTTCAACCGCGGAGCTGCGCGCGCCGCGGTCGACGCCTGGCTCGCCGCGTTGCCGGCTGTCGTGCGCGACGCGGACGGCAACCCCAAGGATCCCGCGCTCGCGGCGCTGGTCCACGCATCCCGCGCGGTGCCCGAGCAGCTCGCGCAGGCGGAGCCCGGTGTGTTGCTCGCGTTCGCCGACGCGTGTCTGCGCGCGGGATGGTTCGACGAAGCCCTGTCCCTGGCGCGGGCCCTGCATGCGGTCGGCGCAACCGTCGTGGACGTGCACCGCGTGGAATCCGCGGCGCGCGCGGGCCGCGCGATGGTGGGGGAAATCACGAGCGCGTTGACGTCGTTCCAGGGGGGTGAGCGCTCCTGGTGGTTCGAGCCCAATCCCGCCCGCGCGAGTTTCGACGACAACTTCGAGGATCGCCGGCGGGTCCATGCGCGGGGTCAATCCGCGCGCGACCTGCGCGGACTTCTGGACGGACTCGCCAACATCGCCAGGACCTATGGTGCGCCCCTGGGCCTCGCCGAGCCGGATCTCGGCGCGCGCATCCGGTCCTCGCCGCACATCCGCTACGGGCCCTTCGCGCGTGTGCTCGTCCCCGGTCCGATCTTCGCACGTCGCGATGCACAGCAGGGGCTTGGTGAAGCGGGATCGACGGTGCCCGGCCTCGCCGAGTTGCTGCACGCCCTCGGACGTGTGGCGCTCGTGGGTGACGTGGTCGGGAGTGCG
>JBBRWC010000169.1:0-5203 GCA_038246255.1 Planctomycetota bacterium
AGCAGCGTCAGAAGCGGGCTTTCCGTGCGAATCCCCGCGTGGCAGTTCATGCACGTGGCGCTGGGCGGAACCGCCGCGTGCGCGGCCTTTTCGACCGTGGTGTGGCAGTAGCGGCAATCCATGCCGAGCTCACCGGCGTGCAGCGCGTGGCTGAACGGGATCGGTTGCTCCGGCATGTAGCCGACGTCCGTCGTTTTGGGCGACGCTCCAAACGCAACGACACCCACGATGTAGAGGGGCGCCACGAGCAACAGCGCGCCGCTCATGTCGCGCACGGTGAGGGTCCAACTGGGGAAATGGAACATCGTTGGGGAGCGCTGGCCGCGGCCGCGGCGGGTGGCCGAAGGGTCGGAGCGAAAGAGAACCTGTGCGATCGAGCGTCGGCCGGCCCCCTGCGACGCGCGCTCGGGGGTCCGCCTTGCTGCGGCACCGGCCGCGTACTGTAGGGACGAGGCGTCGCCGCGGCTATGCGGCAAAATGTCGCATCGAGAAGGCGACCCGCGGCTGGGCGCCGCTCCAGCGCCGCAAGGCGATGGGCCAAACGTCATCTGCGAGCTACTTCGCGTCGGCCGAGCCGATTTTTTCCCAAGCTCTCAGTCGGGCGCGAACTTCTGAAGCTTGCGCTGCAAGGAGCGCCGGTGCAGCCCCAGGCGCCGCGCCGCCTCGCTGATGTTGCCGTCGCAGTCCGCCATGACGCGGTGGATGTGCTCCCATTCGGCGCGCGCGAGGCTGGGTGCGAGGATCTCGGGCGGGGAATTCGCCGCTCCGCCCTCTGCGCGCTCGAACGCGGCCAAAATGTCGTCCGCATCCGCCGGTTTGGGCAGGTAGTTCGCCGCGCCCAGACGCATCGCTTCGACCGCCGTGGCGATACTTCCGTACCCCGTCAACACCACGACCCGGGTCGCCGGGTCGATCGCGACCAGGGACCGCAGCACATCGAGGCCGCTCATTCCCGGCATCCGCAGGTCGACCACCGCCATCTCGGGCGATTCCTCCCGCGCCAGGATGAGCGCTTCCTCCCCGTTGGCCGCCGAGCGCACCTCGAACCCGCGGTCGCGCAGGGCGCGGGCGAGGCGCTCCCGGAAGACCCGATCGTCGTCGACGATCAGGAAGCTGGGTTGGTGCGGCGCCGCGCGGGCGTCGGAGGGCTCGGACGGGCTGTTCAAGGTGCGTGTTTGAGCGCGGCGGCCCAGTTTAGCCCCGATCCTCGCGCCGGCCCGGCGCCGTTTCCGCCCCAGCCGCGACGGCGCGGATGTGCAGGGTGGCGACGGTCCCGCGCTCCGGCCCCGACCTCAGCTCCAGTCGCCCACCCAGCCGATCCGCCAGCGTTCGCGCCAGGAAAAGTCCCAGCCCCATCCCGCGCCCCGGGTCCTTCGTCGTGAAAAACGGATCGCCCGCACGGGCCAAAACTTCGGGCTCCATCCCGCTGCCCGCGTCGACGACCTCGAGCACCACAAAACTCCCCGCCGCGGGATCGGCCTTCGCGCTGACGGCGACTTCGCGACCCTCGGCACTTGCGTCCAGGGCGTTTTTGATCAGTCCGCGCAGCGCACGCGACATGGCGACGCGGGGAACGGCCAGCCGTGCGTTTTGAGCGCTCGTTTCGACGGAGACGCGGACGAGCGCTCTGCCGCGCAAGTTACGCAGAGCGTTTTCGATCAGTTCGGCGGGGCGCAATTCGACGATTTCCTCCCCCACCGCGCTGCCTGCGTCGAGCGACATTTGATCGAGAATGGTGCGGCAGCGCGTCACTTCATCCCGAATCAAACGCGCGTCCTCCACCGCTTCGTCGGTGGCGCCGCTGCGGGCGAGGACCCGCTCCAGTTCCCGTGCCACCACGGCAATCGTCGATAGGGGTGACGAAAGCTCGTGCGCGGCCCCTGCCGCCAGTGTCGCAAGCGCCTGCAAACGGTCGTTATCCGCCTTGCGCGCCCGTTCCGCCTCGAGTTCTCCCTCCCGCGCCGCAAGCGAATCCGACAACCGCCGCACGAAGTACGCCGTGAACGCGACAACCGCCGCAAACGCCACCAAAAGCCCCTTGGCGTAGGTCGTCAGGACCCGACTGCCCTCGCCATCCTCCCCAAACAACGCCGGCCCGCCGATATCGAGCGGCCTGTGGTGGAACAGCAACAAAGTAAACGCCACCAAAGCCGTGGCGTTCAAAGCTCGCATCCACAACCCACCCAGCACCACCATCGCCAGCGCCAGGTTGACAAAATAAAAGATGGCAAACGGGTTCGCCGCGCCGCCCGAGAAATACAAAAGACCGCTCAACAACACAATATCGAGCAAGTTCACCGTGCCGATCAGAGTACGGCCGTGCGCCACCCACCCACGCGCGTCGACCCCGCGGGCGGCCCAGCGCAGCCAAACCTCGAGCCCCGCATTTGTGCCCGCACCGACTGCAACGATGGCGAGGAGCGCGCCCAACTCCAGCTCCACCCCAAACCAAAAGTGGACGACACCGATCGTCGCCAACTGCCCGAGCGCTCCGGCCCAACGCAGTTTCACGAACCACGACAGATTGATGCGCAACCGCTCGGCCGCAACCGACTCGTGCTGCGCCGGGGGCATGGCGCCCACCGCACCGGTCGTGGGTGCGACCGTCATCGCCGTTCGCGCCATAGCCCACCCACGATACCGCCAGCCGCCCGCCAACGAGCATCACCCCCCGCGCCCATGCCCCCGTGCCACCCCATGCCACCGTGCCACCCCATGCCACCGTGCCACCCCATGCCACCGTGCCACCCCGTGCCACCCCGTGCCCCCGTGCCACCTTGCCACCCCGTGCGCGCCGACAAGCCCAGCGCAACCGCCCCACGAGCACGCCAACGCCGCGCAACGCCACCAGGCACGCCCGCTCCAGCGAGCCGCCCGACCTCCTCCCGACGCCAAACCCCGCACCGCCGCGCAACGCCGCAGGCCCCACCCGCCCACGCCCTTTCTGCGCCCCGCCCAAGTGCCACCCCACCATTTGGCACCCGCCCACCTCCATGCTACGCTCCGCCCCCTCGGCACCCAGGTGCCCCGAGCGGGCGTAACTCAGTTGGTAGAGTGTCAGCTTCCCAAGCTGAATGTCGAGGGTTCGAGTCCCTTCGCCCGCTCCACCTAAGTCTAGCCCCCACCTAGACTTACGCGCGCTCTCCACGCCCCCCGTGCGTAACAGTGGAGGCCAAGTGCTCACTTACGCCTCCGCTCGTGCGGCTTAGTGCGCTCGGGCGCGCTGGCGACGCTATGCCGAGTCGGATCGCTGCCGCGGCGGGCGGCCGGGCGATGCCGCTGGACCTAGCGCGTCTGACGTCCGTCGGCGGATTTTGCACCTCGGAGGCCGGCTTCGAGGTCCCCCGGGGCGCCCCTCCGTCCACTACGTCGGCCTCCTCCCTCATTACGAGTTCGGTATGTCCTTTACACTCGACCACATCCTCGGCGACTCCATCGAGCTGGACCGCTGTCCGAACGAGCTCTCGGCCCTGCGCACGCTCGAGAGCGGCCTCTCGATGATATACGCGACAGTTAGACCGCACGAGGAGGCGCACCAGGCCAGAGCGCCCGGCTGGACATCTTTTGGCAACCTCACCCACGAGGGCGTGCCACCCCACATCTTAGCTGCCTTGCCCGTATTTTTCAGTTGGTTTGCGGTCACTGGAGCGAACTACGTACGGCTCGTGGGGTATCTCCGTGCGATCGCGAAGGGTGTTCTGACCGAAAGCGATCTGGGAACGACGGCAGGGTCGAAGACGATTCTGGCCGAGTGCGACGCTTACCGAGACTCCATCGCGGAGCTGGCCGACATGCACCGCTGGCGGAACAAGGTTGCTGCACATTTTGCACTAACGGCCCCCAGAAAGGAAGACAACGCCGCAACGCTGGTAGACTCTGCGCTACCCGTAGTGGGAGTCGAGAGAGGCAGATTTCACACTCGGCCATTTCGGTTCGGGAAGATCGACGGCGGGGCGACCATAGACTCCGAACTTCCGAACTGGTCACTCACGGAAGCGTACGAGCATATGGCCGCGCGATACGGGCCTCGCGCGGGCGATCCGGGTTCGCAGCCGCCACGCGCGGCGGACCCGAGCACTACCTGAGCACTAGAGTTCACCGCGATTAAGCCGCGCGGTGAGCTCTCCCTGAATCTCCAACAAGTAGTCCGCCATTAGCCCGCACCGCCCCTCCGCATCTTCTGGATACACCAAGAGCTGATCGAATATCGCCTCTAAATCATCCTGCGTCCGAAGAAGGTCCAACACTCTCCGGCGCGAGTGAGTTCGGTACCGCGACCAAGTCGACGTTCGATCCATTTGATGAAATTTGCGAACCAACCTCCGGAGCACGGAGAGATCCGCGAGATCCTTGGCCAGGCACATTAGGCGCTCCAAGCGCGCCAGCAATCGCGCCAAGTCGTGATGCCTGGGCGGCTCGCTGCCGGCCCATCGGCGTTCGAGAGTAATGTGTCGATGATACATGAGCACGCCGATGGTCTGCTTAAGGACCAACTCCAAGGCGTGACGCTGGAGATAAAACACGGGATACGCAATGCGCCTCAATGATTCACGACCCGCGTCAAGAAGGACCCTGGCCGCCTCAATGTAGCTGGCGCGAATATCTGGATCACCGAAGCCAGCAAAACATCCCTTTCCGCCGCCGAGTCGAACGATCCCACGCGATTCCTAGTCACTCCGGTTTGTCACATCGATACCGCCCACGATCCTGAAAGCAGCGCCGCCTGTGCCAGTACCGTTTCCGTCGCCTGCTCCTGTTTGTCCGGCGGATAACCATGCTTGCGGAGGATACGCTTGACGAGCACCCGTAGCTGCGCACGCACATTCTCGCGCAGCGTCCAGTCGATCGTTACGTTGTTCCGCACAGTCTCGACCAGCTCACGCGCGATGGCACGCAACGTGTCGTCGCCCAGCACCTTCACGGCGCTGTCGTTGGTCTCCAAGGCATCGTAGAAGGCAAGCTCATCCTCGGACAATCCGAGCACCTCGCCGCGCGCGTTCGCCTCCCGCATCTGCTTCGCAAGCTGGATCAGCTCCTCGATGACCTGCGCCGCCTCGATCGCGCGATTCTGATAACGGCGGATCGTCTGCTCGAGCATCTCGGCGAAGGAGCGCGCCTGCACGACGTTCTTCCGCCGGCGGTTACTGAGCTCCCCCTTGAGCAGCTTCTGCAACAGCTCCACGGCGAGGTTGCGCTGCGGCAT
>JBBRWC010000170.1:0-5134 GCA_038246255.1 Planctomycetota bacterium
ACGCGGACGGGGACATGCAACGGCCGGTCGGGACGCACGCTGATTTCACCCGTGTGCACGGACGGGATGCGCAACGCCACTGCCGAGTGCGTCCAAGATCCGACGGGGCACAAAAGCGCAAGGAGGAGGCACCACATGCTCCCGAGTGTAGGCGCCGAGCCGCCGCGGATCGGCCGAAAACGGTCGTGGCAGCGACCGGGCGCGAGCGCCAACCCGTGGCGCTGGAGCAGCGCCTGGCAGGGGACGCGCTGAGGGGGCTTGGAGCGCGGGCCTTGGAACGCGGGCCTCCAGGCCCGCCTTAGGGAGAGACCCGCGCGATCCACGACCCTAAGCACTTCCCAAGACGGGCCTGGAGGCCCGCGTTCCTATCCTCGAACACCGCACGAGCGCGAACTTTGTCTCCCAGGGCAGAGACCGAAGGGACCGGAATCGCGGAGATTCTGTCTCGCAAAGGGCGGGTCGGAAGATCTGAGGGTCTGGGGGAAGCATGCCGCGTCGCCAACCAAGCCCCATTCGCTCTCCCACTATGAACACCTCCACGGAACGTGCAGCCCCCGGCGGACAAAAGCGACTCTGGAGTCGGCTTTTTTGGGTCGGACTGGTTTGGCTCAGCTTCGCGGGCGGGCTGCGGGCTCAAACCCAGTGGACCGTCGATGACTCGGGTGGTGCGGACTTCACGTCCCTTCAGGTCGCAATCGACACGGTGAGCGCAGGCGACGTGCTGCTAATCAAACCGGGGGTCTACGGGGACGTGGTGCTGAACAAACGCCTGCGGTTGCTCGGAGCGCCGACGGAGCCCAGCGGCGTCCTCCCCGTGCTCCAATCCCTCGATATCCAGGGGTCCTCCGCGTTCACCCTGGCGCACCTGGAAATCCGCCGTTTGCGCGCCGTGGATGTGACCGGCCGCTCGGAGATCGACCGTTGTGTTCTGGGCGGAAGCTTCAATTGGGGCAGCGCCGGGGGCAGCCCTAGTGGATTCAGTCCCGTGCTGCTGCACGGTGTGCAAGACCTGCTGGTCAGCCGAGTCCAGGTCGTCCGGCCCACGGCTGCGACCGAGAGCGGCCGCAGCGGCATGATCATCGAGAGCACATCGACCGTGCAGCTCGTGCAGTCCTCCGTGCAAGGCGGCGACGGCCTGCAGGACACCATCCAGTGGCTCTCGGGCTTCGGCGGCACCGGTCTCGAAGTCAAGCAATCGTCCCGCGTGTGGCTGATCGAAAGTTCGATCACCGGCGGAGATGGCGAGAACCTCTTTATTCCGCTGGGCCCGAGCGATCCGGGGATTCCGGGGACCGGTATGAAGCTGAGCGGCGGGTCGGTGGTCGACGCGCGCGGCACACCGGCGAACCAAATCCGCGGCGGCCACCCCCAAGTGGGCAGCCCCTGGCTCGGTCCCGCAACCAACTGTGTCGCCAGCACGCTCCTCCTGCATGTCGGCGGAGTGGCGCTCAACGGGCAAGTGCCCGCCATCTCCGCCGGGCCCTGTCAGGTGGTCAGCGGCATCGTACCGCCTCGGCTCACCTTGCAGGGGCAGAGCGCCCCGGGTGCGACGGTTGTGGCGCACATCTTCGGCAGCGCGGCCCCCGGCGGTCTACCGGTCGCGCTCTACGCCAACCTGACCCCGGCGCTCCTCGAACTGCCCGGCTTGCTGCTCGGCACACCGCTCTTCATCGACCCCGCCCAGCCGCTTCTCCAAGGGATCGCGGCCATCACCAACCCCGCGATTCCGGCGAGCTTTGGCTTCCCGCTGCCTGCGACTTCGGCCTCCGCTGGCCTGCGTGTGTACCTGCAGGCGGTGCAAATTTGGCCCGGCGCCATCTACGGCAGCAACCTGCAGTCGCTCGTGCTGACCTGGTGAGTCCAGCGGCGCGAGCTCGCAAGCGATGTGGCCGCGGGCCTGACGCCGCCCTCGCCGCCATCCGCGCCCGCGTGGCATCGAGCTAACCCCGAACCAAGTGTGGGTCAGGGGCCCGCGCGCACGCGCACGGTGTCCGAGCCGCCCACGATGTGGACTTGTGTGGGTGTCAGCGTCTGATCGCCGTCCCAGGTTAGGCGGTAGCGGCCCGGTGGGACGGCGGCAAAGTGCGCGCGTCCGTCGCCGTCGAGCGGTTCGCGCAGCGACTCTGCGAGGAACTCTGCCGCCGCGCACCCTTCGTCCCACGCTCGCGATTGGTCGGCGGGAACGAGTTGCAGCCGCGGTGCCGTTGCGTCGGCGGATGGAGTGAAGTCGACGACTTGGATCTCGGCCCGCACCCTGGGCTCGAGAAGCTGCGCGATCGCGGCGTGTTGCCCGGAGACCAGTTCGAGGCGTTCAATTGCACCTAACCCGTGTCCGAACGCGCCCATTCGCACTTCCCACGGCCCCCCAGGCAGCTCCCATTCCACCTCGCCGCCGGCGAGCGGACGCCCACCAGGAGCCGCTTTGAATTTGACATCCCCCGGCCGCCGGAAGAACAACGCCGGATCGCCGATCGGGCTTGCGCTCACGCTGTCACGCGCCACGGCGCGCAGCCGCGCCATGCTGGGCAGTTGGAGAACGGCCGGATCGGGCCACGACTCGAACCGAGTCTGCGCACCGGCCCAATCGGTGCTCACGCGAGCAAGGACGGGAAAGGGCGTCTGTGCGGGAACCACGAGGAAAAACGCACCCGCGGAATTCGTCGCGGACGGATTGACGCCCGAGTTGAACGAGGTGTCCACCGTGGACTGCACGGACACGCGCGCGTCCTCGATGGGTTCGCCGTCCTCGTCGACAACTTTTCCGCTCAGAGAGCGGATCTTCTTCTGCACGACGAGGTGCAACTCGACCGTTTGCTTGCCCGTGTGCAACACCGAAGCGACGGGCCCAGGATCCATCGCGTAGCGGTATCCGTCGGGATCTGTGTGGTGGGCCCAAAACTCAACGGTGCCTTCCGGCAACCCCGTCAGATAGAAGCGTCCGGACTCATCCACCGTTGCGCTCCATTGGCGCGTCCCAGCCTTTGCCGCGACACGCGCACCCAATGGATGGGCCGCACCCAAAAGTGTCCCCTCAATCTCGGCCCCCGGCGACACGTGCAGATCCAAGGTATGGACCCCGCCGCCCGAGGGCACGGTGAACCTCCACCGCAGCGGTGCGTAAAGGACATGGAGGAACTCGAGCGAATACTCCGCTTCAGCGCGCACTGGCAGCGTCCAAGTCCCCGGCTGCGCGCCTCGTTGGAGGCGGCCCCAAGAGTCCACACGAATCCCGCTTGGAAACGCCGAATCTCGATCAGAAAGGTGTGATGAACTCCGCTTGTCCAATTGGCCGCCGAGCACCGCCGCGCCGTCCGGCGCCAACACGCGAACTTCCAGGCGCACGGCGCGCATCAGCGGCACGTCGATCACCGGACCATCACGGCGAACGTGGACATCGGTCGTCAGTCGCCCGTCGGCGGAGATCAAGAGGTCCATGGCGCGCGACCGCTCGCTGCGGGGCGATTCGGTGAACCACATCAGCTCGAGTTCCCCGTTGCCGTCCGTCTGCAAGTCCTCCCATTGGTCGATGTGCACGGGCATGTGGGCGAGCGGCGACATGCTGTGCGCGTCGACGATGCGCAATCGTGCAGCGAAGGGCGGCGGCATGAACACCGTGTAGTCCGAATGGACGTCCTCCACCAAAAGCAGCGTCCGTTCGATGGGACCGGAGTCGGCAGGGGAGCACCACAGGGTGACCCTGCTCCCGAGCGGCGCCGACGCGAACGAAAAGCCGCCCTCCGCATCCGTCACCGCCCGCTGTGCGTCCAGGTAGAGGTCAGCGCCCAGGAGCGGCTCGTCCAACTCGAGCACGACCCCAGCGAGTGGCCGGTCGTCCCCATGGACCAGGACCCTTCCCGCAAACGCCTGTGCCCGCTCGAGCCGCACCTGTCGGTCTGCGGGGATCCGATCCACGTGCAGGGCGACAAAGCCTGGCGCTCCCACCACCGGTTGTTCCGCATTTGCCACCGGCAGTTCCGGTCGCGGCAACCAGCCGTCCTCGTCCGTGAACCACACGGCACTGGGCGTTAGGCCCGCTTCGCTGACGGGCTCCAGGATGTCGAGCAGAACCATGCGGCCCTCGGCTATCGGCGCGCCACGGTGATCAACGAGGCGCAGAAAGCCCCCCGAGCGTGCGGCGGTCGTGTCGTCCACGGGGGCGATCGCGCGGCCGGCACTTTCCGCCGTGCATCCGGACTCCGCGGGTGGCGCCCGGCCTACCCCGGTTGCACTGCCTCCTGCCGGTCGACTTTGGCCGCCGGACCCACTGGCACTGTCAGGAGCGATGGTGGAAGGCCGCCCGCCGACGATCCACACCAACGCGACCAGCCCGGCGGCGAACGCAACCCAACCCACCCCGTTCCTCACGCCCGAAACTAACCCAGGCCGGACGCCCAGTTACCCACCGGACGGTCTGTGAGCCACCCGCGAGGGGTGTGGATGGCCGCGGTGCCGGAAAACATCGACTTTTTCTGCAACCGCCGGGAGCCGCGCGAGTCTTCATGGTCAGAGCGGAACGAGAAGAAGCGACCAAAGGTTGGCCGTCCCTCCCCGCAAACTTTTACCACGGATTTAGATCGATGAAGTTTTCCCTTTTTGGCTCGCGGGGCGTCTGTGTTCCTCGCGCGGGGGGCGGACCCGCTGCGGCGCGGTTGCCCGCGGCGCGGTTGCCCGCGGCGCTGTTGCCCGCGGCGCGGTTGCCCGCGGCGCTGTTGACCGCGGTGATGTTCGCCGCGGTGATGTTCGCCGTGGGCGCGCACTCGAGCGCTCAGCACTCCGGGCCGACGGCCGGGGGACCCAACTCGGGAGGCCAGGGCGGACAGGTGCGACTGTTGCCGGCGAATCCGCCCCCGCCGCCGCCCCCGCCCCCCACGCTGCCTCTCAAGATGATGAAAGTGACACACACCGTCACAGAATCACCCTCCGGAACGATCTCCATCACGAAAATCACGTGCGGTTCCCCCGGCAATGATTGTCCGATTCGACTCTGAACTGTGTGATGGCGACCGCGACGGCGCAGGGATGCGCCGTCGCGTTTGCGCAATCGGTGCCCGCGCCTCCTTCGACCGCGCCTCCTTCGACCGCGCCTCCTTCGATCGCGCCCCCTTCGATCGCGCCCCCTTCGATCGCGCCCCCT
>JBBRWC010000171.1:0-4933 GCA_038246255.1 Planctomycetota bacterium
CTCGCCGCGGAGCTCGCCGATGATCGCCTGCTGCGTCTCCCAGTGGCAGCCGTCTTCCCAGTCGATCTCCGTCGTCAGGTCGAGCGTGAGCGTACCGTTGATCATGATGCCCTCGCCACCCGGGCCCGCGGACTTCGCGGGCTCCTTCTTGGTGACGATCAGGGCGTCGGTGGTGAGCAGCAAGCAGGCAACGCTGACGGCGTTGTTGAGCGCCGCCTTTGTGACCTTGGCCGGGTCGACGATGCCCATCTCGAGCATGTCTCCGTAGGTGCCGGTCAGCGCGTCGAAGCCGTAGGTCTGGCTCTTTTCGCGCAACACGCGGTGGGCGACGACCGCACCGTCGTGGCCCGCGTTTTCGGCGATGGTCTCGCACGGCTTGGCGAGGGCTTCGTACAGGAGCGCGAGGCCCATGTCGTAGTCCGAGTCCTTGCCGGTCTTCATCTTGGTGAGCACGTTGCGCGCGCGCAAGAGCGCCACCCCGCCGCCCGCGAGGATGCCCTCTTGGACCGCCGCGCGGGTCGCGTGCAGCGCGTCTTCGATCAGCGCCTTGCGCTCCTTGACTTCGGTTTCGGTTGCGCCACCGACGTTGATCTGAGCGATGCCGCCGGTCAACTTGGCGAGGCGCTCTTGCAGCTTCTCGCGGTCGTAGTCGGACGTCGTCTTTTCGATCTCGGCGCGGATTTGACCGACGCGCGTATCGACTTGGGCTTTTTTGCCCGCGCCACCGACGACGATGGTTTCATCGCTGCTGATCGTGATCTTCTTCGCGCTGCCGAGGTCCTTGACGGTCACCCGGTCGAGCTCGAGGCCGAGGTCCTTCATCAACGCGGTGGCGCCGGTCAGGATCGCAAGGTCGACGAGCATGGCCTTGCGGCGATCCCCGTAACCGGGGGCCTTGACCGCGCAGACCTGCACGATGCCGCGCAGCTTGTTGACGACCAGGGTGGCGAGGGCCTCGGACTCCACGTCCTCGGCGATGATCAGGAGTTGGCGCTTCGACTCCTTGATGGCCTCGAGCAGCGGAAGGAGCTGCTGAACCGCGGAGATTTTGCCCTCGTGGACGAGGATCAGCGGGTTGGTGAAAACGCAATCGAGCGTGTCGGGGTTGGTCACGAAGTGCGCCGACAGGTAACCGCGGTCGAACTGCATGCCCTCGACGATCGTCACGTCGGTTTCGAGCGACTTGCCCTCTTCCACCGTGATGACACCGTCCTTGCCGACCTTGTCCATCGCGCCGGCGAGCAGCTTGCCGATGCGCACGTCGTTGTTGGCGCTGATCGTGCCGACCTGGGCGACCTCGCCCGAGGTCTGGATCTTCTTGGCAGCCTTGTCCAGCGCTTCGACCACGGCCTTCGTGCCGTCCTTGAGTGCCGCGTTGATGCGGTTCGGCGCGGCCCCGGCGGTGATGGCGCGCAGGCCAGCCTTGAAGATGGCCTCGGTCAGGAGGGTGGCGGTCGTGGTGCCGTCGCCGGCGACGTCGCTGGTCTTGCTGGCGACTTCGCGGACGAGTTGGGCGCCGAGTTGTTCGTAGGGATCCGAGAGTTCGATCTCCTCGGCGACGGTGACCCCGTCCTTGGTGATCGTGGGGGCGCCCCAACCCTTGTCCAGCACGGCGTTGCGACCGCGCGGACCCAGGGTGCTGGTGACGGCTTTCGCCAGTTTCTCGACGCCGCGGCGAATCGCATCGCGCGCGTCGGATTCGAAGACCATCTGCTTGGCCATGGGCTCTCTTCTTCTTCCTGCCGGGGTGAGACGGGGGGTGGCGCGGGCTCGACCGGCCGCTGTCTCCGCGCGACGGCGCGGACGACGGGGCCCTGGCGGCGGCGCCGGACCCGCGCCCTGTGCAAAATCGGTGCCGCGGTGGGACGTCGGCCTCCTGGCACGCTGGGGGAGGGTCGTTCGCCTCCCGCCTGTCAGCTTGGCAGGGCCCACGCGGGCGCCCGCCTCGAACTGCCCAAGTGGCAGACCGTGGGGCGCGGGCGCGCGTGGGCTTACGATCCCCCCTATGTGGAGCTCGCCGCGAACCGTCGTCCTCATCGCTCTCGCCGCCATCCCTGGCGCACCCCTGCCGCAGTCCACCCCGGAGGGCGCAGGCCAGGTGTGGGTCGAGCGTGCGGATGGAGCCAGCGAATGGCGCACCCGGGCGCAGCTCGCCGACCTCGAGCGCCGTCCCGATGGCGCGCTCGAGGCCGTGGCGCTGGTCTTTGCCGCGCCGGCCACTGTGGGGGCTAGCGCGGACCTTGGGGACGAAGCACTGGAGCTCGACCTCGTCGGTGGCGATCGGCTGGCCGGCCGAGTGGATGGGGGCGAGGGTGAGCGTCTCCTCTTCGAGCTCGCGGCGGGGCCGACGCTCGACTTGCCCGTGGATGCCCTGCGGCGGGGGCTTTTCCCCGCGCGGGTGCCCCCGGGCGCGCTCGCCACGCTCGTGCCCGCGGACGACGCGGACCGCCTGTACCTGCGAGTGGGGGAGCGCCTCGACCGCGTCGACGGGACCCTCGAGGGTTTTGCGGCGGAGGGCATGCGCTTCGACGGCATCGCCGGTCGCCGGACCTATCCGTGGGCTGAGATCGCGGCCTTCTACGTCGCCGCCGTCGGCAGTCCGCCCACGCCGCTCGCGGGCCAAAAGGACGCCGTCGAGGTCGACCTCGTCGGGGGAGCGCGCCTGAGCGGACGCGTCCTTGGTCTGGACGCGCTCACGATCGAACTTGAAAGCCACGGGACGCGGCTGCAACTGCCGCTCAGTGCGGTCGCGGAGGTCGTCACACTCGACGGACGCATCATGCACCTTGGCGCGCTCGCACCTGCGTCGATCGAGGGTGGCAGGCCGTTTGGCGACGACCTTGGGATGGTGTTCGCACCCCGCGCCGACGCCGCCGTCCACGGCGGTCCCCTCACGACGATCCACGGACCGGTCGCGCGGGGTTACGGCGTGCTCGCGCCGACGCGGCTCGAATGGCAGCTCGACGGCACGTGGGAGCGCTTCGCCTGCGCCGTCGCAGTGGATGCGTCCGCGCGGCGACTCGGCGCTTCCGGCTCCGTGCGGTTTGCCGTCGAGGTGGACGGAAAACGTGTGTTCGAGAGCCCGGTGTTGACCGCCGCCGACGCACCGCTCGACGTGCCGCTGGTCGACCTCGCCGGAGCGACGCGCCTTGCGCTGATTGCCGAGGACGGCGGCGACGGCTTCGCGGGCGATCGCGCGAACTGGCTGCGCGCGCGCATCGTGCGCGCGCAGTGACCCGCGCAGTGACCCGGGGTTACTCTGAAATGGGGCTCGTTCCGTCGATGGCGCGGAAGTACACGACCTGGTTGCCGCCCTTGCGCTTCGCTTCGCGCAGTGCGCGCTCGGCGTGCTGGCGCAGTTCCGACACACCCTTCATGTCCTGCCCGTCGAACGTCTCGAAGCCGATGCTGGCGGAGACGAGAACGTCCTGGCTCGCACCCGCCGGCCGGCCGGAGATGCGCTTGATTTCCTCGCGCAAGCGCTCGACAACCCGTGCGGCGTCGGCGCGCCGGGTGTAGGGCAGGACAACCGCGAATTCGTCGCCGCCGAGCCGTCCGGCGACATCCTCGGTGCGCAGGTTGCGCCGCACGACTTCGCCCACGTGGGCGATCACGAGGTCGCCGATGGTGTGGTCGTGCTCCTTGTTAATTGCGCCGAAGCGGTCGAGGTCGATCAGGACCAGCGCCAGGTCGAGGCCGTGACGTTGGGCCGCTGAAAAGTGCTCAAGGAGCCGCCCTTCGAACGCCTCGACGCGCAGCAGGTCCGTGCGGTCGTCGTGGGACGCTCGGTGGCGCAGCGCGCGCATCTCCCGGCGCACGCGGCCCTCACCTTCCAGGCGCGCCACGCGCATTTGATATTCCGCGTCGCTGGCGCCGCGTTCGATCACGTCCCATAGGCCAAGGTCGAGTCCGCCCAGCCCTTCGAGGACGGCTGCGGTGTGCTCGTCGTCCACGACGAGGAGCAGGGGCAGTTCCTGGTCCCGACCGCGGGCGTGCTTGAGCGCGAGGACCTCGCTGCCGCCGCCGCTCGAGAGGGGGTCGACGATCAGGACCGCCGGCGCTTCGGCGCAGAGCTGGTGGAGGCTATCGCGGACGTTGGAGGTTACCTGCACGCGGAATGCACCCAGCGCGGCCTGGAGCCGCTCCATACTGACGAGGCCTCCGCGGTGGTCGCAGAGCAAGACGAGTGGCGCGCGGGGCATGGAGGTCGGCTCCGTCCGCGAACGGTCGGAGGGGGTGGGCCGCTCGGGGACCGTCCGTTCGGGGCCGGGCGGCGTACGGGAGCCCACCAAGGATAGTGTAGGAAGTCGCATTGGGGCGAAGGAGCGCCCATTTTGCCGCCCGCGGGGCGTCGTGCGCGTACCCAATAGCAGCGTGTCCCGCCCGTGGTTTCAGTTCGCCGCGGGATTCCGCGCGGTCCGCGCCCCGAAGTTGACCCGCGCGGGCGCGCCGTTACACTGTTCGGCCCTCGGGGTCCGGCGGAGTGCGCCAGGAACCCTCGAGCGCGGTCTCGTTTGGGTTGCCACGGCAACCCGGTGGGAGGGTGCGATCCGAGCCCCACCCACGGCCAAGGCCCATGCCGAGGTTCCAGACGCGCTCCACTCGATCCCGAAGGAAGCCCGCGCGCAGTGTGTTGCGCTCGCGCTTGGCCAACTTCGGCCGATCCCTTTGATTTTGTCCGCCCGCCAACCGGATGCGGGCCCGCGCTTTCCATGCAAACGAACGTCCAAGAACTGATCGACGCCGGTGTGCACTTTGGCTACCACGCCTCGCGCTGGAACCCGAAGATGGCGCCCTATATCCAGGCGCGCCGCGGCACGATCCACATCATCGACCTGCGCGAGACCGTCCGCGGCCTCCTGCGCGCCCGCCACGTGCTCTACCACCTGGCCGCCGACGGCGGTCAGATCCTGTGGGTTGGCACAAAGCGCCA
>JBBRWC010000172.1:0-4910 GCA_038246255.1 Planctomycetota bacterium
GCTGGGACCGGGTCGAGCGCGCCTATCGACTGTTCCTGGACCGCACCGGGGCGCACGTCGCGCGCGCCGTGGACGCGGCGCACCGCTCCTACGCACTCGACGTGGGGGATGAGTTCCTCGAGCCCACCGTCGTGGGCGACGCCGCCCAGGGTCGGTTCGTCGATGGCGACGCGCTCCTGTGTTTCAACTTCCGCGCCGACCGCATGCGGCAGATCTGCTCGGCGTTGGCGCTCGATAGTTTTGCGGGTTTCGAGCGCGAACGGCGCGCAATGCTGCACCTCGTCACGATGACGCAGTACAGCGGCGATTTCCCGTTCCCCATCGCCTATCCGGCGCAGGAGCTGCGCGGCATCTTTCCGGAGCTCGTGTCGATCAAAGGCCTGCGCCAGGAGCGCATGGCCGAGACCGAGAAGTACGCGCACGTCACGTTCTTCTTCTCGGGCGGCGTCGAAGCCGAGTATGCCGGCGAGACGCGGACACTGATCCAGAGCCCCAAGGTCGCGACGTACGACCTGCAGCCCGAAATGAGCGCTCCCGCGTTGACCGATGCGATCCTGGCGTCGCTCGAGCGCGGTGAAACCGACGTCTACATCATCAACTTCGCCAACGCCGACATGGTGGGGCACACGGGCATCATCCCCGCGACGGAGCGCGCGGTTGCGGCAGTGGACGCGTGCCTTGCGCGCATCGTGCCCGCCGTGACGCGCAAGGGCGGTGTCGTCGCAATCACCGCGGACCACGGCAATGCCGAGCTGATGTGGGACAACGTGCACAACCAACCCCACACGGCGCACACCACGAACCCGGTGCCGCTGGTGCTGTGCGCGGAGGACCTGGTCGGAGCCAAACTGCGCCCGATGGGGATCCTCGCCGACGTGGCGCCCACGCTGCTCGACGCGATGGGCATTGCGCCGACCGACGGCATGGACGGGCGCTCGCTGTTGCTCGGGTAGGCCTCGGCTCTCTGGCCGGCAACGACGGGAACGCCGCCGTTTCGGTTTTTTTCTGCAACCGACTTCGCCGGCCGGAGTCTTGGGATGTGGAGGGGCGCGTGCTGGCCCTCCGGCGAAGCCGATTTAGGCCCGCCAACCTCAAAGGGGAGATCCCATGAAAATCAGTTTCTGGAATACCGTCGCGGTCTTCGCGGTCGGGTTGACCATGGCGCTCGCACCAGTGGCTCCCGCGGCTCCGCAGGGCCACTCGGGCCCGGTCCCGCCCCAGGGACCGCTGAAGCCGCCGGTCGGAGTGCCGGCCTGCACACACAGCGGCGTGGAGGGGGTGTCGATGAGTGTGGTCAGTTCGGGTGCCGCGCAATGCATCCAGTTCGAATTCGAACTCTACATCGGCGTCGATCAACTGGGCGCGCAGGTGAAGGTGAAGTGGGAAGGTTGTCCGGCCTTCCTGGAGATAGTCCCCGCGCACGGCAAAAAGGTCCAAAAGATGCACTTCAATGCCGTGGACAAGCAGCCACTTTCGAGCACGCGGCAGGAGTACAAGGCGCATTGTGGGGGTTGGTTCACGGATCCCAGCTGCATCCCCCAGGGGGCGCCGACAACCTCACAAGGACGGTCCGTGAACCATTGGCAGGAAGAGGGCTGCGACTTCCTCCAGTGAATGGCTTTTGACTCGAGGCGGGCGCCAGCAACGGCGTCCGCCGCACGTTCTCGTATCCCGAGGTGATCCGCTATGAAACGGCCCGTTGTCCTCGTTCTTGTTCTCGTCGCGGCGGCTTCAACGCTGTGGTTCGTCTTGCCCATCGCGATCGACCAACGTTCGACCGCCACAGCAGGCGGTGGCGGAGGACCCTCCGCCATCAGGGCCCGCAACTTGGCGGAAGCCGTGACCGCTCACTTGGACGCGCGGAAGGAGATTCCCAGCGAAGCCAACGCGGATGCCGCACGCGACGACGCGTTGCGGTCGTTGCTCGCCGCGCTGGCCTCCCGCGACCAAGCCGCCATGGGGGACGCCGCTTCCCGCTGGTTCGCCGCGGGCCCTGGGGCGGTAGAGGCGATTTTCGAGCGCCTGGAAGGTTTGGATGGGGACAGCCCCAGCGTTGTTGCGATCGGAATCCTCCTTGCCTGCTCCGTCGAGTTGGCCCTTCTGGGATCGCCTGCTGTCGAACCCTGGACGGTCACGGACATCGCCGAATACGGCTTGGACATGATCCGCTTCGGTTCGGGTGCTGCGCAGGTGATGGGGATGGGTCTCCGGCAGGCGGGACCACACCTGCCAGGTCGGCTCGCGCCTGCTGTTCTCCGGCAGTACAGCGGGCCCGACGCGACCGAGCTCGGTATTTCAGGTCAACTCGCGCTTCTCCAATTGGCGGAGCAATGGGCCAAAGACATGCCTCCGGATGTCGAGAACGAACTTTTTCTGACGGCTTTCGATCTGACGGCGGGGCCTAACGTTACCGCCCAGGCCGCCGCGGGGCTCCTACACCGCGATTGGGTGACGTTCACGCCGCTGCTGATGGAGGAGCGCGCTCAGCGCGGAGCGAAGGCGGAGATGGAGGCTTACCTCACGGAGGATGTCACTCCCGGCATGCCCTCCGTGATGGCGAGCTA
Organism: Planctomycetota bacterium; assembly: GCA_038246255.1. Lineage (GTDB taxonomy): Bacteria > Planctomycetota > UBA1135 > UBA1135 > RI-242. The sequence goes on from JBBRWC010000172.1 coordinate 2,565, forward strand.
CGCAAGCCGTCTTCCCGAAGTGGAGCGGGTGGGTTTTGCCCGTTCGGTGATCAAGGATCCGGCTGTCGCGCACTCGGTGCTCGAGTGGCTCGACGAGAGCTCGATGCGCACGCTCCACGACCAGATCCGAACCGACGAAGAGGTTCCCGAGTCCGTGCGCAACATGGTTGCCTTCCTGAGCGAAGCCGACGGCGCCATGCAACTGGGTCTCGACATCCTCGAGGGGCCTCCCGCGGTGCCGTGGCATTACCACGGGTCCGTCTTGACCGAACTCCTGCGCCGCGGAGCGAGCGACGATCCCAGGTTTCAAGCGATCATGGAGCGCCGCTTCGAACAACGGGGAAATGAACCCAGGTTCTGGCTAGAACTCGACTACGCCGCGTGCCAACTGGACCGCGAGGAAGCTCGCGCAATGGTGTTACCCTGGATCGAGCGCACCGCGGGCGAAAAACACTACTCCCGCGAAGCTGTACTGGAATCGCTGCGCGTGCGCTATCCGGATTGGGGCCTTTGATCGTCGGCTCGGTTGAGCCACGGTCGATACACTGCCCCGCGCGGCGCATCCACCATGGTCATCCCCCGGTTTGCCTTCGACAACAGCTACGCTCGGCTTCCCGAGCGCTTCTACGCGCGTCTCGCCCCGACCCCGGTGCGAGCGCCGAAACTCATCGCGGTGAACGCCGAACTCGCACGCGAGCTCGGCCTGGATCCCGCGGAGTTGCAATCGCCCGAGGGTGTCGAGGTGCTCGCGGGCAATCGATTGGCCGAGGGCTCGTCGCCCCTCGCACAGGCCTACGCCGGCCACCAGTTTGGCGGGTGGGTGCCGCAGCTCGGCGATGGCCGCGCCATCCTTCTCGGCGAAGTGGTGGGGCCCAAGGGGACCCGGCGCGACATCCAACTGAAGGGCGCGGGGCGCACGCCGTACTCGCGCAATGGCGACGGGCGCGCTTGGCTCGGACCCGTGCTGCGCGAGTACCTCGTGTCCGAGGCCATGCACCACCTGGGTGTGCCGACAACTCGTGCCTTGGCCGCGGTTTCGACGGGTGAAAGCGTGTACCGCGAGAGCGAGCTCCCCGGCGCCGTGCTGACGCGCGTCGCGGCGAGCCACATCCGCGTGGGCACGTTCCAGTTCTTTGCGGCGCGGGACGACCGCGAGGCGCTCGAACTCCTGTGCCAGCACGTGATCGAGCGACACTATCCGCACGCGAAGGACCCGCTCGAGATGTTGCGCGCCGTGTGCGAGGCTCAGGGGAGACTTGTCTCGCACTGGCTCGCCGTCGGCTTCATCCACGGCGTGATGAACACCGACAACACGTCGTTGTCGGGCGAGACCATCGACTATGGGCCGTGTGCGTTCCTCGACCGCTACCACCCGGACATCGTCTTTTCATCCATCGACATGCGCGGGCGCTACGCGTACGCGAACCAGCCCCAGGTCATGCTGTGGAACCTGGCGCAGCTTGCGACCGCGCTGTTGCCGATCCTCGGACCCGATCGCGATGCAGCGGTGGAAGCGGCGACGTTGGTGCTGCACAGCTATCCGGCGGTGCAGGAAGCCCAGTGGCTCGTGCGCTTCCGCGCGAAGCTGGGCCTGCGCGCCGAGCGCGACTCGGACCGCGCAACGATCAACGCGCTCTTGCATCTGATGGCGGCGCAGGAAGCCGACTTCACGCGCACGTTCCGCGGTCTGGCCGATGGGTCCGCGCGGGCCGAGTTCAAACGCGATCCCGCGGCGTTCGACCGCTGGGCGGCGGACTGGCGCAAGCGGCTTGCGGACGAGGGGACGAGCGAGGCGGATGCGCGCACCGTCATGCTCCACGCGAACCCCGCCTTCATTCCGCGCAACCACCGCATCGAGCAGGCGATCGAGGCGGCAGTGGCGGGCGATCTTGGGCCGTTCGAGCGCCTGGCCCTCGTGCTGCGGCAGCCCTACGTCGATCAGCCGGAACACGCCAACCTCCAAAGCGCACCGCGCCCCGACGAGGAAGTCGAAGCGACGTTCTGCGGGACGTGAGGACTGAAGGCGGGCTCCAGGGCGGGCGAGACGCCCACGCACCCTGCGCTGCGGCGGCTGCGAAGCAAAGAGGCATTGCGTGGTGGAACGCGTGTCCGACGTGGAACGCAACGGCTCGGCTACGTCACGCATTTGACGGCCGAAGGCCGCTGCGTGCGCCGGCGGCGAGTTGCTACGCCGTTGCGCCGCGTTTCGAACCACCGCTCCCCAACGCAACACTTCTTCGCTTCGCAACGCCCGCCGCGCCGGGTGCGCGGGCCGTTCGGCCCGCCTTGGAGCGAGGCGAGGCCATCGCGAGCTCGACGCAATCTCCAAGGCGGGCCGGAAGGCCC
>JBBRWC010000173.1:0-4605 GCA_038246255.1 Planctomycetota bacterium
CCGCTTTTTGGGGTGGGGGGTTTTAACAAAGTTGGGTTGGGGCTCCATGGGGGGCGTGGCGCCCCGCGCTCCCGCCCGCCCTCCCACGCCAGGAACCTTTCTTGGGAATCCGGCGAAGGTTCGTCGGTCGGCGCGCGTCAGAGGGATAGGGCAAGGAACAGGGCAGGTCCGGACGAAGAATGGGATCGGCGCAAGACCCTGCGGCGATTTCCCAATGACTCGATCGGACACGGCACCGGCCGTCCCGCCCCCCCTGCTAGGCAACGCTCGCGATGGAACAGTACCTGGACTTCCTGATTTGGCTCGTGCTCGAGATCCTGCGCCGACTCGGTTAGTCGGCCCGCCCCGCACGCTCCAAAGGCCCCCCGGATAGACGCTTCAGATGCGGCGCTCGTCTGCGTCCGCGGCGTCGCGGTAGGCCACCTGGTAGAGGTCGAACCGGCGGTCGTTCCAGTTCTGCACTGTGCCCGTGCGGCGGTGGCGGCGCAGGAGCTCGAGGTCGACGTCGTGCATGACCAGAGTCTCGATGTTCGGGGTGCACTCTGCCGCGATGCCATCCCGGGCAAAACTGAGGTCCGAGGGGGTGAGGATCCCAGACTGCCCGTAGTGGACGTCCGCGTTGGCGACAAACGGCAGGTTGCCGACACAGCCCGACAGCGCGACGTACACGTGGTTCTCGATGCACCGCGCTTGGGCGCAGTAGCGCACACGCAGGTAACCCTCGCGGTTCTCCGTGTTGAAGGGCACGAAGAAGATGTTGGCGCCGCGACCCGCCGCAATGCGTGCGATCTCGGGGAACTCGATGTCGTAGCAAATCAGGATCGCGATGCGGCCGCGGTCCGTTTCGAACACCTGCAAACGATCACCGGGCGTAACACCCCACCAGCGGCGCTCGGCGGGTGTGACGTGCAGCTTGGCCTGCTTGGCGATCGTGCCGTCGCGGCGGAAGAGGTAGGAGACGTTGTAGAGCCGGTCCTCTTCGAGCGTAAACTGCGAGCCGCCGACGATGTTGACGTTGTACTTGATGGCCATGCGGCCAAACGCTTCCAGGTAGCGCGGTGTCAGCTCCGCGAGCCGCCGCGCGGCTTCACCTGGGCGCTCCGCGGGCAAAAACGACAGCATTTGCGTCGTGTGGAGCTCCGGGAACAGCACGAAGTCGCTCTTGTAGTCCGAAGCGGTATCGACAAAAAACTCCGCCTGGGCGACGAACTCTTCGAAGCTGGCGATCTAACGCATCTGATACTGCACGGTGCAAATGCGCACCAGGCTGACCTTTTGCTGCTTCGGTGCGGCCGCACCCTTGTAGTCGAGGTTGACCCATTCAAGGTGCGTCGCAAATCCGCGGGATTCGTTGTCCGACGGCAGATAACCGGGAATCAACCGCACGAGGTTAAAACCGTTCGCGACCTGCGCGGTCAGCACCGGGTCGAACAGCCCGCGGTGCACAACACGCTCGACGTAATCTTCGGCCGAGAGCTCCTCGGCGTACGCGCCGTAACCCGGGATGCGGCCGCCGACGACGATCCGCGCGAGGTCCATCTCAGTGCACAGCGCCTTGCGGGCGTCGTAGAGCCGCCGCGCGAGCTTCAGCCCGCGGTAACGCGGGTGCACCATGATCTCGATGCCGTACAGCGTGTCGCCGTCGTAGTCGTGGTTGCGGATCATTCCGCCGTCGGAAACGTCGCGCCAGTCGTGCCATTGCGAATAATCGTCGCGGTCGACGATCAAACTGCTTGAGGACGCGACGATGCGGCCCTCATAATCGATGCAAAGCTGCCCCTCGGGGAAATGGCGGACCTGGGATTCGATATGGGCCCGCGACCAGGTGGGCATCCCCGGGAAACACGCCTTTTGGAGCTCCACGAGCGCGTCGAAGTCACTGGGGGTGATTGGGCGAACGCGGATCTTGCGTTCGAAGTCCTCGAGGCGGAGTTTGCGCGGACCGGCCCGGGGGCCCGTGGAGCGGCGTGCCAAACCCGCCGTCGGGACCGCCGCGCCGCCCGGGCTGCGTGCGGCGGATTCAAATGCCGGCACTGAGTTCGAGCCCTTGCCGCCTGCGGGGTCGGTCGATTCCTGCGGTTTTTTGCGCTTCATCACCCCATCCTAGCCCGGGCTATTCATCAGGTTTTCGAGCAGACGAGCCAAATTCGTCGCCTGATGGTGCTTTGCGGCCGCGGGATCCGCAGTCGACCTTGAACAGGTCAACGAGGACGCCCGTGGTCGCAAAGTGCCGCCCGAGGGCGAAAGGCGGCCGAAGGCCGCCGGTTGGGCCGTCCGATCGCAAAGCTGGTGAATAACCCGGGCTAGGTCGCCCGGCGATAGAGCTTCGCTCCGGCGTCTCCCGCGCCGCGAAGGAGAGCTTCGCTCCGGGCCGCCGCGCGGGTAGCCTCGTCGGGCTCGCAACCCCGGCCGCGGGCCGCAGAATGCGCCGCCTCCGACCCCATGGGTCTATCTACGTGCGCCCCGCCGGCTCCGGCCCGCCCCCTCGCAGCACTCCTTTTTCTCCCATGCGCGAAGACCTCATCGTGTGGATCGACCTCGAAATGAGCGGGCTCGATCCCGATCGCGAGCGGATCCTGGAGGTCGCGGTGCTGATCACCGATTCCGAGCTCGAGGTGATCGCGCGCGGCCCGGAACTCGCCGTGCACCAAGCCGAATCCGTGCTCGCCGGCATGGACGATTGGAATCAGCGTCACCACGGATCGTCCGGACTCGTCGATCGTGTGCGCGCGAGCACCGTGCGCGATGCGGACGCGGAGGCCGCGGTCCTCGCTTTCGTGCGCGCCCATTGCGCCGAGCGCACCGCTCCGCTCGCGGGCAACTCGGTCTGGCAGGACCGCCGCTTCCTCGCGCGCTATTGGCCGCAATTCGAGGCCTACCTCCACCATCGACTGATCGATGTTTCGACCGTGAAGGAGCTGGCCCGGCGCTGGTGTCCGGGCGTGGCCGAGAGCGCGCCGCGAAAGCGCGAAGCACACCGAGCCCTGCTGGACATCGAGGACTCCCTCGACGAACTGCGCCACTACCGCAGCGAGCTATTTTGATGAATGCGCGCATCCTTGGCTCCCGCCCCATGGCTCGACATCTCCTTGCGCCCCTCGTGTGCGCGCTCGTTGCCGGGTGGGCCGCGGCAGCTCCGCTTTCCGCGCGGCTCGCGCAGGACAATGGCGGCAACGCGCGTAGCGCCAACCCGCGCGAAGTCGAGCTCGTGGCGCTGGAAGAGCTGCTCGAGCCGATCCGCGTGCGGCACGGCTTGCCGGCGCTGGGCGGCGTAATTTTCCGCAGCAACGGTCCGATGGCACTGGGTGTGACGGGTTTTCGCCGTGTGCGCGATGAAACCCCCGCCGAGCGCGGCGACCTGTGGCATATCGGGTCGTGCGGCAAGTCGATGACGGCGATGCTCGTCGCCGTGCTCGTTCAAAAGGAGCGCATCCGCTTCGAAACGACCCTGGGCGAAGTTTTCGACGACGTGCCCGACATGCATGCCGGCTGGCGCGACGTCACGCTGCACCAGTTGCTGGGACACCGCGGCGGCGCGCCGGCGCAGCCCGATCCCGCACTGTGGGTGAAGCTCTGGGCGATCAAGGGATCACCCCGAGACCAACGCCGTCTGTTGGTCGAGGACGTGCTGGCGCGCGAGCCCGAAACGGTGCCCGGCACCAGTTTTGTGTATTCGAATGCGGGTTACGCGCTTGTGGGAGCGGCGCTCGAAAAGCGCCTTGGATTGCCGTTCGAGCAGCTCCTTTCGGAAGAAGTGCTGACACCCTTGGGACTCGTGACCGCCGGTTTTGGCGCGCCGGGTCACGGGGAGGCGCTTGACCAGCCGCGGGGCCACCGCGGCAACGAACGCGAGCCCGTTGCCGTCGAACCCGACGTGCGCGCGGACAATCCGCCGGCGCTGTCTCCGGCGGGGCGTGTGCACCTCTCGCTGATCGATTGGAGCCGCTACCTCGCTGCGCACCTGGGTGGCCGACGCGGCCAGAGCGCGCTTTTGCCCCGCGAAGCGTTCGAGTTCCTCCACCGTCCGCTTCCGGGCCAGGATTACGCCCTGGGGTGGAGCCGGGTGGAGCGCCCGTGGGGCCAGGGCCGCGTTCTGACGCATTCGGGCAGCAACACCATGTGGTACGCGGTGACGTGGCTAGCGCCGACCCGCGACTTCGGCGTTGCGGTCGTGACCAACGCCGCGTTCGCGACGACCCAGGGCGCCCTCGACGAAGCCGTGCGCGCGCTAATCCAACGTTTCGAGGCGCTCGGCGGCACCGAACCGCCGCCGGGCGGGCCGTTGCCGAGCGACCAACCGCCGCCGCCGGAGCCGCTGCCGGAGCCGGCTCCACAACCCGAACCTGTCCCGGCTCCCGAGCCCCAACCGGAGCCGACGCCGGAGCCGGTGCCGGAACCGGAGCCGGAACCGGTGCCGGAGCCGGAACCGGTGCCGGAACCCGTGCCCGAACCGGAACCGCAGCCGGAGCCTGAGCCTCCGCAACCCGAACCGGATCCCGAACCTGTTCCTGAGCCCATTCCGGAGCCCCCGCCTGCTCCCGAACCCGAGCCCGACCCTCTCCCGGACCCCGAACCCACGCCCGACGTGCCGCCGCCGGACGCTCC
>JBBRWC010000174.1:0-4502 GCA_038246255.1 Planctomycetota bacterium
CCAGCGCCACGTCCAGCGCCACGTCCAGCGGTCAGGCCGCGAGTCGGAAGCGGTCAGGCCCCGTCCGCGGGATCCGTGCGCGCGCGCTCGCCGGCGAGCAGGCGCTCAAGGCGCGCGGGCTCGACACGCAGGGCCTGGGAGCGCCCGCCAGACAGGGTGACGAGCCCCGCGGGCGCTCCCTTGGGCTTGTGGACGAGCTTGCGCGGCGCGATGTGGATCGAGGCGCGCGAGGCGCCGCGCAGGGGCGAAAAGTAGAGCGCGAGGTGCGCGGCGTCGAGCACGTCCTCGGGGTGGGGCTCCGCGCCGCGCTCAAGCCGCAGCACGATGTGGCTGCCGGGCGAATCCGCGGTATGCAGCCACAGGTCGTTGCCGCGCGCCACACGGAAGGTGAGCTCGTCGTTGTCGCGCGCCGTGCGACCCACGAGGATGTCCGCGCCGCTCGTCGCTTCGAAACGCTTGTAACACACGCGCGGAGCCGCGATCTGCACGCGCTTGCCGCGGGTCTGCGCAAGCGCATCGAGCACGCCCGCCGCGACGGCATTCGCTTCGATTGCAGCGGGGTCCGCGTCCGCGTCCGCGAGCGCGTTGACCAGCGCCGCGAGCTTTTGAACCTTGTCGTTTGCGAGCCGCTGCTCGCGCTCGAGCGCATGCTTCGAACGCTCGAGCTTTTTCGCGCGCTCGAACAAGCGCTCGAGGTTTTCGACGGGCCCGAGCTTCGGATCGAGTTCGATGCGCCGGGTTGCCCCACCCTCGAACCAATCGGCGACCTCGACGAAGGCCGCGCCGCGGGCGATGGCGTGCAGGCTGGATTTCATGAGTTCGCCGTCCTGACGCCAGCGCTGGGCGCCGCACGCCGCTTCGGCCCGCGCGGCAAGTCCGAGCACGAGGCCACGCGCTTTGCCGAGGCGGCGTTCGAGGCGTTTGCCAAGATCGCGCGCGGCGCGCTCGCGCTCCATGTCCGACGCCGCGCGACCAAGCACGTTTTCGACGCGCCACGAGAGGGGCGCCAGAATCGTCCCGTGGGGCGGCGGCGGAGGCTCGGGGAGGGTTTCGCTCAAGCTGGGGCCGCTTTGGGACGCGTGCCCAGGTGGCGGGACCCACGGGGATCCCTGCGCGAGGCGCGGCGGTATTCCCGGCTTCTTCGGCGCTTCGACGAGCAAACCCACCACACGCTCGGAGCCGTCGACGAGGATGAGGTTGCTGTGGCGCCCGGTGAGTTCGGCGATCAATGCCGCGCGCGGCGGGGACGACGCGGGGTCGAATCCGATGAGCGCGATGCGATCGCTGCGAAGCTGTTCGATGCGCGTGACGAGTGCACCCTCGAGCGCCTTCGAGGTCTGCGCATAAAACGGTCCCACGGACCCCTTGTGACGCTCGAGCCGACCTTGCACGAGATGCACGCGCGGTGCGTCCGGATCGGCGCAGACAAGCACACGTCGCACCCGGGTGTCGCCGTCCTGTTGGAGCACGAGCAAAACCCCGTGCGGTGGGATCGCCGCGGCTTCTTTCACGCGCCAGCCGAGCACGAGCGGGCGCAACTCGGCGAGCACCTCGCCAAGCTGAGCCGCCGAAAGAGCCCGGCCTGTGGTCGCCATGGGCGATCAGCCGAGCTCTTCGGGCGCGTAGACCCAGGCGCGCTCCGCTGGCGTCCACTGCACGAGCTCGTCCGCGCCGCCGAAGAACAACGCGAGCTCCGTTGCAGCCGCTTCGGCGCTATCCGACCCGTGCACGAGGTTGTTCGAGAACGACATACCGAAGTCGCCGCGGATCGTGCCCGGCTCCGCTTCGGCGCTGTTGGTCTTGCCCATCAGCTTGCGCACCACGGCGATGGCGTTCTTGCCTTCGAGCGCGATGGCGACGACAGGGCCCGAGCCCATGAACTCGACCAGCGTGCCGAAGAACGGCCGCGCCTTGTGCACCGCGTAGTGTTGCTCGAGGGTGGCGCGCGAAAACTGGCGCAGCTTAAGGCCGATCAGTTTTAGGCCCTTGTGTTCGAAGCGGGCGAGGATGGGGCCGACGAGGCCGCGCTGGACGGCGTCGGGCTTGAGCAGGACGAGAGTGCGTTCCACGAGGGTGCCGGCCAAAGCGGCCGCCGATGGGGGACAGTCGCGGAGGCGGTTGCGGCCCGAAGGGGCTCGCCGCCCCGCGCGGTGAAAAAGGTGGGGGGGCAAAGAGGATAGCTGCGTCCGCGGTCCGGGCCCAACCGGACGCGCGTTCGCGCAGGTGCGCGGACTGTTTTTTTGGCGCGGGCGTTGACCGGCGGGTCGCGATCCCTACATTGTTCGGCCTTCACGACCGTTCGAGCGGTCCCGCGCACACCCCGCGAGGGTGGCTGCGGGACGGCGGGCGAGCGTGGACGGCCCCGCGCTGCGGTGGTCGAGCCCTTTGACAAGCGCTCTTCAGCAAATCCTCGCGCGGCGCCCTAGAACCGGATCGCTCTCGAACCGAAACCCCGCAGACGTCGATGGACGCGAACAAAAAGCAGCCCCAGTCCGCAGCCGGCGACACACCCTCGGCGGCGACCGGACCCGTGTCGCCCGCGGGCGGCGGAGTGCCCACGTCCCGCGGACCGACCGAGTTGCCGAGTTTTGGCGAAAGCGGTGCCACGGGGCCCAAGGCGGCTGACATGGACCGCGGGCCACTCGCTTCGGGTTGGGTCGGGGACGCTGGCGACTCCGCTGGCCAGCAGACGGCGACCCACTATTCGGCGGCCCTGCAGTTTGGAATCACAATCATCGTGTTTGCCGGCGCGGGGTGGATGCTCGACCGGTGGCTCGGAACGCTGCCCTGGTTGCTGCTCCTCATGGTTGCGTTGGGATTTGCCGGAGGTTTGATCTCGCTCGTGCGCCGCCTGCCCAGCCAGGCGGCCCGCGCGAAGCTCGAGCCACCCCCGCCGACCGACGGCGGAGTGTGAGCGCGCGACGCATCCCACCAAACTTCAGCCTCCATCCCCGCAGTTTTCGCCCCCCGCCCGCCGCCCCCCGCCCCGCGATGCGCGCCACCGTCCTTGCCACCCTTGTCTGCGCCGCCCTCGCGCTGGCGCTCGCGTGGGTATTGGGTCTCTCCTCGAACGCACCGATTGCCGTAGGGCTACTGGGCGGCACGTTGCTCGGGGGAGCGCTCGGACTGGGGGGCGCGGCGTGGCAACGGTCGCTCCTCGTGCGCCGGCCGCAGTTCGCGGTCCATTCGGTGGCGGCCGGGATGCTCGCGAAACTCGTGGTGATCGGCGTCGCGCTCGTCGCATTGACGCAGGTTCCCGCCCTGCAAGCGAGGGTGGAACCGGCCAGCTTTATCCTGAGTTTCCTCGCCGTCGTGCTCGCGGTGGGGGCCTTTGGAACCCAGGATGCCGTCCGTGTGCTTCGCTCAGACCCCACGGCTTCCGCGGTGGCGGTGACCCGTCGTCCCGATCCGTCCTCGGCACCCTGAACGAGCCGACTCGTTTGCGCTCTTCCCCGACTTCACGACTTCCCCCCATCTTCTTCTGCACCCCCTTCCGTCCGCCGCGCGACCCTGAACGTCGATCCCCCGACCCACGGCACGATGAGACTGCTACTCAATCCGCGCGTTCTCGCCATTTTCGCCGTCTTGATTGGGGCAATTTGGTTCCAAAACACGCACATCGCGCACCACAGCGGCGGGCCGTTCGACGTTCTGTTTGCGCACATCCTGCCAGCGCCTTTGCTTTCGGACGTCGACAACCCGAGCGCGTACGTGCTGTCGCTCCCTCTGCCAGGTGCGCTGTCGGTCTTCGACATGGATGACAAGAGTGCGGGAGCGCAGCTCGTCCTCACGAACTTGCAGATCTTCCAGATCGCGTCGATCCTCCTGATCGCGATCTGCTTCAGCGGTGTGCCCGGGTACTTGCGTACGGGGCAAGGCGACCCGGTCAGCCGGCTGTTTGCGGGCTTCGCGCTGTGGCTGCGGGACGAGGTCGTCTACCCGGTCATGGGCCGCGACACGGGTGCGAAGTTCCTGCCTTACTTCCTCGCGATCTTCTTCTTCATCCTGTTCATGAACCTGGGCGGCCTCCTGCCCATGTCCGCGACACCGACGGCCAGCATCTTCATCACCGCGTCGCTTGCAGGGCTGACCCTCGCGGTGATGGTGGTGTTCGGCATGATCACCCAGGGACCGATCGCGTTTTGGAAGCACCTCGTGCCCCGCGTGCCGCTCCTGCTGTGGCCCCTGATGTTCGTCGTCGAACTCGTCGGCCTGTTCGTGAAGCCCTTCGCGTTGACGATCCGTCTTTTCGCGACCATGTCGGGTGGACACCTCGTGGTGCTCTCCTTCATGGGCATCCTCTTCGTGTTTGGCAGCATGAACACCGCCGTGGCCTATGCCACTGCGCCGATCTGGGTCGGCTTCGCGGTGTTCATCATGATCATCGAAGCTTTCGTGGCCATGCTTCAGGCCTACATCTTCACGCAGTTGTCCGTGATTTTTGTCCAAGCTGCGATCCACCCGGAGCACTGAACCGCGCCGATTCCTCGGAATCGAAGCCA
>JBBRWC010000175.1:0-4470 GCA_038246255.1 Planctomycetota bacterium
ACCGCACAACCGTGCCACGTCAATTCCCTGCACGGCGGGGTGAGGGGGGGGAGGGGGGGGGGGGGGGGTCAGGGACGAGCGAGCGACAGCCGAAGGCGCCTCACCGTCCGGCCGGACAAAGCCGTCGCACGCGGATTGCCAGCGCCTGGGGGGCCGGCTGGAGCGCCGTTCCGGGCCCCCGGGCGTAAACGAAAACGCGGGGGGGGCGTCTTAGCGGCGCCAGGGGCCAGCCAGTGCGCCGCTCGCGAACTTCAGGGGAAGCTCGGCGATGAACGCGCTTTGGCTCGTGGTGCGCGGCGGGATCACGACGGTGATTGTCGCGAAGTCGGCGCCGCGCTTTCCGCCGGCGTCCACCTCGACGCCGACACGTCCGTTGCCGATCGCTCGGTCGGGACGTTCGAAGCGCACAGTGCCCACTCCCGCGAGCACCGCGACGGGCTCACCGCTCAACTTGGAGAACACGTAGTTCGGCACCCGGGTGTCGAGCTTCGCGAGCGCACTTGGGACCGTCGGTGCCTCGTCCTGGGACTGCTGGACGTCATCCGCCTCGGGCCCCGCGACGGGACGGCTGCGGTCGCTGCCGGGTGCGCGGTAGGACACGACGTAGTCGCCCGGCGCGAGCGCGGGCGCGGTGAGCGGCAAAGAGGTCGAGAGCACGAATAAGGGCTGCGGTCCCCAGGTCAATGTCGCGGTGTTGAACTCGCTGAGGCTGAGGAATTCCAGCTTTTCGGCGGGAACCGCGAAGAGGCATTCGTAGGCGTCGACCACCGCGTAGTTGGGCAGCTTCACGCTGCCGGCGGAGCGATACCAGCGGTCAATGCCCACCGTGCGCTGGACGTCGGCGCTTCCCGCGCCGAGCACACCGGGGCTCAATCCGAGTCCCATCGCTCGGTCGAAACCCGGACGGGGGCTGGCGGCGGCGCGAAATCCGAGCGCGTTCGTGCGCTGGCGGCGGTCGGAGGGGCGGCGCGTGGCGAGCCGTGCCGCGAGGGAATTGTTTTGTACCGAACCACCCACCACGACGCGGTAGTCGCCGTTCCACTGGGCTTTCGCCGGGACAGTGCGTTTCTGCCCGCGCGGTCCGACCTCGAAATCCACTGCCTCGTACTTGGGATACGCCTCAAAGCGGCTCGAAGTCCACTCCCACGCGTTGCCCACAAGATCAAACACGCCTTCCGGCGTCGCGCCGTCCGGGCGGCTGCCGACGGCGATGGGGTTGGCCTGTTGGCCCTGCGCAGTGGCGGCGCCGGAGTCTTTCCACTCGTCACCCCACGGGTAGATCGACTTTTTCTCCCCACGTCCGGCGGATTGGAACTCGAACTCCGTCATCAGGCGCATGCCGGCCCACACCGCGTACGCCCGGGCGTCCGCAAAATCGACCCAACCCACGGGGCGGTTCGCCACTTTTTCGGGCATCTCCCATTCGGCACCCTGCCAGTTAGCGGCCCACCAGTCTGCGCGGTCGAAGGCAACGCCCTCGGGCGGCCTCTTTCCCGCTTCTTGCGCTTGCGCCCTGGCACGGCCTACCTCGTCCGCGTACGCCGATTGTGCGACGTCGATCGCGGCGGCACCCCAGACAACGGGCGGCCGGCGGCCGGTAGCCTTGACGAAGGCCTGGTACTGCTCGTTGGTGACCTCGTTCACCATGAGGTGGAATTCGTCGACCCGCATGGTGTGCGCCGGCGTTTCGCTGATCAGGTTGGAGGCCACGCTGATGTCGCTTTTGACGAAGGTCGCGACGATGTCCACGTCGGTCCCGATGGCCACACGCTGCCGGGTTGGGATCAGCACGGTCCCAGGAGGCGTCGCGACGGGTTTGCCGTCCGGTGCCGCGGGTGCAGCAGGAGCAGCGGCTTCGTCTTCCGCCTGGGGAGCCGCAACCTCGAAGCGGGTGACGGATGACGTGCGGACAGCCACCGGCTCGGTGGCGGGCGCCGGCTCCGGCCGGGAGCGCGCGAGCGCCGCCGTGGCCGACAGGACGACGAGAATTCCCAAGGTAAGCAGGATCAGTTTTGCGCGCATCGAGAGATCGGGTCGTCGGGCCAGCGGGGTCCGGCGGAGGGGCCAACGGGGTGCCCTACCTTGCGGGGGCGGCCATGTTACCGCTCCGGGCCGAGGACGCTTGGCCCTCCCCACGTGCTCTAATCCCGCTGTGGCCAAAGATCTCCCTGTACTTGCTCGAGATGTGCCGCCCGACGGGGCCGGGGAGCGGCTCGATCGCCTGCTCGCCCTTTGGTACGAGGGTGTGTCCCGCGCCCGGGTCCAGGACTGGATCCGCGCGGGGTGCGTCCGCGTGGGGGGCGAGCCCGCCACGCGCCCGTCCCAGTCGGTCGATGCCGGGGTGCGGATCGAGGTCACACCCCCCGCGGCCTTGGAGCCAAAGCGGCGGGAGGGTGCGGCGCTCGACGTGCTCTTTCAGGACGAGCACATCCTCGCGATCGACAAACCCGCGGGCCTGATCGTGCACCCGCGCGAGGGTGGGGGCCGCGGCGATTCCCTCGCCGAGGTCGCGGAGCTCCACTACGGTCCCCTGCCGCCGATCAGCGGTGCGGAGCGCCCCGGGATCGTGCACCGGCTCGACATGGACACGAGCGGAGTGATCGTGCTCGCGCGCACAGACGTGGCGGCGCGCAGCCTGGTTGACCAGTTCCAAGCCCGCACGGTCGAGAAGGTCTACCACGCGTTCGTCCAGGGCGACCCGCGCTTTGATTCGGAATGGATCGAGGCCCCGATCGAGCGCCACCCGCGGTCGCACGAGCGCATGCACATCGCCGAGGAGGGCGAAGGGCGCGAGGCTGAAACGTACTACGAAGTGCGCGAGCGCTTCGGGCACACGACGCTGCTCGAATGCCGCCCCAGCACCGGCCGCACCCACCAGATCCGCGTGCACCTCGAACACGTGGGCCTGCCGATCCTGGGCGACCGCCTGTACACCGGCGGCCGCACGCGCCGCCCCTCCCGGGCGGGCCGGCCCACCATCGGCCGCCAAGCGCTGCACGCCCTGACGCTGCGCTTTGACCACCCGGCGACCCTCGAGCGCACCCAGCTGGAAGCGCCGCTTGCCGCCGATCTTGAAGCCCTACTCGCGGCGCTGCGCGCGGGCAGCGCAGGCTAGTTCGGGCGACCGCCGGTGCGTGACTGGCGGAGCGACGCGGGGTAGACGGGGTGGGAACCTTTGCGGGGGGACCGCCGCTTTGCGTTCTTGAGGGTGTATGCCTCAACCTGCCACCTCGGCTCCGGTTCGCAGCATGACTCGCAGCATGTCTGGCAGCGTGGATGGTTCGTGGGATGGCAGTCCGCGTAGCGCCGCTCGTTTGCGGCGCGGGCGCGGGGTTTGTCTGCGTCGGCATTTCCCACACGATCGAAGTTGCGGACGGCGCGCCGCCCATCATCCACTACGACTTTGCCGCGGGGCGATTCCCCCTCGTGGGCGGACGCGCGCGGATCGCGCCGCTGGAGCCGGGCTCGCAGATGGTTGTCGCGGCGCAGTCGGCCATCGGGCCGTTGAGCGACACACGCGCGGTGACGCTACCGGCTGCGTCCGGCGCGGTGGCGCAAGCGTCGCTCTACCTCGCTGCGACGGGCGGCCAAATCACCGCGCGTTTTGTGGGCGCGGATGGGCAGGTGCTTTCGAACGGGGTGGTCACGATCAACGGTGGCTACCGCGAGGCCATCGACAGCGAGCCGGGCATCCTGCGTATTGATGGCCATGGCTAGCTCCGGGGCGCTACGACGTGTCCGTTCAGGCGGCCGAAAGATGGAGTCGGGCTCCGCATCGAACGGGTGTGGGTGCAAAGCGGGGAGGTCAGCCGCGACCCGCGCCTGCAGGAGGTCGACCTGCGCGGCAAAGCGCGTTTGCTTGAGTTCCTTGTCTTCGACCCGAGCGGCAAACCGATCGCTGGGCGGCTGTCGGGGTGGATGCGACCGTCGGGCAAGGACGATTGGGTGGGGGAGCTTGGCCGCTACTTCGCAGGGCGTCTGAGCGGGGTCGCAATCTCACCCGAGGTGGACGTTTTGATCGAGAGTCCGCTCCACCGCGCCAAGTTGCTGTCGCGCGTGACCACGGGCGCACGCGTGGTGCTGGAACCGGCGCCAACGTTTGGCCTGTACAGGGCTTGCGGTGCGCCCGAACTGCCCGCAGGTTACGAAATCCGCGTCCGCGCGAAGGACCCTGACGCCGGCCTGCCTGACCACGAGTTCCCCATGGACGT
Organism: Planctomycetota bacterium; assembly: GCA_038246255.1. GTDB lineage: Bacteria > Planctomycetota > UBA1135 > UBA1135 > RI-242. The sequence continues at coordinate 4,212 of JBBRWC010000175.1, forward strand.
CGCCGCCGAGGAGCGTCTCGTCGAAGCGGTGCCGTGGAAGCGGTGCCATGGAAGCGGTGCCGTCGAAGCGCGGCGAGCACGTGGACATCGAGGTCACGCTGACCCGACAGGAGGCGAATTCCGCGGACGGAAACGCGCGCGCGATCGCCACTTCCAAGCGCAGGCTGCGGATCCCGCCCGGCAGCGACCGCATGGCCTTCGGCCTCGAGTTGCCCGCTCCACTCGCCGCGATCCTCGAAGAGGAAGCGGCAAAGCAAAG
>JBBRWC010000176.1:0-4454 GCA_038246255.1 Planctomycetota bacterium
CCCATGCCCGCTCCGCAGCCCCCCCCTGTTCCCTCTCCGGCGCTTCGCGGCGCCGAGCGCCGCCAACACCTGCGCGCCCGAGCCGATTGGCCGCTCTCGGTCCGCTTGGGTGCGGACCGGGAAGAGGTCAAGCTGCGCGACCTTTCGGCGGCTGGTGCGTGTTTTTTCCACGACCGCGCCATCCCCGAAATGACGTTGCTCTAGCTTGCGATGGAGTTGCCCGGGCCCGGGCCCAGCGCGCCGCGCGCCATTGTCGCCCGTGGCGCGGTGGTGCGCTGCCAGCAGATCAGCCCGCGCGTCGAACACTTCGAGATCGCGGTGTTCCTGCACGACATCCGCGACGACGACCGCCGCGCGCTCGCCGAATGGGTGCGCACGCAGGCCAACGCGGGCGACGGCCGCGAAGCCGAGTTCCGCGTCTAGTCCGAGTTATTCACCAGCTTTGCGATCGGACGGCCCAACCGGCGGCCTTCGGCCGTCTTTCGCCCTCGGGCGGCACTTTGCGACCTCGGGCGTCCCTCGTTGACCTGTTCAAGGTCGACTGTGGATCCCGCGGCCGCCAGGCACCACCAGGCGACGACTTGGGCTCGTCTGCTCGAAAACCTGATGAAGAACCCGGGCTAAGAATCTGCTCTCACTCGGGCGCGGCGATTGCGAGGTAACGCTCGATGCCGGCGAGGTCCTTGCCAAAACGCACGGTGAAGCCCCGCGGACTCTTGCCGCTCGCGTCGAAACCCTTTTCGGCGAGCCAGACGCGCAGGCGGGGCGCCTGATCGAAGCCGAGTTCGACAAGCAAAAGGCCGCCGGCGCCCAGACGCGGGCCGACGCCAATCACCAGGCGCTGGGCCCAGATATCCGGGGCCCCCCGCGGCGCAAATAACGCGATTTCAGGCTCGTGCTCCGCCACGTCGCGGGGCAACTCGGCGCGCATTTCCCGCGCGATGTACGGCGGATTCGAGACCACGACGTCAAACGGGCCGCCGGGTTCCCACGCGGCGACTCCGCCGGGCGCAGCCAGCCGCTCCAACGCGTCTTCCTTCCGCCACTCCACCGCGGCTCCGTGCGCCGTCCCGTTGCGCGCCGCCACCGCCAACGCCGCATCCGAAACGTCGATGGCGACGACAGTGGCACCGGGCAGTTCGCACGCGAGCGTCACCGCGAGACAGCCCGACCCCGTGCCGATGTCGAGCACCGCCGGTCCACCCGCCGCAAACACACGCCCCTTCGCGAAGGCGCGAACACGGTCGACGAGGAGTTCGGTTTCCGGCCGCGGCACGAGCACCGCGGGCCCGACTTCAAAGCGCCGCCCGTAGAACTCGCGCTGGCCTGTCAGGTAGGCGACGGGCTCCCGCTGGCTGCGGCGCACGAGGAGTTCGCGTGCGAGCGCGACCTCGCGCTCGGTCACGGGCCGATCGAGGTCCATGAAGAGCCGCAGACGCTCGAGCCCCAGAGCGTGGGCCACGAGCAACTCGGCCTCAAGCCGCGACTCGTCGAGCCCCTGGCGCGCGAGGAACGCCCGACCGCGATCGAGCAGTTCGCGCGCATTGCGCGGTGCCATCTGCGTCGCGGGCGGACCTTCGGATCCCGGGGAATTCATGGGAACACAGGGTGCGTGCGGTGGGATGCGGAAGGACCGCAACCGCCCGCGCGGCGCCGCCGTAGCGCAGTCGCTGCGCGCGGTGGCTGCGGGCGGTGGCTGCGGGTAGAAGCGCGACGCGCGGCGCGCGCGAGACGGCTAGCGCGCGCGCGGGGCCGCCCCGGCGCCCCCGGGCTTGCGCTGTGCGCGGCGCGCGGCGAGGGCGGCTTCGCGCTTGGCGTCACCCTGTTTTTTCGCCTGCATGATCGCCACCGAGATGGTGTACACCGCCAGCACACCCGACGCCGTCGCCAGCGCGGCGCCCAGGATCGCGAGGGGGTCTTTCTCGCTGGCGGCGAGGCCGCGTGTCAGCGTGAAAGCGCCGCCCAGGCCCGGCGCGAGGAACACGAAGGGATACACGGGCGAAAAACCGCCGCCGCGCTCGTACGCCGCGATGTGGACGAACGTGGCGATGCCCCACGCGAACAAGCCGACTTCGGTGAGCGCCTTTCCAAAGCTGAAGGTTTCGAGCGCAGCCGCGGGGTCGAACGCGGGCACGATCAGGCCGGCGATCGTTAGCAGCCAAGCGATGACGTGCAACGGCGTGGGAATGAATCCCAGGGCCGCTTGCAGCCCCTTGGCCTTCTGCCCGGGCTGCGGTCCCCAGTTCACCTTCGCGAGCCCACCCAGTCCCCCGGCGATCGTCTCGCCGGTGCGCACTTTGATCGATTGCAGGAAGAGCAGACCGCCCAGGGCGATCAGCGCCTTCGCGAGGACGAAGGTCACCCACGTACCGCCGTGCCCAACCCAGGGCAAAAGGCCCGCGACCATCAGCAGCACGGCGGCGCGGCGCAAGAGGATCGGAGCCCGTTCGAGTTGCCTGCGTCCGCCCGCGGCCGCCTTGGCCGGGTCGCCCCCGGCGACGAGGACGGCTTCGGAGGGCAGATCGGGCAGGTTGGGCTGGGTGGCGCTCATGGGGTGCAGCAGTGGGTGGTGGCGCGCGGGGGCCATGGGCGACCGGGCGAATCGGGGCCGGGGGCCACGGGTCGGGGGTGCCAGTGTCGTCCGCTGGCCGGATCGGCGCAAGCGCGCGGGGAACGTCGGTGAATCGGAGCGCGGGGCTCTTGGGTTCAGCCGCGCGTGGCCAGGGGCCGCATGGGCGCCAGCCCCACGCTCGAGGTTTGCCCGCCGCAGCCGGGGCGACCTCACGCCCAACGGATCCCGGGCCCGACTCGATGGCATCCACCTGCTGGGTGCGCACCCGCGGCGCCACTAGACTCGCCGCGCCGATGCGGGTCCTCGCCCTAATCCAGAAGCTGCCGAGCCCCGCGCACGACGGCTACAACCTGCGCACGGCGGCGTACCTGCCGCGGCTCGCCGCGCGGCACACCGTCGCGCTCGCCGCCTTCGACCGGGGTGCGATCGAGTCCGAACTCGAGCAGTCCCTTGCCGCGCTGCGGCGCCTCCCCGAGCGACGGCCGACCCCACAGTCGATCCTAGCGCGGGCGTTCGGGGCGCTCTCCCCGGACGAGCTGCACGACCGCGACCCCGCAATCGAAGCCGCGATCGGGGTGTTTGCCAGGGAGTTCCAGCCGGACGTGGTCTGGAGCGTCGGCTGGCGGATGTTGCCCTACGCGCTTCAGATCGAAGGGGTGCCGGTGCTTGCGGACGTGGTGGACGAAGGGGTGCGCGAGGCCTGGCTCGCGTGCCGGTCGCGACCCACACCACGCCGCTTCGCGCACCTGGTGCGTGTCTGGCGGTTCGAGCGCCGCCATTTTCCGCGCGCCGCGCGGGTGCTCTTCGTTTCGGACCAGGACGCGCGCATCACCTGTCGTGTCGCACCCCGCACGCAGTGCGCGGTGCTGCCCAACGGGGTCAACGTGCAGCACTTCGCGCCCGACGGCAGCGCCCAGGACCCCGATCTTTTGGTGTTCGAGGGTGCGATGAGCCACGTTCCCAACGCGGAAGCGGTGCAGTTTTTTGCCCGCAAAGTCCTGCCCCGCATCCGCGCGCAGCGGCCCGCGGCAAACCTGCTCGTCGTGGGACGCGACCCGGCGCCCGAGCTGCTGGAACTGGCCGGGCCGGACCCGCGTACGAGCGGCATTCGCTTCACGGGCTTCGTCGACGACGTCCGGCCCCACGTGCGCCGCGCCGCGGTGTTCGTGTCGCCGATGGTCAGCGGCGCCGGGCTGAAGAACAAGGTGTTGCAAGCCTGGGCCCTGGGCAAAGCCGTGGTCGCGACCTCAATCTCGACGGGCGGGCTTTTTGCCCGATCGGGCGAAGACCTCGTGGTGGCGGACGGGGCCGAGGCGTTCGCCGCGGCGTGCCTCGAGCTGCTCGCCGACCCCGCGCGGAGTGCGCGCCTGGGCGCTGCGGGACGGCGCGCCGTCTGCGAACGATTTTCCTGGGACCGCGCGGCAGCGGGGCTCGAGGAAGAGCTCGCGGCGGCACGGAGCGGGGCGCCTTCGCGGGGCCCCCTTTGAGTGCGGTGGAGCGCAACCACGGCCACGGCGACGGTTCCGAGTCCGTGCGCGACATCCTGCGCCACTCGTGGATTTATAGCCTCGCGCCGGTTTTTCAGCGCCTGCTCGCCATTGTCCTGATCCGCCTCTACACGTCGCGGCTCTCGCCCGGCGAATACGGTGTCATCGAGCTCATCGACGTGCTGTTGATGCTTGTGCCGCAGATCGTCGGCATCAACCTGCTCGGTGGCTTGACGCGCTTTTATTTCGAGCACGCCGATCCGCGGCGGCGCGCCCAAGTTGTGACGTCGACGACGATCGCGCTGTGCGGCAGCGCGCTCGTGCTGTGCGCGGCGGCGCTGTTCCTGCGCGAGCCTTTGGCTGGGATTTTCTTCGCCGATGGGGGCAACGGCTCC
>JBBRWC010000177.1:0-4445 GCA_038246255.1 Planctomycetota bacterium
CCGGGCAAGGACGCCGACCTGGTCGCCCTCAGCGGCCACCCCGCGGACCCGCGCACGCGCGTCGAAGCGGTGTGGATCGAAGGCCAGCTCCTTTACGACGCGGCGCGCGATGGGAGGCGCTTCTAGATTGAAGCTCACCCTTTTGAAGCTCGCCGGCGGGGTTATGTCTGTCCTCGCGTTCGCCGATCTCGGTCGCGCGCAGACGGAGTCGTTGCCCGCGCTCGAGCCGGGCCAGCGCGGAATCGCGATCCACGTCGGACGTGCCATCACCCTCGACGGGGATGACCGCACACACCAGCCGGGTCTGGTCGCGGCGATCGATGGACGGATCGTCTACGTCGGCCGCCCGAGCGCCGTGCCCGCGGGATACGAGGTGGTCGAGCGCCCCCAAACGTGGGCCGTGCCCGGCATGATTGACCTGCACGCTCACATCGGATCCGCCGGGTTCGGCGACCTCAACGATTCGGTGTTCTCGGTGGGGGCGGAGCTGCGCTCGGCACCCGCCATCGTGCCCGGCAACCCGCTCCTTCGCACCGCGTGCGCGGCGGGTGTGACGACGCTCTTCCTGATCCCCGGCAGCGGCACCAGCATCGGCGGCTTCGGCACACTCTTCAAAACGCGCACGCGGACCACGTTCGACCGCGCGGTGTTCGCGAACCCGGGCGGGATGAAAGTTGCGCAGACCCACAACCCTGAGCGGCGGGCCGGTGACGTCGGCGCGACGCGCGCCGGGCTGTCGTGGGTGCTCGCCGAGGTCAACGGCCGCGCCCGTGCCGCGAATGCCGTGGGCGTGGAGGACTTCGCCCTGTCCGCCCTGCAGCGTGTGCACCGCCGCGAACTGCCGGTGCTGATCCACTGCGCGGGTTCCGATGGCACCGCCGCCGCGGTGCGCATGTGGAAGCTCCAATACGACACCCATTCCGTGATCAGCCACGGCAGCCTCGGTGGGCACCGCGTGGCGGCCTTTGCCGCTGCCGCCGACATGCCGGTCAACCACGGCCCGCGCACCCAGGACTTCTTTGTGAGCCGCACAGGCGCTGTCGAGCCCAGCGCGTTCCACTACTGGAAGTCCGGACTGCCGAACTTTTCGCTTAATACCGATTCCCCCGTGATCCCGCAGCACGAGCTCCTATTGCAAGGGACGATGAGTGCCCGCCAAGGTGTGCCCTCGTCCCAAGCCCTGCGCGCGCTCACGCTCCACCCCGCACGCGCCTTCGCAATCGACCACCGCCTCGGCAGTCTTGAAGTCGGCAAGGACGCTGACGTCGTGCTGTGGAGCGGTGACCCATTGGATCCCCGCTCACGTGTGGAAACGGTGCTGATCGAAGGCGAAATCCAGTACGACCGCGCCGTCCACGGGCAGTGGTTCTAATCGCCGCCCGACCCTTGGATCGAAGTCCCCGTCCTCCTCCCATGAAGCTATTCGCCTCCGCTCTCCTCGCCATCGCCACGGCGCTTCCCAGCGCCGCCGCGCAGGACGTGTTCGCGCTGCGGGTCGGCCGCGCCGAGACCATCGGCCAGGGCACCCTGGACCACGCCGTGATCCTCGTTGAAAACGGCGTCATCACCGTTGTCGGCCAGGACCTGCCGGTCGAGCGCGGCATCCCGATCATCGACCTGCCGGACGCGGTCGTGATGCCGGGTCTCATCAACTGCCGCACGCGCATTGGTGTCGACGGCCGTGGCGGCGGTGGCGCCGACATCGCCGCGCGCGCGAGCGCGGAGCTCTACCCGCGCCAGGACGTCTGGGAAGAATTGCTGGCGACGGGCACGACGACCCTGGGCATCTATCCCCCGGGCAACGGCATTCCCGGCCTAGCCGCCGCGGTGCGTCCGGCCGGCGACACCGTCGCCGCGATGGTGCTGAAGGATCCTGCGTACCTGCAGCTCTACCTGCGCTCGGACCGCGGCTCGAAGAAGCTGTTCACCGACGCCTTCGAAAAGCTCGACAAGTACCTCGAAAAGGTCGCCAAGGAGCGCGAAAAGTTCGACAAGGACAACGAGAAGAGCAAAGACAAAGACAAGGACAAGGACAAGGACAAGGACAAGGACAAGGACAAGGACAAGGACAAGGACAAGGACAGCAAGAAGAATGCGCCCGAGTTCAAGCCGTCGCAGCCCGACGACGACGTGCGGCCGGTGCTCGACCTCATCACCGGGCGCCTGCGCGCCGTGATCGGCATCCGCAAGGCCGGCGACTGGCTGCATCTGCTCGACGTGATGGGTGAGCGCAAGTTCGAGTTCGACTTGCAGTGCGATCTGCGCGACGACCTCGACTTGTTCTACATCGCCGAGGAAGTCGGCAAGCGCGGCCTGCGGGTCATCTTCGACCCGACCATCATCCAGCACCCCGGCACCCGACGCGAGCGCAGCATGCCCGCCGAGTTCGCCAAGGCGGGGGCGAAGCTCGCCCTTTCGCCGCGGTCGGACAGCGTCGAGGCACACCGCGATTGGCTGAACCAAGTGGGTGAACTCGTGCGCTACGGGCTCGATCGACAGATCGCGTTGCGCGCGGTGACCCTCGAACCCGCGCACGTGCTCGGGCTGGGCGACAAGCTCGGCAGCATCGAAGCGGGCCGCACGGCCAACCTCGTGTTTTTCGATCGCGACCCCTTCGATCCCGCGCGACGCCTTCTGGGTGTGATGCTTGACGGCCGTTTCGTGAGCGGCGAGCTGCTTCCTTGAGCCCAACGGCCAAAAGACTCCACATGAAGATTCGCAACCTGATTACGTTCCTTACCGCCGCGTCCCTCGCCGCGCTGCCGCTGATGCCGTTCGCGCGCGCCCAGGACGAAGCGCCCGAGGGCGAAGCGGCCCCGACCGAAGTCGACACCGAGAAGGACACGTACGTCGCCGTCGTCGGCGCGGACATCTACACCGGCACGGGGGAAGTGCTGCGCGGCGCCACCATGCTGGTGCGCAGCGGCAAGATCCGCCGCATCGGCTACGACGTGTTCATCCCCGAGAACGCACGTGTCGTGCACGCCGCCGGTTACCGGGTTTATCCCGGCATGGTGGCGCTCTCTGCGTCGACGCGCATCACCGACGGCACGCTCAGCGCCGATCCGTGGAGCGCGGTCGAGGATGCGGTCCACGGTCGTGCTGTGACCGACAAGGTGACCGACAAGGTGGCCGACGAGTTGGTCGAGGACTGGGTCGAGGAATGGGAGGGCAACTTCGAAACCGCCCAGGCCTTCGACGAAGCCGCGCTGCGCTCCAGCGACAGCTACGACCCCTACAGCTCGTACCTGGTGCTGACCCTTGCGGCCGGCATCACGTCGGTCGAATCCTCGAACCTTCCCATCAAACTGCGCCGCGACAAGATCGAGGACGTGGTCATGGGCGACGGCGGGCTCGTGGCGTTCAACTGGGGCGGAGCGGACGCGCGGCGCACGGTCCGCGCGGATTTCGAGAAGGCCGCGGCATACTTGCGCGAGTTTCGCGCCTGGGAGGCCGCCGGCGACAAATCGGTCAAGGAGCCCAGCCGCCGCGGTGTGAACAGCGGTGCGCTCAGGGTCCTCAAGGGCGAAGCCCGGCCGAAGTTCTCGGCGGACGGCGCCAACGACCTTTTGGGCATCGCGCGCCTCGCCCAGACGTTTGGGTTCCGGCCCGTGATCGACGGTTGCCGCGAAGGGTGGATCGTTGCCGACGAGCTTGGACGGGCCGGCGTCACTGCGATCGTTCAACCGCGTGAGCGCCGCGCGAAGGACGAGATGATGGTCGGGCCCGCGGGATCGTCGATCGAAAACGCGGCGATCCTTCACAAAGCCGGTGTGCAAGTCGCGGTCAAGGCGATGAACGGCAACGTCGACCTCTCCGGCATCGCGGGTCGCGACATCCTGGCCCTTGCGCTCGACGCGGGTTTTGCAGTGCGCGGCGGGATGTCCGACGCCGCGGCGCTCCAGTCGGTGACCCTCGTACCGGCCCGCATCCTGGGAGTCGACCACCGCATCGGCTCGCTGGAGATCGGCAAGGACGCGGATTTTCTCATCACCGACGGCGACCTTTTGCACTACGAAACGCACGTGCAGCTCGCGTTTGTGTTGGGCGAGGTCGCCTACGACAAAAACGCGGAGCTCTACTACGCCCACATCCGGCCGCAGCCGCCGATCAAGATCACCGAAGGCATCCCGCCCGCGGAGGAAACGAAGGCGGCCGAGGACGGCGAGTCCGACGAGACAAAGGGCGCAGAGAAGGCGGGCGACGACTCCGAAGGCAAGGACCCGGAACCCAAGCCCGACGAGCCTGCTCCCAAGCCCGACGAGCCTGCTCCCAAGCCGGACGAGCCTGCTCCCAAGCCGGACGAGCCGACGCCCAAGCCGGACGAGCCGACGCCCAAGCCGGACGAGCCGACGCCCAAGCCCGAGGAACCGGAGCCCAAGCCGGACGAGCCTGCTCCCAAGCCGGAAGAACCACCCACGCACCCGTCCTGATCGCCCCCGCGC
>JBBRWC010000178.1:0-4363 GCA_038246255.1 Planctomycetota bacterium
ATCGTGCTGCCCGAACGACGCACCGTCTGCCGCCCGCCCGTCGCTTTCGCGTAGGCGTGCTGGAGCAGGTAGGCATCACCGTTCACGGCCGAGTTCACGTCTTGCTCGAAGGTCTCCACATTGCCCCAGGCGTCGTAGCCGAAGGCCACCTCGTCGTGCACGGTACCACTGGAGACGGAATCGTACTGTGACACCGTCGTAACGCGCCCCAGGGCATCGTAGGCCATCCCAATGCGCCGCACGGCGCTATCGAAGCCGCTGGCCACCGTGCTGGCTTTCTTGGCCGTGGTGCGGCCTGCGGCGTCGAAGTCCATTTCCAGCACGTTTCCGGCCTGGTCCTGGCGCCAGATTTCGCGCCCCCGGGCGTCGTAGGCGTGCTGGACCACGTCCGAGCCGCTCGAGGTGTCGGGGTAGGCCACCTTCTGGAGCAGGTTGCCCGTCGCGACCTTCGATTGCCCGGCGGAGCTGCCCTTCACCGTCCCGTAGGTGTAGACCGTCTCCTGGTCGGTCCCCGGGGTCGGCACCTCGGCCACGATCTTCGTCTGCAGGCCGTCTGTGTACTCGTAGCGGACCGTCTGATTGTCGTCGGTGTTCGCCGGTGCCCCGCTCAAGATCAGAAAGTCGTAGTTCTTCACCTCGCGAACGAGGCGGCCCAGGTCGTCGTACTCGTAGAACGTGACCCGGCTCAGGGGGTCCGTCACCATCTCTAGTTCGCCGCGGGGGTTGAAGTACTGCACCGCCACCGGGCGGTCGTCGGTGGAGCCGGGCGTGGTGGTCTCGCCCGTGCGGTTGTAGGTGACGCCGCCGTTCGTGCCATAGCGCGCCTGGCCCACACCGCGCCCAAAACGGTCGGTGAAGTTCGCCCGGAACTGCGCCCGACCCTTGAGCTGCGCCGCGGTCGCGATGCGCAGGTCGCCGTCGGCGTTCGTGTCGAGCGCGGCGAGTGTCTGGCTGCCACCGCGGTCTTCGGGGTGACGGCGGATGACGCCCGTCAACACCACGTCATCGACATCGCGCGACGTCTGGTGTTCCTCGAGCACCACATCGCCCGACACATCGCGTGCGTGTGCGTACGTGGTGTCCCGCCTTCGACCGGGTGAAGGCCCTCGCAGCGCGGGTGAAGCGCTGGCGCGACGCAAAGATGGTCATGCGCTGGACCGCCAGCGGCCGCGTGCTGGCTGAGGGAAGCTTCCGCCGCATCAAAGGCTACGCCGACCTGCCCATCTTGATGACGGCATTGGCCCACACCCCCTTGCACTCGCCGGAAACCGCTGCTTGAATGCCCGCCTGCCAGGTTTGCCCCCCCTTCAAAACTCACAAGGGCGCGGACATCCTGCGTTCCGGGGAACCATCTGCAGAACGGCGTGCGGGCCCGCGGCGTTGAGTTCCAGCCTACGCGCCAGCGGCAGATAGCCCGGGGCATAAGCGTTGAAGAGCAATTGAGCACCCGGATCGACTTCGACTTCAGGGGGAGGAAGAAGAGCGATGCCAGCGAGAGTGACCCGCCCCGACGTGTCCGACTCCGCCGCGGCCTGCCCCAACGGCCCATCAACGGCCACGCTTGCTCCGCCGATGGGTGTCAATGTGACGGCATCGACGACGACCGCGCGTGGATGAACGGCGGGGCTCTGGAGTTTGGCCGGGGGGCCCGCCACAGCAGGGGAGCCGGAGAGCGAAACCGCGAGAGCTGCGACAGTTGCGATCAGATGGGCGGGTTTCATTCCAGGACCCTACGGGAAGCAGAGGATGCGATCGTCACAAGGACTTCGCCCAATCTAAGGGTACTTGCGCCCTTCCGACGGTCGCGGGGCCCGCGCCCGGCTGCAGGCCGGGGGACGCGCGGTCCACCTTCCTGCCCGTGGGGCAAAACGCCCCAAATCGGAACACGCCATGGCGCTGAGCGCGCGGCCGGGAGCGCGGGTCTTCACGCCCGCCTGGAGCGATGCACACGCTCCATTTCGTTGCTCACCTTCCTGCGATTGCATCCCACGGCGAAAAACCGCCCCGCGCCAGGACGGGCTCTGCCCGATTGGTGCGCGGGCCTCCCGGCCCGCCTTGCAACAAGTTCGCCGACTCGCAGAACGCGTGCTTCGATCCAAGGCGGGCCGGGAGGCCCGCACTCGGGGCCCCCGCCGCGGTTATCCTCTTGGGCATGGTTCCCGCCATGGACATCGGCCCCGACGGCTTTGCGAAAAGCGGACTGCTCATGCAGCCGCGCATGGAGCTGTGCCAAACGGCGCTGCCGCTCGATTGGTACCAGCCCGAGCTGCAGCCCTACGCCGAGGAGTTCCTTGCGCTGCCGGATCGGCGGCCCGAGACCGTCTTGCGGTGGATGGAGGGCTACGTGCGGCCGGCGCTCGCGCATTTTGGCGATTCGCTGTTGATGCTCGCCCACTTCTACATGGGGGGTGAGATCGTGAAAGTGGTCGAGCACTTTGGCGGCGCGGTCGCGGACAGCTACGCACTGGCCCTCGCCGCGCGGAACGCGCCGCACAAGAAGGTCATCGTCGAATCCGCCGTCCACTTCATGGCCGAATCGATCGCGATCCTCGCCCACGACGACCAGGCCGTGTGGATCACGAACCCCAAAGCCGGCTGCACGATGGAGATGCTGGCCAAAGACTTCATGGTGCTGCCGGTTGCCGATCAGCTCCAGGAGCGTTACGGCGACGAGCTCCTGGTGGTCAGCTACATGAACACGTCGGGGCGCTTGAAAGCCCTGTCGGGTCGCACCGGCGGCGCGAGCTGCACCAGCAGCAACGCGCACCTCGTCGTCGACTGGGCACGCCGCCAAAACAAGCGCATCCTCTTCGTGCCGGACCAGCACCTGGGTCGCAACACGGCCGCGAAGCTCGGCATGGACCTCTCGCGCGTCGCGACATTGCCCGACCCGTCGCGGGGTGCGATCGACCTTGCGCCCATGTGGAAGGAACTCGACCGCGCACAGATGATTTTGTGGGGCTCCGCGTGCGGTGTGCACACGATCTTCGAACCGCGCATGGTGCGGTGGTGGCAAGAGCGCGGTTACCGCGTCCTCATCCACCCCGAGAGTCCCCTCGAAGCGGTGCGCGCCGCCGACGGCGAGGGCAGCACGAACTACCTATGGAATGCCGTTGCGACGGCACCGCGGGGCTCCAAACTCGCGATCGGCACCGAAGGGCATTTCGTGCGCAACGCGCGCGAGCTTGGCATCCAGCGCGGTGTCGAAGTTGTGCACTTGGCGGAGATTCCCGAGTCCGGCTTTGGCTCCGGCGGCTGCGGCTGCGCGACGATGAGCCGCAACGATCCCCCGCACCTTGCGGGGCTGCTCGACCTGTTGCGCAAGGGCGAAGCGCCGTCGATCAACCGCGTGCTCGCGGGCGACATGGTGGACGAAATCACGATGCGCAGGGACCGGCTGGATGCGGGCGAGCGCGCAGGGCTGGTCGCGCAGGCGCGCCTCAGCCTCGAGCGCATGATCGAGATTGTCGAGGCCCCGGCCCACGGCGGGCCGTGATATCCTGCGGCGGCCATGGGCGACAAACCGCCGCTCTCCCAACCCACTGACGCGGGACCCGGACCCGCGCGGACAACACGTTTGCCGGGGACCGATGAATTGGACGCGCTGGTCCGGCTGAAACACAGCCGCGTTGCGCAGCTCGGGTGGAGCCCACGGATGCGCGCGCGTTTTGGCTACCACTCCCCCGACGAGGTGTACGAAGCGTTGGTGTGGCGCATGGTGGGTGCGCAAACGAGTTGGCTCGACGTCGGATGCGGGCGCCACCTCTTCCCGTCAAACACACCGCTCGCGCGCGAGCTTGCCGCGAAAGCTAAGCGGCTTGTCGGTGTTGACCCCGACCCGACGCTGCTCGAAAACCCCTTCGTGCACGAAAAAGTGCAGGGTTTCGTCGCGGAATTGCCTGCAGAGCCTGCCTTCGACCTCGTCACCTTGCGCATGATGGCGGAGCACGTGGAAGAACCCGCGTCCCTGTGCGCCGACCTCGCGGCCCGCATCCGCAAGGGCGGCGTGGTGGTGATCTACACGGTGAATCGCTGGTCGCCGGTGCCGCTGATCACTTCGCTGGTGCCGTTTGCGCTGCACCAACCCGTCAAGCGCATTCTGTGGCGCACGGAAGCAAAGGACACGTTCCCGACACGCTTTCGTATGAACAGCCGCGCGTCGCTCGAGCGCTGGTTCACCGCCGCGGGGTTCGAAGAGGCCGCCTTCGCGCACCTCGACGATTGCCGCAGCTTTGCGCGTTTCCAAGTGACCGCGTTTGCCGAACTCGCGCTCTGGCGTGCCCTGCGCACCCTCGGCCTCGGTTACCCCGAAACGTGCCTACTGGGTGTGTACCGGCGGCGATGATCGATCAACGGGTCGCCC
>JBBRWC010000179.1:0-4357 GCA_038246255.1 Planctomycetota bacterium
AATGCAATCTTCAGGAACATTAAAAATTTGGATGAATCTGTCCAATGCAATAGAACTGTTCCACCTCCAGGCTCGATGACATTTATTATGTACTTTGCAATCTTTGCCTGACGCGTGTGCGCATCGGCAAGCGCGAGACGGGACGCTGCGCAGGCCCGCGCGTGGACCGCTTCCGCCTGCTCGGCGCCGCGCCGCGAGCGCTGGGCGTCCCAGGCGAGCACTCCGGCGACGATGAGCGTAAAAACGACAACGGCGATCGATCTCAATGCCGGACTCCACCCGCGACCGCGCGCGCGGATGCCACGCGCACGACAGGCCCGGAGAGCCCGCCGCTTTGGACCTCCGTCTGAGCCAGTTCCAACCCCGTCCCCGTGCCTGACCCCGTCCCCGTGCCTGACCCCGTCCCCGTGCCTGACCCCGTCCCCGTGCCGACGCCGAGGCCGTGCAACCGGGCTCCCGGGCCAGGTTCGCGCCCCCAAAGCACGATCTGCCCCTCGCCCGCGCCCGCGATCAACAACCTGTCGGGGGCGAGCAGGGCAAGCAACGGGTCGCGCGGTACGGCCCCCGACGCCGTCGCGGCTGAATCCACGGTCGCAGGCAAAACCGCGCGCAAGGGACGCAGGGCGATTCCGTTTGCGTCGACGATGGCCAAATCGCGCAGGTCGAGGTCGAACGCGTCGTGGGTGCCGTCGCGCTCGACGTACAGCCGAAACGGTGCACCTGCTCCCAATCCAAGCCGCGTGGCGAGCGCGCGACGATCACTGTCCTGGCGCTCGGATTCGGGGTGCAAGTGCGAAAGGCGCGCACGCCACGTACCGCCGTCGCGGCCGGTCCACACCGTGGCCGCGATCTCGGGGGCCGCCTCGCGCACCGCCGCGGGCTTGGGGCCGACCGTGCGCAGGTCGTAGACGCCGCGGGTCGCGAGCCACACGACGCAAAGCGCGGCCAACACGACAACCGCCGGACCAAAACCGCCGGCCGCGCCGTATCGATCCCCGCCCTGCGCCCCAGAACTCACGCGGACTTCCAGTCCTCGTTTTTGTTGTGGTTCCACCAGCGCTGCCACTGCTGCAGATCGCTTTCTTCGTGGCCGGTGACCTTCTTCAGCGTGTTGAGGAAGGGGGTCGAAATCGTGTTGAGCCGCTCGCGCGCCTCGGAGTCGCTCGCGTCGCCATCGACGGTGTTTTTGACCGGCATGATGACTTCGAAGAGTGCTTTGAAGATCGCTTTGCGCAGCTTTTGATCCGCCCCTTCGAACGAACCCAGCGCTTCCGCCGCCGCCGCCTGGATGGCGGCATCGTGGTTTTTCGCGAGGTCCATCAGGTCGTCCGCGCCAGCTTCGAAGCGCGTGTTGCCAAGGGCGAGGATCACTTCCCGTCGCGCCCGCGGTTTGTCGCTCAGGTTCTTGTGCTCAAGGTTTTTTTGGAGCTGCTTGCCGCCGTCCACGCCCATGCGGCCAAGGGCGGTGGCCGCGGCGACCGCAAGACGCTCGTCGGGTTGCTCCGGCCCGAGTTCCTTGCGCTTTTCGGCGAGCGCTCCACCCAACGCCTTCGCGATGGCTTCGCGGTCCTTCGGCCCGCTCTTTTCGAACTCCCCGAGGAGGGCTGCAATGTGCTCGATGGCCTGGGGGTCGGCTTCCCCGCGCTTCTTGAGCGCCGCAGCGAACTCGTCGAGCAGCGCCTTCACCTGGGCGCGCTTGTCGGGGACGTCATCGGACGCGTCAACCGCGGCGAAAGCGCCCATCGGCACTACTGTCGCAACGGAGCCCACGGGACCCGGGCCCATGTGGAGCGCTCCGACGGCAAACAAAGCAAAAAAGATCAACGGCATGGCAACCTCCGAGTTGAGTGAGGGCGAAGCAGAGGGCGACGCCCGCCGACCCTTAGCTTATCGACCGGGCGACGTCCCCCATTCTTCCCGGGCGGCAACGGATTCTTCGCGCAGCGCATCCTCCCACGCGCGCGCCAGTAGCGCCGCAAGAGGGCCCGCTGCGCCGGCGAGGGGTGTGCTGCGACCCAGGACGGCCCGTGCGGCGCGCACCCCGCGGACCGACCCGACGAGGACGATTTCCTCCGCGCGAGCCCAAATCGCGGCCGGGATCGGCTGATCGAGCCACGCGCCCGTATGGGGCCCGTCAGGCGCTCCACAGCGGTGGGCGAGGACTGCCCGCGCGACCCCCGGGAGCCCGCCCGCACGAGGACCCGGGGCGAACACCCGGCCGCCCGCGCGCATCACCACGCAGGCCGCTGCACAGCCGAGCACGGCGCCCGCGGAATCCGCGAGCAGCACCTCGTCGGCCCCGGCGGCCGCCGCGGCCTGCAGCGCGAGGTTGCGCCCGACACGCTGCGCCAACTTGTGGCGCGCCAAACTTCCGCCGAAGCTTTCCCCGTGCACCGCGAGCACGGTTTCCCCGCCCTGTCCCGCGCCCAAGCCCGCAGCCGCGCGCCGCGGGATCAACGCCAGGTGGGGAGCGCCCCCCGCCTCGCCCGCGCCCAGGTGGACCCGCACGGCCGACGCTGCGCCGGAAAGGTGCGGCAAAAGGGCCGCGATGGCCGCGCGCAGCGCCTCAACCGCGAGCGGGATCCCGAGCGCTGCCCCATCGCGCACGAGGCGCGCCACGTGCTGCGCGGTGAACAGCGGCAGCCCGGCAAGCACGGGGATCGTCGTGAACACCGCGCGCCCGTGGAGCACTCCCGCACTGCCAAGCGGAAGCGCGGCGCGCTCCAGCGCAAGGATCTCCCCGTCGATCCACACGGGCCACGTGCGCTCAAGCAGTGGCTCGCCGCGCTCCGCGACAGCGCGCGCGCCCGTCCACGGCGAATCGGTCGTCATTCGCGCTCCACCCCATCGAGCGCGTTCAAAAACGCGCGCGCCTTGTGCAGCGTTTCCTCGTCTTCGGCGCGCGGGTCTGAGCCAAACGTGATGCCGCCGCCGACCCGCAGCGAAAGTTCGCCGCGCGGCGTTTGCTCCCCTTCTCCGGGCAATGCGCGCCACAGGGGACTGCGGATGAGGACGTTGAACGCGGCGCTGCCGTCGTTCGAGAGAAATCCCAGGCTGCCGGTGAAAAAACCGCGGCCCTCGCGCTCGAGCGCAGCGATGCACTCCATCGCCGCAAGTTTGGGCGCACCCGTAATGGAGGCACCCGGAAACACCGCGGCGAGGGCGTCGAGCGCGTCCTTCGTGGGTTCGAGTTCCCCGTGCACCTCGGCAACCAGGTGGTGAACCCCCGCATAGGATTCGATCGCGCCGAAGGGCTCCACGCGCACGCTGCCCGGTGTGGACACACGGCCGAGGTCGTTGCGCGCAAGATCAACGATCATCGCGAGCTCCGCACGCTCCTTCGGATTCGCCAACAGGCCGCGCGCCTGCTGCGCGTCTTCTGTTGGATCCAACGCGCGGGGCGCCGTGCCCTTGATGGGCCGCGTGTGGATTCCCTGCCCATCGACACGCAGCAGCAGCTCGGGGCTGTGGCTCGACAACGCGCCCTTTGCACCGCGCGCGCCCAACGCCAAGTAACCCGCGTACGGTGCGGGAAAATGGCGGCGCAAGAGCAGGTGCAGCGCCACCGGATGTCCGCGAACCGCGCGCGTGAACCGGTGTGCAAGGTTTGCCTGGTAGACGTCCCCGGTGCGCACGGCGCGGCGCAAGGATTCCACACGCGCGCGGTGGACGAAGGCCGGCGTATGGCGGACAAGCGGGCCCGCGGTGCGCGGTGCGGCCAAAACGTGCGTGCGCGCGAGCCGCGTGCGGAACTGCGCCTCCCGCACTTCGACGGGCGGGTCGCCAGCCTCGTCGAGGATCAGCCACAGGCGCTTGCCCACATGATCAAGGAGGGCAAAATCGCGCAGAACAGAACCCGTGAGGAGCGGAAACCCGTAGGGCTCGGGGGGCAAGTCGATGGGGTCGCCCGCGACCCCGATTTCGTAGGCGAGCGCGCCCGCAAAACCGCCGCAAAAGGGCGCATCGGCGAGCTCCGGCGGCCATCCGTGCGGGCGACCCGTCGCGGGCAGAACACCCGCTCGCTCCAGGCTTTGGCGCAGCCCCAATAGGTCCGTGGGAGCACCGTCGAGCGCTTCCCCGCGCAGCCCTACAAGGCTCCAACGCGCGGGTTCGCCGCCGCTCGAATCAAACGCCACAAGGTCCGGGGTTTCCGCGCAAGCCGCGAAGACCCGCTCGAACGTCCACGGGGCCCCATCGGGACCGGGCGCGACGAGAATTGAGCGCACGCGGCGCCGGGCCGCGCTCCGTCCACCCACCGGCGGAATCGGTACACCCGTAGGCGCAAAAAATGAGTTCGTGGGCACCGCGGGGCAGTGTAACCGCGGGCCAGTGTAACCGCGGCGCAGTGTAACCGCGG
>JBBRWC010000180.1:0-4262 GCA_038246255.1 Planctomycetota bacterium
CGGCGGGCACGGCCGCGGAGCGCACGACGAGCTCCGCATCGCAGGGCAGGCTTTGGGCGCGCGAAGGGCCGATTTCGATGGGGATCAGGAGTTCCGCGAGGCCCCGCGCGAGGGGCGACGGAGCAAGGTCGTGGCCGCTGACCGCGTGTCCGCGCGCAACCAGCAAACGGGCGGCGCCGGACACACCCGCGCCACCGATGCCGAGCAGGTGGATGCGCCGCGGCAGGCCGTTCGGCACGTCGACGTGCTCGAGGCGCGCCGCGGTGGCGAAGGGTTCCAGCCGTCCGGTCATCGCGGACCTCCGTCGCCCGCCGCGAGCCTCGGTCGCGCGACCACCAAGGCAGCGGCGGCGCGTATGCAGCCCTCGAGCGCGTCGGCCACCGCAGCCGCACCCCGTTGTGCGGGGAGGCGCTCAAGCGCGGAGCGCAACCCGCGCCGCTGCGCGTCCCCGTCCGGACCCGCGAGCCGGACGATTTTTTCCGCGAGCGGTGGTCCCAGATCGCGCTCCGGCACGAGCAACACCCCCGCACCGAGGGCCTCTGCGTTCAAACGCTGGTGGTCGCCCGCGGCTAACCTGTACGGGACCGCGATCGCAGGGGTGCGCCGCGCCGCGACCTCTGCGAGGCTCGACGCACCGGCGCGCACGATGGCGAGGTCCGCGGCATCAAGGGCCGCCATCACTCCGTCGACGTATTCGACGGCGCGGTAGTGCGGGCGTGCGGCGGGGGCTTCACCCAACCGACCCGGTCCAACCTGGTGCAACACGCTGAGGCCGCCGGCGACCAGCGGGTCAATGTTGGCCGCGATGAAAGTGTTGAGCGCGCCCGCCCCCTGACTGCCGCCCAGCACCACGAGCAGCGCTCGTGCAGGATCAAAGCCCAGCGCGGCGCGCAGCTCACGCACACGTTCGGCGCTCGGCAACGGCCCTTCGAACGCGGGGGCGAGGATCGGGCCCACGACCCGGTGGCGCGCGCCCGCGCGGCCGCCCGGCAGGGACGCGGCGGTGGCATGAAACACCCGCGACGCGAGCGGGGCGAGGGCACGCGTCGCCAGGCCCGCGGACGCGTTGACTTCCAACAGGAAGAGCGGCAAACGTAGGCTCTTCGCGGCGAGGGCCGCGGACGCGCTCGCAAATCCACCCAATCCAACCAGCGCATCGCACCCGCTGGCGCGCAGTTCCGCGCGCGCGAGCCGCACGGCGCGCGGCAAACGGCGCAGGGTGGTCAAGCGCCCGGGCGCACCGCCGCCCTGTGATTCGAGCGGCAGCACCACGCGGCGAAACGGCACATCCCGGGCCGCCTGGGCGAGGCCCCCCAGCGCGCGCACCTCCGCCGGGCGGCCGGAGCCGAGCCACAAAATGTGCTCAAGACGACCCGTCGCCACCAGGTGCTCGACCAGGTTGAGTCCGGGCACGACGTGCCCGCCCGTGCCGCCTCCTGCCAGCCCGAGCCGCAGTTTCCCGCGTCCGCCGCGCGGGCGCATGGAACCCGCGTCGTTCATCCGCGGGATTTTCTCACTAGGGGGCCGCCGCTACAAGCGCCGCGGGGTGTTCCGACGCGGGGGCGCTGTGCGCTGCACTGTCCACTGCGTGGGACGCGGCCCAGGAAGCCGGGGACACGATTGCGGCTTCGCGTTCGGCGGTCGATTCGCGGCGCGCCACGTTCACTTTCACATCGCGTTCAGCCGCGGGAACCAGGAACGCCGCCGCGATCAGCGCGCGCTTGGATCCGACGAGCAGCGCGTCGTCGCGCACGTCGCGCACGTCGCGCACGTCGTGCACGGCTGTCGCGGCTGTCGCGGCTGTCGCGGCTGTCGCGAGGGACGGCGTGGGTCGGCCGGCGAGGCTCCAGGGGCCATGCCACGTGCCGACGAGGACTTCCCAGGCGGGCGCGGCGCCAAGGGCGCAGACGGTGAAGCAGGCGGCGAGGAGCAGTCGAGCGAGGTAGGTGTGCATGGGAGCTGCGGACACGGTCACTTGACGCGGCTTTCCCGGGGAGCGGGCTTGGTTTCGTTGCGCGCGATGGCTGCGCTGGGCTGTGCGGCGGTTGCGGCTTTGGGGGTGCTGGCGACAAGGGGTGCAGCGGCCGCGGCCGCCGCTGGCAGGACCAGGCGCTGGCCCGCGAGCAGGCGGTCGGGATTGACACCGGGATTGAGTGCCGCGATCTCGCGGTAACGGTTGCCGTTGCCGAGGTGGCGCGCCGCGATGCGGTACAAGCTGTCGCCCGCGGCCACCACGTGAACCCGTGCCGAGGCCGGCGCGGGAACAGCGCCCGCTGCCGCCGGCGCCGGCGCCGGAGTTTTTGTCGTCCGCGCCGCGACGGCAGTGACGGGCGACGCCGACGACGGTGCAACCGCGGCGACAACATTCGCAGCGTCCGCGGCGGGCGGAAGCACGAGGGTGCGCCCGACGATCAAGCGGCGCTCGTCCAGACCGGGGTTGAGCGCGAGGATTTCACGGAAGCGCTTGGACGTGCCCAGGTGCTCTTGGCTGATCACCCCCAGCGTGTCGCCCTTTTGGATGACGTGGGTGCGCGCCGGTTTGGCTCCCGGAGCAACCTGCATCGGTGAGAGTCCCATGCCAGCGCCGGGGGTGCGCGTGCGCGGGTCCTCGATCGACGTCACGACCGCCTTGACGGGCGACGCATCCGCGACTTCGAGCGCGGCGGCGCTCGACGGCGCGCCCGCCTGCTGGGTGAGGTGTGCACGCAGCTCTTGCACCAGCGCGTGCGCTCCCGCCGGATCGCGCTCGAACGCATCGCGCAGGGCCGCCTCCTGCTTCTGCGCATCGCCAAGCGCCAGGATCGACTCGAGCGCGGCGCGCTGAGCATCCAATTGGCTCGCCGCACCCGCCGCTTGGCCGATCGGCGCAGCCTGCGCGACGTTGCCCGTGCGCGGCGCCGGTAGGTTCTCGGTCGGCATCGCGACGAGGCCCGCACGACCCGCGGAATCCACCTGCCGCGGGAGCGCTGCCTGCGGTTGACCCCGGGTGCTCTCGGGCGCCACGCGCGGAGTGCGCGCCGTCCGCGGGTCCACGCGGTCCGCGGCAGCGCCGGTGGCGGCGCTCGCACTGATCTCGACGGGGGCACCGCCGTCACTGCGTTCTCCGCGGTCCCAAAGGACAACGGCGACGACAGTGACAACGAGGAAGAGGAGGGCAATCAGCCCGTAGCGTTCGATCGGCTGCATGGCTCGATGGGCGAATGGCTAGAGGTCCGTGCCGCCCCGAGGGCGAGACCAATGGCGAGGGAGGAGACGACGAAGGATGTCCCGCCGGCGGAGAGGAACGGAAGTGTCATGCCCTTCGGGGGGGCGAGGCCGGTGGAAACGAGGATGTGGAGGTGGGCTTGGAGCGCGACCGAGAGGCACAGGCCAAACGCGACGGTCGCTTCGAAGCGGCGCGGCAGGGCGAGGATCAGGCGCAACGCGTTCCACAGGAAGGCGGCGAGCAGGCCGACGACGAGCACCACGCCCGCGAAGCCAAACTCCTCCCCCACGAGGGCGAACACGAAGTCCGAATCCATGTAGTTGAAACCGCGGTTGCGCAACTCGCCGTTCGCGAACCCAACTCCGTACTGGCCGGAATTGGCGAGCGCGCCGAGACTGTCCGACAACTGCTCGTTGTGAGCGTCACCGACCCACATGTCGAGGCGGCTCTTCACGTAGGGCAGGAAACGCACCGCGAGGAAAATCGCAGCGCCGAAGCCAACCACGAGCGGCAGCGCGGCAGCACCCAAACCGGCGCCACCGACCCACATCGTGGCGAGCGCTGTCAGGAGCAGCAACAACGCCGCGCCGAGATCCGGTTGCAGTACCACGGCGAGGAAAAAAACGACCGCGAGCGCCAGCACCGGCAACACGCCACGGAAAAACTCGAGCAGTCGCGGGCCCGCGCGCACGCAGCGATCGGCGATCCAAAGAACCAGCGCGATGCGCGCAAGTTCCGACGGTTGGATCGACAGGCCGACGTGGATCCAGCGACTCGCGCCGTTCACCGATCGCCCGACACCCGGCACCCAGACGAGCAGCAGCAGCAGCAGCGAGAGCACGACGATTGGCGCCAACAGCGGCCGCAGGCGCGTGGGGCCCAGGCGCCAAGCACACAGCAACACACCCAGGCCCACCGTTCGCACGCCGATCTCGCCGACCAAGTCCGCGCGGAAGGCCTGCGGTGACAGAGTGGTCGCCGCGTGGCTCGCCTGCAGCAGGAAACCGAACGCCATCAGCGCCATAACGGTCGCGGCGAGGCGATTGGCGTGCCGCAC
>JBBRWC010000181.1:0-4185 GCA_038246255.1 Planctomycetota bacterium
GATCGCACCTCCAGCCGGCGCGTGCCGTTGCCCGGGAACGGCAGGAGCAGCTGCACCGAACCGTCTGCGGGCTGTGGATCCGACACGCCGTGTCCGGCGAGCGCGCGTGCGGAGGGCACAAGCTGGACCTCGAAAGCGCGCAAAATCAGCGTCCAACCGGCGGGCAAACTGCGCCGTCCGGTTCGGCCCTGGAAAAGGTCGCGCGTGAGGTCGTCGAGCACGGCGCGCTGGGGGGCGCGGCCGGTGCCCTCGACGAGCAAGCGCCACAGGGCGCGGCGCGCGAGGGGCTCTGGGAGCGCAGCGAGGTCGGCGCGCGGAAGCCAGCCACCCAGCCCGGCTGCGCCGGGGGCCCGTGTTGCGAGGGCATGCTGCGCAGGTCGCCAGGCGAGGTGCGCGGTCGCGGTCGCGAGGCCGTCCTCAAGACGCTCCACGGCCTGCGCAAAACCGAGCAGGCCTTCGCGCGCGCCTGGGCCGAGTGCTTCGTCAAGGGCGGGCAGGAATCCGTGCCGCACGCGGCTCCGCGCAAACGCGGGATCGGCGTTGGTCGCGTCTTCGCGCCAGGCGAGGCCACGGGCGCGGAGCATCCGGCGGACTTCCTCGCGGCGCAGGGTCCGCAGGGGACGGACGATGCGCACCGGTGGCCCGTCGAGGCCCGCCTCCGGTGGTGCGCCCGGGTAAGGCCCCTTCACCACGAGGTCGGCGCGCGCCGGAGCGAGTCCGCCCAGGTGGCTGCCGCGCAACCAGCGCATCAATAGGGTCTCGAGGCCGTCGTCGGCATGGTGGCCGGTCAACAGCGTAGAGCGGCCTGCGCGGCGCGCTTCGGCCAATAGAAGCCGATAACGGGCTTCCCGGGCGCGCTCCTCAAGCCCTGCGGGGTCGGGGTCGATGCGCGCGCGCAGCAGTGTGAACGGCACGCCCAGGCTCGCGCACAGCGCGGCACAAAAGTCGGCGTCCTGGTCGGCGTCCGCGCCGCGCAAGCCGTGGTGGACGTGGACCGCGGCGAGGTCCGGCCGTGGCCGAGCCGCCGCCGCCAGTTGCAAAAGGAGCACGCTGTCGGCGCCTCCCGAGAGCGCGATCAGCAAGCGCTCGCCCGACTCCAGGCGTGCCGCCCGTTCGATCTGCTGCCAACGCGTCGCCCACGGGTCGGGGTCGCGGTGTTCCGCCGGGCGGCGTCGGGAGGAACCGCTCGCGCCGTGGGGGGCAAACGGGGGCAGGAGCGCGGGGTCCCAGGCGACGGTATCCCCGCGGGGGGTGTCCGGCGTGGGGCGGGCCGGCGGGATCAGGGGTGTCGCGGGGTTCACTGGGGGGGTGGTAGGGGAGGCGGGGCGGCCGTACCGGGGGGGACGCGCCGCGGGGCGGCCCGCGGCGGGAGCACCCGTGGTCACCTTCGGCCAAATAGCGCTCGTCCTGGGCCCGATTCTCGCGGAACGCACCCCCGCGCGGGACATCTCGTCCCTCGTCCGCTGTGCGCGCGGACTTGCGCGTTGCGACGTCCTGACCGGCGATTGGGGCAGGACGTCGCCGCGTCCCGATTGGGAATGCGATCGGGAGCGGGAACGGGAGGAGGGTCGGGCACGGCTGCACCCCGGAGACGCGGCCCCCGGCGTGGGTTACCTTCTTCCCCCTCGGGACGCGTCCGGGCGCTAGGGCGCCGCCGGACGCGCTCCGCTCCAACCCTTCCGAAACCCGCCCACCCGGGCCCAGGTGCCGGCCGCGGCATTTATCGCGGCGCACCCGCGCTCGAACTCGCCCCACTCCGGGGCCCCCCCACGCTGCCCTTTGGGCCCACGATCCCCCATGGCCATCTCGATCGCCATCAACGGCTTCGGCCGCATCGGCCGCAACGTATTTCGGATCCTGCACACGCGCCCCGGTTTCGAGGTGCTCGCGATCAACGACCTGACAAACGCGGAGACGCTGGCGCACCTGCTCAAGTACGACTCCGTCATGGGCCGGTTCGATGCGAAAGTGACGTCCGGCAAGGACTGGATCGCGGTCGACGGTAAGAAGATCCAGATCACCGCGGAGCGCGACCCCGCGAATCTGCAGCACACGACGAACAAGATCGACGTCGCGATCGAATCGACCGGCGTTTTCACGAAGCGCGAGGATTGCCAGAAGCACGTCGACGCCGGCGCGAAGAAAGTGATCCTCACCGTCCCGCCCAAGGACTCCGTCGACGCGATGGTGGTTATGGGTGTGAACCAGGACGTCATCAAACCGAGCGACACGATCATTTCGGCCGCGTCGTGCACGACGAACTGCCTCGCGCCGATCGCCAAAGTGCTGCACGATTCTTTTGGCCTTGAGCGCGGCCTGATGACGACGGTCCACGCCTACACGAACGACCAGAACATCCTCGACCTGCCGCACAAGGACCTGCGCCGTGCGCGCGCCGCCGCGGACAACATCATCCCGACGACGACCGGCGCCGCGCGCGCCGTCGGCAAAGTGCTTCCGGCCCTGGCCGGGAAGCTCGACGGGTTTGCCATGCGCGTGCCGGTCAAGGACGGTTCGGTGGTCGACCTTGTCGCGGAACTCGGCCGCGCGGTCACCGTCGATGAAATCAACGAGGCGATGAAGGCCGCCTCCAAGACGAAGGAGCTCAAGGGCATCCTTGAGTACTGCGTCGATCCGATCGTTTCCGGCGACGTCATCGGCAACCCGGCGAGTTCGATCTTCGATTCGCTTTCGACCATGGTCATTGCGGGCAACCTCGTCAAAGTTGTTTCCTGGTACGACAATGAGTGGGGCTACTCGAGCCGCGTCTGCGACCTCGCGAAGTTCATCACCGGCCTCAAGTCGCCACGCGTGACCAAGGCATCCTGAACGCTGTGGGGGGCGCGCCGCCGCGCCCCCTCGCGCTCGATTCAATGCTCCCATCACGCCAGAACCCGGCGCTCCAACCTTGAAGACGTTCCCCGGACTCGATTCCCTCTTGGTGACGGGCAAGCGTGTGCTCGTTCGTGTCGACTTCAACGTGCCCCAGGACGAATCGGGCGCGATCGGCGACGACACGCGCATCCGCGCCGCGCTGCCGACGCTGCGCAAGCTCCTCGAACTCGGGGCTGGCAAACTCGTCCTCATGAGCCACCTCGGCCGTCCGCAGGATGGCCCCGACGAGCGCTACCGTCTCGCTCCCGTCGGACTGCGGCTCGCGCAGCTTCTTGGCCGCGAGGTCCTGTGCCTGCGCGAGACCGTGGGGGACGCGGTGGAACGCGCGATCGGCTCGGCGCCCGAGGGCGCGGTGGTGCTGCTCGAGAACGTGCGGTTTGAAAAGGGCGAAACGAAGGGTGATCCCGAGCTTTCGAAGCGCTTTGCGCGGCTCGGGGACGTGTTCGTGAATGATGCGTTCGGGTCGAGCCACCGGGACCACTGCTCGGTCTCCGGTGTCGCGCGTCTTTTGCCGTCGGCCGCGGGGCTGCTGCTCGAGCGCGAAGTCGAAGCTTTCGAGCGTGTGCTCGAATCCCCCGAACGCCCCCTCGTGGCGATCCTCGGCGGTGCCAAGGTCTCCGACAAGTTGAAGGTTGTCGACAACCTGCTCGAGCGTGTCGATCGGCTGATCGTCGGCGGCGGGATGGCGTACACGTTCTTGAAGGCCAAGGGGATTGCGATCGGCGCGAGCCTCGTTCAGGAGGATCAGCTCGAAAGCGTGAGAGCGGCGCTCAAGCGCGCGGAAGCCCGCGGTGTCGAGGTTTTGCTGCCCACCGACCATGTGGTGGCCGATCGTTTCGCCGCGGACGCGCCGGCGCGCGACGTCGACGGGGGGATCCCACAGGGCGCCATGGGGCTCGACATCGGGCCGCGCACCCGCGCCGCCTTCGCGCGCGCGATCGAGGACGCCAAAACTGTCGTGTGGAACGGCCCGATGGGTGTCTTTGAGTGGGAGCCGTTCGCGAAGGGCACCGAGGCCGTCGGCCGCGCGGTCGCCGCTTGCAAGGGTTACACGGTGGTCGGCGGCGGGGACTCGGTGGCCGCCGCCGAGGCGTTTGGCCTAACCGACCAGATCTCACACGTTTCCACGGGCGGCGGCGCGAGCCTCGAACGGCTCGAGGGCCTCGACTTGCCGGGCATCGCGGCGCTGCGCAAGTAGGCGGCCAGGAGCGCGGGCCAGGAGGCCCGCGCTCCTGGCCCCCCCACCCAACGGGAAGGGCCCCCCCAAGAGTGAAAGTCGCAGCGGAAAGA
>JBBRWC010000182.1:0-3956 GCA_038246255.1 Planctomycetota bacterium
CGGCGGACGAGCGGGCTCGAGGGGCGGCAGCTCAGTAGGCAGGCCGAGGTGCTGGAGGATGCGGCGGATGACGCTGGCTTCGGTGATCAGAGCGATGATCTGCCGCCGGTTGCCGCAGTGGTGGCAGCGCAGCACGTCGTAACCGAAGACCCGCTTCATCAACTCGGCCCACGAATAGCGCGGGTCGCAGGCGTCGGCCGCGAGGCCCCTGCCGCGCAGCGGTCGTTCGGGCGGGCGAGGGTGGCGGACCGCCGCGCGCCGCGATCGGGATCGATGCGTCCACGGCCGTCCAGGAGGGCGGCTCTGTCGTTCAAATCGAAGGCAAGCACCGATTCACCGAAGGGATATACGACGTCCAGATCGAGCCGATCGGGTTCACCGCTACGTTGGAGATCGCCGCGGGCGCAGTTCAGGCGACGATCGAGGTTCCGCCGATCGCTGCGGTGCACGTGCGCGAGCTCGGTCTCGGGGAGGCACCTTCAGCGGACGTTCGCCTGCGCCCCGTGGGCTACAAACCCCTTATCGGCGTCAACGCGGCGATCCACCAGATTGACCGCGACGGCTTCGAGCGTCGGTTCGCGCTCGTGCACGGTGAGTACGAGTTCATTCCCGACGCGAACGGCTTCGTCGATCCCGCTCGGTTCACAGTCTCCGCCGCGGATCACGTCGTCGAGTACACCCGTCGGCCGCGCAGCCAGCGTCGCGTGACCTTCACGATCCGCGGCGAGGCCGTGAACTTGCCGCTCTCCGCGTTGGCCTCGGCCAAGCTGGTGCGCGACGGAGGTCCCGTCGAGGACGCGGTCGTCTCCGCGGCCGGTTACCAGGGCGCGTTCGGCACGCTCTCCGGCCTCGACCTCACCTTCCGGGAGCCGGGCACCTACGATCTGCACTGGCGCCTCGCGCTCCCTGGTGTCGGGTCGCGCGAAGGTGTGGTCGAAGCCTTCGAAGCGAGCCCATCAGCGCTTCCACCGATTCTGGTGGCGCTGGACGGCTAGCGTTCGCCGCCTCCTCGATCCGCCTGCGGACCGGCTCCCCGAACGCGTGCAGGCCGTGCTGAAGGCTTCGAGCTTCTCGTACATCGTGAACACTTCCTGCGTCGAGCGCCTCGGCCCTGACGCTGGGCCGCAGTCTCGCAGCGCTCTATCTGTGCACCTACGCAGTGAGCCGGGCCGAGGCCAGCCTCGGAACCCAGCTTGAGATGCTGCCCTGCCACTGCACCTTCACACGTTCCCACCAATCCCTGGGCCAGGGTCGCCCGCGCCGCACACCGGCGATGGCTGCCGGCCTGACCACCCATTCGCTCACCTTGCTCGAAATCTTCGGCACCGTGAACATGGCCACCGAACTGCGCCGTGCCGCGTGGCCCCCGCTGCGCCGCAGCTGTCCGGAGGCGCCGTTTCAAAGTTGAAGGAGCGACCCAACCCCGCACACCCCCCTCGCCCCCCGGATCAGCCCCAACAGCCGCGGCACCGGCGATTCCAATGCCCCGGGGTGCGCGAACGACTGCCCGGTGGCGGTCAACGAACGGACCTCCCCCCTCGATTCAGGGAGGAATTTTCGGAAAGTGCGTTAGGGCAGAGATTTGAAGGGATAAAATGAGGGCGTAGGGGGCCCCGCGGGAGGGGTTGCGATGGCCTCACCGCCAGGACGGCGTTCAACACACACGGAGGACAAGCAGATGGGAGAATCCTCGAACCTTCCGACTCACGACTGCCCGGCCACACTCCAATCGAGAGTTGGGAAGCCAGATAGCCCGGCCCGTCGCGACCTTCACGGTGGATCGCTCCGATCGTTTGCCCGAGGAGGCGCGGCGCCGAAAGGAACGCGTTCATGGGAAGCCTGATGCTGGTGGCGGGGTGTGGGTGGGGACTGCACCCCGCGAGCGCCCTCCAGGGGCATCCTGGCGGTCCCTTCCCGCCCGCTCCCGTTTGCCCGCACACCGGGACGGAGTGGGAAAACCCGCGCGCTGTTCATTTAGGGCAGGCGCAGTGCACCTCAGTGACGTTCGATTTGACGATCGGCGTGGATGGGCTGGGGGCCGCAGTGACGGCAAGTTTTCACGGATGCCCCGCGTTCGTGGTGGCTAAGCCTGGCCGCTACAAGAAGATCCAAAAACTTCACCACCAGGCGGTCAATCCCCAACCCATCCAATGGTTGCGAACGGACTACGACGCGGACTGCGGCGGGTTTTTTACGCCAGCGACTTGTACTGCAACTGGCAGTGTTGAGACGACGAACAGCTCGACGACCTGGGAAGAGGAAGGGTGCGACTTCCAGCAGTGAAGAGTCGAATGTTGCTCATGGGCGGTGCGTGCTTCGCGGCGCTCGTGGTTGCTGCGGTGGCTTTTGGGCCGTGGTGGAGCCCTGCGGAGCGCGATTCGGCGCTCGGCAGCTCCGCCCGAGCTGCGGCAGGCGACATGACTGGCCGGATCCTCACTCGGATCAACGACAGTGGCGATTCCCGGGGTGCCGCGCCGACGGGCACGCGGGCAACTTCACCCGCAGAACTCGTGGCAGGTTTGCGCGAGGCGATGCGCCTGGGGGACGAGCGGGCAGCCGCCCAATTCGTCGATCGTTGGTTCGCGGAGGTTGCCGATCCGGCCCGTGCGGTGCTCGCCGGCATTGCTGGGAATCCAGAACATCCCGACGACGTCAGGGCCTTCGGTTTGCTCTTGGCCAGCGCCATGGTGCACGCCCGCCATGACAGCAAGGCGGTGCAGCCGTGGACGGCCGAGAGCATCGCTGCGGCGGCTCTCGATCTGTTCCCAGAGGGCGATGGTGCGGCGCGCGCATTGCGGATTGGTTTGGAGCCGTCCGGGTCGATGCTTCCCGGCCGGTTGCTTGGCGATCTGCTCGAGTTGCAAGCGGACGATGGCGTCGGCGCGCTGTCGCTGAGCGGTCAGATCGAGTGCATGTCCCTGGCGGACGCGTGGGGGCGGACGATGTCCCACGACGCGGAGGTGGCTCTCTTGGATGTGTTCGCCCGCGACGAGAGCGGGCCGTTCGCCCAGGGGCAGGCCGTCAAGCTGCTGCTGCGACGCGATTGGCGCGTGTTCGCGGAGACACTGCTGGATGTCCACCTTGCACGGCAGGAAGAAGAGGCGGATTTCGAGAGCGAAATGGACGTGATCTTCCACCTCGCTACCCACGCGGAGGAGCTGACGCCCGCGGAGCGCATCGAGTACGCCACGCTCTTGTTCCGCGACGAGGGCACCGCGGCGAATCTGGCGGTGCGGCTGTCGCCCGACGAAGCGGCGGAGTTGTTGGAGCAGCCGGGCAGCGGCCCTCCGCCCGCCGCGCGACGATGGCTCGAACTGATCAGTGGGAATGGGGCCTGGATGGAGGCTGGCATCGAACTCATGGGCGGGAACACGGGCCACCCAAGTTTGTCGTGGGGCGAGGCGCTCGCGACGCTGGTCGAGCGCGGGGCAAGTGGCGATCCGGCTTTCGAAAACGCCCTGCAACGCCGATTCGAGGGCCGCGCGCAGGCTCGCGAGAGTTTCTGGGGTGCTATGCGAGCGGCGTCGCTCAAGGCCGCGGATGAAGCGACGCTGCGTCGCACTTTCGTGCCCCTGGTCGAGGCCTCGGTGGGCGAGGCCGGAAAGGGGCGAAGTGCGCTCGTGGAGCTGCTGCGTGAGCGCCTCCTTGACCCTCGGCTCGAGTGAGGATGGGCGCTCCGCCAGCGGCGACCTGCGCTCGTTCGCTCCCCAAGTCGACGCAGTCGTGGAGTCGGAGCGCGCGCGGGTACGCGGCCCCAACGAGTGAAGGGGCCGGGCACGAACCGCAGACCATCTACACCTATGGGACGATCGAGGGGAAAAGTGCCGTGCGAGGATAAGTGTTTGAAGCGGCCCTTTTCGCTGGCCGGAACGGTACCACGGGCCGTTCGGAGCGTGTTGTGGAGCCAGCTTGGCCTGGTCCGCTCTGTCTCGTGGGGCATTAGCCCAGGGTAGTCC
>JBBRWC010000183.1:0-3888 GCA_038246255.1 Planctomycetota bacterium
CTCTTCGTTGCGTGATCGCACCGCGCGACCGCTCGCGCCGGTTTGGGCCCTCGCGCGCCCACTTCCTCGCGTCCGCCCTGCGTCCACCACGCACTCGCCTCCCCACGACACACACCGCACCACCACACCTCGTCGCCCTCGCTCGACGCCGACTCTCTCCGCTGTACCGTGGGCCCGCCTACCTCGACGGCTCCCAACAGCCCCCCGGCTCGCCCGCCCTTCGCCGGTTCGCGGTTCAAAATGCTTAAGCACGCTCGGCGCGCTCCACCACCTCGTCCGCCGCAACGACGCCATCATCGACATGCGCGGCGGCGGACGTCGATGAGCTCGCCGACGATGAGCATCGCCGCCGCGACCGCCGGCTCGCTGGGTGGTCGCGGCGGTGATGGGCATCAGCGGGCGTGATCGAAGCCGCATCATCCGGCGCGCCTGATAACACTTGCCCTTGCCCTTCGTCGCGATCACCACGTCCCCGTCCGGGTCCCGCGTGGGCCGCTCGACCGTGATCGTGCGGTAGCCGAAGTCCGCGTTCTTGAAGATCCGGCTGATCGGCGCCCCCGCCCTGGTCAGCTTGCGGCCGCTGCCGAAGATCTTCGTGATGTCCTCGATGTGCTCCGCGCTCAGCTCCTTGCGCTTGCTGCCCAGGCTCATGCGCATCTTCTGCCAGAAGCTGCTCGCGTCGATCAGCTGGACCTTGCCCTTGCGCGTCGCCGCCTTGCGGTTGCTGACGATCCACACGTAGGTGCTGATCCCGGTGTTGTAGAACATGTCCGTGGGCAGGGCGATGATCGCCTCGACCAGGTCGTTCTCGAGCACGTAGCGCCGGATCTCGCTCTCGCCCGAGCCCGCGCCGCCGGTGAACAGTGGCGAACCGTTGAGGACGATGCCGAAGCGGCAGCCGCCGTCCTTCGCCGCGCGCATCTTCGAGAGCAGGTGCATCAGGAACAGCAGCGAGCCGTCGCTCACGCGCGGCAGGCCCGGCCCGAAACGGCCGTTGAAGCCGTGCTGCTCGGCCTCGGCCCGCACCTCCTTCTCGATCTTCTTCCACTCCACGCCGAACGGCGGGTTCGACAGCATGTAGTCGAAGCGCTTGTCCGGTAGTCCGTCGTTGGACAGCGTGTTGCCGAAGATGATGTTCTCGACGCTCGCCCCCTTGATGAGCATGTCCGCCTTGCAGATCGCGTACGACTCGGGGTTCAGCTCCTGCCCGAACATCACCAGGCGCGCGCCGGGGTTGTGCTCGGTCAGGTGCTCATTCGCCACGCTCAGCATGCCGCCCGTGCCCGCGGTGGGGTCGTAGATCGACCTCACCACCCCCGGCTGACCCAGCGCGGCGTCGTCCTCCTCGAACACCAGGTTCACCATGAGCCGGATGACCTCGCGCGGGGTGAAGTGCTCTCCCGCGGTCTCGTTCGACAGCTCGGCGAACTTGCGGATCAGCTCCTCGAACACCGCGCCCATCTGCGCGTTGCTGACCACCTTGGGGTGCAGGTCGATGTTCGCGAACTTCTCGGTCACCAGGTACAGCAGCCCCGCCTTCTCGAGGCGGTCGATCTGCGTGTGGAACTCGAACCGCTCGAAGATGTCGCGCACCGCCGGCGAGAACGCCTCGACGTACTTGCGCAGGTTGGCGGCGATGTTGTCCGCGTCGCCCATCAGCGTCTTCATGTCGAGCGGCGACGCGTTGTAGAAGCCGACGCCGGTCTTGCGGGCCAGGAACTGGTCAGGGTTGACCCCCGACTTCTTGCGGAGCTTCAGCTCCTCGAGCACGGCCGTCTTGGTCGGGGCCAGCACGCAGTCCAGGCGCCGGAGCACCGTGAACGGAAGGATGACCTTGCCGTAGTCGGACTGCTTGTAGTCGCCGCGCAGGAGGTCCGCGACGGACCAGAGGAAGGAGGAGAGGTTCGGATCGCTCATCGGCTGACAGCCCGGCGCGCACCTTGGCCGGGGACGGTCAGGGTACCGCAGCGCGTGGGGCCCTTCACCGCGGATGCGGCATGCGGCGCCGAGAAGCCGGGCGATGGTGACCGACGGATCGCGATCGCCTTCGCGTCGCTGCTGCGTGGCCACAGGGCGCGGCGACGCGGTTGCCACAGTCGACGCCCCGCGAGCCCGGCGTGCGCGCGAGCGGCCGGCGCTGCGGGGCGATCCCGCGCGCTTCGAGGCGGCCCGGTCCGCAAGGATCGCGCCCGTCGCCAGCGTGCACTGGCGCGCCGCGATCACGCCGGCGGTTGTTCATGGCGACCCAGGCTCCGACGTCCACGGCGGCGCGGCGCCGCTTTGCGGGTCCTCACCCTCGACGTCGCCACGAGGGCGGTGGGTCACGGCTGAGGCGCCGCCCAGTCCCCGGGTCGTCGATCACCACCCGGTCCCGTCGATCTTCACGATGATCTCCTCGATGAGCGCGCCCAGATCCGCCGGCAACGCCTGTCCCGAAGCTCGCAGACTTCGCAGCTGGTGACGCACCCCCATCACGAGCTCACCACCCGTCGAGGCGGAGTCGATCGCGTCGCGTAGCCGACCGGCCCAGTCGGAAAGACCGAGGCCGTCGAGTTCCGTCGCGCAGCGACGGGTTGCCGCGGTGATGTCGAGATTCGTCATGGCACTGCTCCTACCGAAAAACTCTCCAACGCGACACCGCCCGGCGGCACCACGACCTCGATTCCGCCGCCAGGGTTCGGACCGACCGGGGGCGCGGGGCGAGTGACAAACGGAGTGCCAGGGCGAAGGCTGCCCGACTCGATGAAGTCGGCCGCGATGACGTTCTCGGGAGGAATGCCGTAGCGCTGCGCGAAGCCACGACCGAGCGGATCTTCGAGCGACCAGAACTGTGCCTCGCCAGCCGCACTCCTGCCAAGAGTGCCGATGCCGTAGAGCGGTGCGCCCTGCTCCACCTCGAGCCGGGCCGAGACTGCGGCGGCCGCACTCGACTGCATCGCGGGACCGTAGGGCGTCTCGATCCCACCCTCGGGCGCCGCGGACGGAGCGCAGCCACCACCTGCGCCGGCTGCCTTCGCGAGCCCAAGTGGGTCCGACCAGGTGGTCGGGTCGTCGACGTAGGCGTAGGCGCGGAGCCCCGCGCGAAGGCCCAGCGGGTCGCGGCTGACATACTGCCCGGTGTCCGGGTCGTAGTGGCGGAAACGGTTGTAGTGCAGACCGGTTTCCGGGTCGGCGTACTGGCCCGCGAACCGGAACGGGCACAACTCGGCACGTCCGGTCGTCTGCGCGCGACCGTAGGTGTCGATGACGAAGGTTGCGCTCGCGTTACCGCGCTCGTCGAAGACCGCGAGCGGCGCCCCGACGTGGTCGGTGACGATGCTGTGGGCCTCGTCGGCCGACAGCCGTGCGAGCGGCGCGAAGCTCCCGGGCTCGAACACCCATGTCAGCAGCGGGCCCGCGGCATCGGTCGGCGCCTCCGAAGCCTCGGCGTCACGAAGCTCCGCGTGCAGTCGCTCGAAGCCGGCGTCGTGCTCGAGCAGCGCCGCCCAACGCGGCTGCCACGCATCGGGGAACGCGCGATGTAGCTGCGCCTTCGCGTCCAGCAGTGAGCGCGCCTTCGACTGCTCGCGTCGATCGAGGGTTCGCGTGGGCGCCTCGGCGGCTTCGGTCCACTCGTGCAACGGAACGTCGCCGTCCCAGACGAAGCACGTCTTGTTGCCGCGGAAGTCCTTCCACAGCCTCCGGCCGAGGGCGTCGTAGGCCATGCTGACGGCGTGACCGTCGGGGCGGTCGACCTGCACGAGCCTTTGGGCGCCATTCCACTGGTAGCCCCACGTATCGCCGGATCCCGCGCGCTTGTGCGACAGACGGCCGAGCGCATCGTAATCGAATTCGACGTCGGCACCGCGGATCCTGCGGAGCTCGCCTGTGGGTCCGTAGTCGCGGCAG
>JBBRWC010000184.1:0-3845 GCA_038246255.1 Planctomycetota bacterium
CCCGCACCCGGCCGCCCGCACCCGGCCGCCCGCACCCGGCCGCCCGCGCGCGCGCTCCCGCGCCGCGGACCCAACCCGCGAGACCCCCCATGGCACGTCCCACCAAGCCCCGCGCCGCCGTCGCGCGCACGACGGTTCGCACCGCTCAAAGCCGCCGCACTACCGCGACTGTCGTCGACGAGGGCGAAGTCGTCGAAGAAAGCGGGCTGACCCTCACGGATGCCCTCGTGATCGTCACGACGCTCTTCCTGCTGCTCGGCCTCGGCACCATCGATTATTTCATGGGCGGCCGCTACGACCAGGGCTTCCTGTTCTGAGCGAATCCGCGGGCGTTTTTGGCGGCGACGGCGCGTGCGTGGCGATGTGCGTCGAACCGTGTCGCGCGCACTTTCGGTCCCCGCCCGACGGCCGCACCGTTTCCCGCGAGCGGGCCAAACGTTAGACTTCGGGCAACGGGTGCGACGCCTGCCCCCCGCGCGGGGGCCGCGCCCCCGTCGAGCAGCAACGTTCTCAAGCGGCCCCGCGTGGGCCGACTGGCGATCCGGCCCCGCGGGGGACGGCGCCTCCCGACGAGCGGACGCGACGGCCCTGGCCGCCGTCCGACTTTGCCCCCCTATCGACCTCGCCGGCAAACCCGCTGGGGTCCGAGCGCCTCCCGCTGGGTATGGCCAACGTCTTGAAGCCTTACGACTGGCTATTGGGCCGGTTCTCGGTCGACATGGGCATCGACTTGGGCACCGCCAACACCTTGGTGACGGTCAAGGGCCGCGGCATCGTGCTCAATGAGCCGAGCGTCGTGGCCGTGAACCGCGATACCGGCGAGGTCCTCAACGACGGTCAAGCCGTCGGTGAAGGCGCGCGCACGATGCTCGGCCGCACCCCCGGCCGCGTCCGGGCCGTGCGTCCACTGAAGGACGGTGTGATCGCCGACTTCGAGATCGCGGAGAAGATGCTCCGCTACTTCATCCGCAAGGCGCTCGGCACCCGTTCGCTGGTCAAGCCGCGGGTCGTGATTGCGGTGCCGATCGGCGTCACGACCGTTGCGCGGCGCGCGGTGATTCAGAGCGCCGAGCGCGCCGGCGCGCGCAAGGTCCAC
Source organism: Planctomycetota bacterium (assembly GCA_038246255.1). GTDB lineage: Bacteria > Planctomycetota > UBA1135 > UBA1135 > RI-242. The sequence goes on from JBBRWC010000184.1 coordinate 1,097, forward strand.
CTCGTCGACGAACCCCTTGCTGCCGCAGTCGGTATCGGATTGCCCGTCGCCGACGCCCGCGGTTGCCTCATCGTCGATATCGGCGGCGGCACGACCGAAATCGCGGTGCTCGCGCTGGCCGAAGCCGTGGTCGCCGCGTCGCTGCCGGTGGCCGGCGACGAGATGAACGAGACGATCGCGAAGTACCTGCGCAGCGCCCACAACCTCCTGATCGGCGAGCTCACCTCCGAGAGCATCAAGATCAACATCGGGTCCGCCTGGCCGCTCGCCCAGGAACTCGAGATGGAGGTCAAGGGCCGCGACAGCATCACGGGCCTGCCGCGTACGGCCGTGATCAACTCGATCGAGGTCCGCGAAGCGCTCAAAGATCCCGTCGACAAGATCGCGGTGGCGATCCGCCAGGTCCTCGAACAGGCGCCGCCGGAAATTTCGGCGGACTTGGTGGACGTGGGTTGTGTCGTCGTTGGCGGTGGTGCGCTCTTGCCGGGCATCGACAAGGCAATCCAATCGCAGCTCGGAATCCACACGCGCATCGGCGACGATCCCCTGACAGCGGTTGCCCGCGGCACGGCCGTGTTCCTCGAGAACCTCGACGTGTACTCCTCCGCGCTCGCGAGCGACAACGACGGCTGAGCGGGGCGCGGGCCCATTCGCCGCGGGCCTTTCCCGCATGGCGGTCCCGGCGCGGTGTCGCGCGACTTCGCGCGCGCGGGACGGGGGCCGCGCGCCGTACGGTGTTGCGAAGTCCTATGCGCGTGCGGCCCCTCGTTCTCCTGGCTCTGCTTTGCCTGGGCCTCCTCGCTCTGCGACCCGACGCACGGCTCGAGGGTGCGTTGGAGCGTGTCCTCGGGCCGAGCCGCTACCTCGCGCAAGTGACGTGGCCGATCGCGCGGCTCGGGCGCGTGGAGCTGCGCGCGTCGGAGGCTGCGGTGGTTGCCAGCGCCACAGGCTCGCGGGCGGCGAGCGCCGCGCTGCTCGAGCGCTGGTACGCCGCGGCGCTGCCGCGCGCGCCCGACCTCGTGGAGGGGCGGCGTTTGGTGCCCGGCGAAGTGCTCGGGCGCTCAGCGGGTGGACGCGACCAGTTGCTCGTGCGTCCCTGGTCGCTCGAAGGGCTCAGTGTTGGCCTCCCGGCGGTGGTCCGCGAGGCGTATATCGGTCGCATCGCTGAGGTTGACACCGTGCGTGGCATCGTGCGCGTGGACCTCGTCACGGGGCGCGAGTCCCACGTGGGCGCGCGAGTGCTCGCACTGGACGGCGCGGAGCTCGCGCGCCTCGTCGTGGGAGGTGTGGCTACCGGCGGCCGACCCGCCCGGGGCGAACCCGTAACATGGCTCGCGGCGCACCACCCCAGTCGGACGGATGTGGACGATGCGTGGTTCGGCGCGCGTGTGGTGGTCGACGAGCTCCTGCCCGAACTCGACCCCTTCGGCAAGCTGGCCGCGGGTTACGGTTTGGGAGCTTTTGCCCGCGGCGCGAGCGATGGGGACTGGCGCGTCGAGCCGATCGTCGACTTCCTTCACGGCCTTTCGTCGCTGGTCCTGCTCGCACCCGGCACCACCCGCGCGCCCGCGCTGCCGGATGCGCCGCCCCATCCCTTGGAGGAGCCGCTGTGGGTCGCGGCGCGCGGATTCACCGCGGGCGACCCCAGCCCCTGGCGTGCGAGCGTCAAGCTCGACCGTGGGCTGGATTCCGGCCTGCGCGTAGGTGCGGCGGTCGTGCGTGGCGCGCGGCTCGTCGGGCGTCTTGGAGCCGTCAGCGCGAGCGGCTCCACCGTGCGCCTGCTCGCGGACCCGGGACTCGAGCTTTCGGCGCTCGCCGAACTCGAAGGACGGCCCACTGAACCGCCCCGGCTGCTCGGCCGGCTGGTTGCGCTCGGCAGCGACCCCCAATCGGGCCGCCCGCGCTTTTTGTGGCGCGACGTGCTTGCGATCGAACACACACAGGCAGCGACCGATAGCGCAAGCGTGCGCGCGCGGCTCACCACCGCCGCAGGCGATCTCGGGTTGCCCGCGGGCCTGTACCTGGGTGTCGCGATGCTGCCGCTGGGTTCGAGCGGCGGCGCGGGCCACGTGATCGAGCTGGAGGACGCGGAGGACGCGCTGCGCGGTGCGGAGCGGCTCTTCGTGCGTCAGGTCGATCCGCGCCTCGCCGGGCTGGAGGGTCCGCCGTGAGGCGCTTTGTCCCGTACCTGTGTCTGGCGCTGTGGAGCACGTGGTTGTTCGCGCTGCAAGGGTGGTGGGCCGCGGGCCGCGCACCCGGCGGGCTCGTGCCCGATCTCGGCGTTGTGCTCCTGCTCGGGATCGCCGCGCGCACCGACGGGGCCCGCGCACGCCGGGTCGCGTTGGTGATCGCGCTCTCCCGCGCGGCGCTTTCCGCGGACAACCCCGCCGCGCTCGTGCTCGCCTACCTCGCCGTCGCACTGATCGCCGCGCCGATCGCAGCGACGCTGGACCTCGACCGCCCCTGGTTGCGCGCGCTGCTCGCGGCGCTGGGCGGCGGCGCAATCGCGCTGTGGTTGCCGTTTGCCGCGGACCTGCGCGCGCCGTTGCCCGCCGGGGTCGAACCCTCTGGGGGATCGCTCGGATGGCCGGTGGCCCTCGCCACCGCGGTCGTCGCGCTCGCGCTTTCGAAAGCGTTGCGGGCACTGCCCGGCCTGGGCCCGCTGTGGCGGGAGGAGGGATCGTGGGAGCTCGCCGCACGGGGCCGCTGATCGCCATCCTCGCACTGATCGCGGCGGCGCTGATCGCGC
>JBBRWC010000185.1:0-3838 GCA_038246255.1 Planctomycetota bacterium
ATGCGCGCCAGCATCGGCAGCACCTCGAGCACCTGGTAGGGCTGGAGCAAGAGGTCGGGCTCGTCGGCGGCGCGCCCCATGGGCACGGTCATCGAAACCTGCCAGGCCTCGATGCCGGCTTCGCACAAGAGGTCGAACAGCGGCTCGATGTGCCGGAGCGCGGGCCGGGTGATCTGCGTGTTGGCGGCCACCTGAAGCCCGACGGCGCGGGCGTGGCCAATGGCGGCCATGGCCTTGGCGTAGCTGCCCACGTGCCCGCGTAGGGCGTCGTGGAGCTCTTCCAGCGCGTCGACGGAGATGCTCATGCTCACCACACCGGCGTCCTTCGCCTGCTGGGCGCGCTCCCGGGTCATGCCGCGGCCGCCCGAGAGAATCCCCACCCGCACCCCGCGCGCGGCGAGCCAGCCGGCGATCTCGAGCCACCCCTGGTGGAGGTACGCCTCGCCGCCGATGAGCGTCACCTCTTCGGTTCCCATCTCCACCAGCTGCGCCGCGAAGGCCAGGGCCTCGGCGGTGGTGAGCTCGTCTTTCCGCGCCTTGCCGGCGCGCGAACCGCAGTGGCGACAGGAGAGATCGCACTTGAGCGTGAGCTCCCACACCACGTAGGCGGGCGAGTCCGCGCGATCGACCGCGCGCGACTCGGGGGCGAGCGGAAGCCGACGCCGCGGCGCTTCTTCGCGCGCTGGTTGCTGCCCCACGAGCGGTAGTGTGCGCGACGGGCGCGGCCCGAGCACGCTCACGTTCAGGGCTTTCGCGAAGGCGCGATACCGTAGCGAGCTGCCGGGCGGACCGGAACGGGAACGGGCAGCGGCCCTGGCGTGGCCGCCACCGACGGTGCGGGCGGCGTCGTGGTCGCCACCGGCTGCACCGTGGGAGCCGGCGTATCGGTCGCAACCGCCGTAGGCATGGCGGCCATCGACGGTCCGGTGCTGGCGGCCGACGCCGACGGCGAGGGCGACTCCGGCGCGACCGGCTCCTTATCGCAGCCGGCGAGGGCGAGTGCCGCCGCCGAGGCCACGGCCACCGTGCGCGCAAGCGAAGCCCCGATGCCCCCGCGCGCCGCATCGATGGACGTTCCTTGCTGGATGCGCACGCAGAACGCGCACGGCTCGTCGGTGCGAACATGGCGCTTGCAGCGCTCACACGGCTGGAGAGCAATCATGAAGCGATCAGACCAGACGCGCGCGGCCCCGGCAAGCTCGGCCTCGCAATGTAGGAACGTGTAGGCCGGACCGTGAATGTCGTCGGAGCCGCCCACCGACCGCTGCACGTCGTTGTCGCGAATCTCCACCACGAGCTCCGGGCGCACATGCACCACGTGGCCATCTCGATGGGTCTCAATCTCCTGAAGGCGCGCGGTCTGGAAACCGAGCATGGCGTCCGTGAGGCCTTTGAAGGTCTTGCCGACCATGCAGAACGCGCCGTCGTCTCGCCGCGCGCCGAGGTGCAGGTTGGACAGCATGCCCTTCCGACGACCACTGCCCCACTCGGCGGGCAGGACCACCAGGTCCACCGTGTGCACTTCCTTCACCTTGTACCAAGCGCGACCGCGCGCGCCGCTCCGGTAGGGCGCGCTGCCAGATCCTTCACCATCACCCCTTCGTGCCCCGCCGCCCGCGCCTCGCGAAAGAACGCGTCGGCTTGTTCGGCATCGCGGGTCTCGACGCGCGGCATCACGAGCTCCCGCGGAGCCGTGGCATCCAGCACCGCCAGGCGCTCTTGGAGCGGCAGGTCGAGCAGGTCCTCGATGCAGGCAATCGAAGAGGCGGATCGTGAGCCGCGACGTCCTCTGCCTCGATGGCGTCTAGTTCGAGACACTGCTTCAGAAACGTGGCGATTCCATTCTCGTGGTCGGCCTTGGCCCCATGAACACGCGCGCCTTCAGCCTCGAGTATCGCGGAGGCGCGATTCGCTTCGAGCAAACGTTCGGGCCTCCTTTGCCCATCTCGCCGAGGGCGATGGTGGTGGACGTGGAGCGCGTCTAGCTTGCGCACCTTCCACTTCCGTCGGCCGGGTTTTCAGGGCGTTTGCAGGGCACATTGGGCGGAGAGCGGGTGACCGAAGAGTGGGCGGAGGGGACCTTGTTGCGCCGTACGTTTGCCCGCCCCGCCTTCCACGCGGCTCCGATCACCATCGAGCTGGGCGCGGGCTACACCACGCTCGTTCCCGACCCGCACCGCATCGTGATTCACAATCCGTGGGTCGGCTACGAAGTCACCATCACCAGCGATGGCGCCGAGGTCATCGAATAGGGCGTCGCCACGACGGAGGACCGCGGAGCGCGGAGGGGCTCCGCGTCGGTGGTACGCTCCCCGGTATGCGCCGCGTTCCCGCTTTTCTCTTCGCGTTTGCCTGTGCGCGCGCCACGCCGGTTACGATGGTGCGACCGCCGGCGACGGAGGGCGTGTCGTTGGCGCCGCCGGTGCCCGGGTCACCGGTACGCCGACCGGTGTCGCGCGCCGCGCCTAACCAGGACCACCCGAGGTGTACGGGCATCTCGGGTCCGACGCGGATCACGCTGCAGCCGGGTCGCGCCACGTCCTACGGAGCGACCTCCATCGCGCCCATCGGCGAGTCTGAGGATCTCCTCGCCGATGGCACGAGCGCTTGGACCTACGCCTTCGATCTAACCGCCGATGGCAAGACCGAGAGTTGGCGGCCCGACAGTGGCGACACCGCGAGGTTTCAGCTGGTGGCCGGGCTTTGCGTCCGCCTCGTGAACGCGATGACTCTCGATGTGGCCGACGTGCCGCGCACCATGCGCCACTGCGCCATCTCGTGCTGCCGCACCGCGGCCTCGCAGAAGCCTGCGCCCGGCGGCGAGATCGAGTGCTGTTTCTGCAAGGAATGAGCGGGGTCGTGCAATCGCGTTAGCCCGCACTAGCCCGGATTAATCATGCGCCGGTGGACCAGGGGCACGGGGCGCGGGAAAGACGGGCGCACGCCGTCCCCCGTCGGGGAATGCCCCCGTCCGACCCTTCGCACCGTCGCCGCGGCGAGAATAGTATTTCCTAGGCAGTTTGTGGGGAGAAGCGGGCGAGCGGAAGGGGCCCGAACGTCGAGAGCACGGTCAAAGGCCATCGGCACTGGAATGATCTACTTGGTCAGGGCGGCCGCGGGCGCAGCTCCGCCCATGCGCGACGTGTCGCGCCAGCTCCTGGGGGGTCAGGCTGCGGTCGGTGGTGCGCGAGGACTGCGGAGGGCGGCGAGGAGCTTGGCCACGCAGGCCGGGTCGGTGAAGGCGGCGCGGACGGTGAGCTTGCCTCCGCATCGGACACAGACACGAAGGTCAACGTCAAAAGTTCGCTTCAAAAGGCTGCGCCAGTCAATTCGCGAGCTCGTCGCGTAAAGCTCGCCTTGGAGGATTCGGTCCCAGTGCGCAAGCGACAGCACGTTCGGGGCGACCTGCTCGGCGGCTCCTGTCAGCGTTGCGGTTGCGACACCCGCGTCGACGTCGATGACGAAAGCCGCGCGGCCGTCGCCCGCGTCGTGCGCGGGCCGGGACGTGGCTGCCGCGACGGTCGCCTCTCGCGTGGGAAGCTCCGGCAGCATCGACGTGCACGCAGCAGCGTGGGCCGGAGGAGGACGGGGCACCACGCGGTCGCTCGACTCGCGCACCGTGACGAGGTGTTGCGTAGCCCCGACGACGCGGGCGCGACGAACGCGCCGCCCGAACTGTCCCCGGCCGAGGCGCTCGCCACAGACGCGATGCAGCGAGGGCAGAGAAGGTGGAAGTGCACGTGCACGTTGAGGCTCGCGCCCGCGCGATGCACCCCGGTGACGGCGCCGGTCTCACCGTGCCCCAAGGTGGTGGCGAACCCCGCGCCCTTCGCCCACG
>JBBRWC010000186.1:0-3741 GCA_038246255.1 Planctomycetota bacterium
CCATGTGTCCGCCCTCGGGCCCGTGGCAGGCCGCGCACTGCACGTTCTCGAAGCCCGCGGACGCGGCAGGGTGGCGGAACCCGCCGGGCAGGTGCAGCCCGACGGTGTGGCACCCGATGCATTCGAGGTCGACGTGCTGCTGGGTCGCGATCAGCGTCTGGAACGCGCGCGAATGCCGCGTGCCGCGCCAGAACTCGGTTTGGGCGGGGTGGCACGACTCGCATGAAGCGGGTCCCGTGAAGCGGTCCGTGGGATGGCGCGGAGCGGGTGGATCCGCGCTCCAGTGCGCAAACAGATCGCCGTGGTAGTGGTCGATGCTGTCGAGCGCTCCCTCGTCGCGTCCGATTCCGACGTGGAGCGGAATCAGCATCGCGGAGAACGCGTCGCCCGCGGGCCGCGCGGGCCGCTCAACGAGCATGCGCTCCACCGCGGCGACACCCTGTTCCGAAGTCTGACGGCGACGCTGGAATTCATCGCTTCCAAGAATGGACTCGCGGCCGGCGATCATCGCGAGGTCGCTGCGGTGCACGCCGAGCTCGAACTCGAGCCACACGTCGTCGGAGACGTCCGCCATCGGCGGCGGTCGCAAAGATGCCAGCGGAGCGCGCCGCTCCGTCATCCACCAATCCACGACACCGACACGCGCTCCGCGCACGGAACCGTTCAGCACCGGAACCCCCTCGACCCACGTCAGCGCGCGGCGCGAGTCGTCCGAATGGGGCCCGAAGACGATATCGATGCCCGGCACGTCGCGGGCTACCGTTTGGTTGTGACGCGCGCCGAGGTGCGAGGCGAGCAGCACCATGTCGACACGCTCGGTTTCGCGCAGTGTGCGGACCACATCGACCGCCGTGGTGCGCCAGTTCAAGAGGCGCAGGTTCTGACCCCCGACCACGCGTGCGACGTCGACGGGCCGTTTGTCGTCAATCTCGTCGCTGCGCAACCGCTCCGCGAGCAAGCTAAAAATGCCAATGCGCTTTCCGCCACGCTCGACCACCACATAGGGTTGGAAGATAGGTTGCCCCGCCGCGTCGACGATGTTCGCGTTGATCAGCGGAACGCCGTGGCGCTGCGCGAGATCGACCAGAGTCGTGTGGCCGATCTCAAGTTCGAGGTCCCCCACCGCCAGCGCTGCGATGCCGAGGCTGGCGAAGGTGCGCATGAACGCCTCCGCCTTGATGGGGGCCTGTTGCGCGGGGAACGGCGAGCCGCCGTGGTCTCCCGCCTGGCCGTGGTACCGCAGGAAAGCGTCGCCGGTGTCGACGTAGAGCGCGGCGGGATGACGATCGAGCTCGCTCCGCACAAAGGCTGCCATGCGATCCATGCCTCCGATACGTCCCGCGGTGCAGCCGCAGGGCTCGACAAAACCCAACATCGCCCCGGTCCACAGCAGCCGCAGGTCCGACGCGTCGCCCCGTCCGCGGGGCCCGCAGGCGTTCACGGCCAAGAGAAGGAGCGCGGCGGACAACGCGGCGATGAGGGCAAGCGGGTAACGGCGGTGTCGGAGCATGGGGTCAAACAGGCGTGCGCGCGGCGTCGGAGTCTATCGGAGGCGCCCCGCGGGGTTGCCGCCGCGGCGCGCTGGGTGTTCCGACCGCGGAACACAAGTGGGCCGTGGGGAACCGTTTAGCACCAAGCGTGCCCTCGGAACAGACGTTCGACGTGGGGGGGCTCGCGCGGGTTGCGAAGCGGTGTGTTAGATTTGCGCGAGTCATTCCGATACCGCTCGCGAGCGGGGAAGTCCGGTGCAACACCGGCACGGTCCCGCCACTGTGAGCCGCGTCGGGGACGATCCCCGCGCCGCCTTCGGGCTGCGCGGATCCACGGGCTGTCGATGGCCGGTTGCGGAAGCGTTCCGCGCCCAGCCAAGGACAGCCCCTGGGTGCCACTGGGATCGCGTGGGATTGCCGGGCTTCGGCCCAAGACAGCAATCCTTCGCCCCTGGGAAGGTACGGGTCGCACCCCCATGCTTTTGTGCAGGACCTTGCTTGCCGCCGACCCACACGGTCGGCCGGTTGCGCGGGGCCCACACGAGGCACGCGGCGAGTCAGGATATCCGCCGCGAGCGCTGGTCGGCCGAGCCTCGGGTCAAGGCGTCGGCGGTGCATGGTGCCAATGTGGCTCCGGGCCGCGGCGCGTCCTGAACTCGGTGTTCGACGGAGATCGAACCCGAACCATGCAGTTCCTTTCCTTCCTTAGGGGGGCGCAATCCGCTTGCGTCCCGTCCCATCCCGCTTCCCACTCAACCGCATTGCCGCGCCGCGTCCGCCGCGGCGGCGCTCTCGTTGTGGCACTCGCCCTCGTCTTCGGGGCGGGCCACGCCGACGCCCAAACCGCCGGGCCGGGCATGAAGCTCTCGCTGGCGCCCAGCTTCGGGGGCTCGCTGCGGATGCTCTCGAACGGCGAATGGCTGCGCTGGTCCGGCGCGAGCCTCGATCGGCTCGACGCGAACGGCGCCGTCGTGCAGAACTACGCTACGTTCAGCCCCAGCGTCTTCACCGGCGCGCTCGCACTCGCTCCCGACGAGTCGTTCGCCATCGTCGGCGAAAGCTCGAACGGCGCGATGTACCGACTCGATCTGCCCAACGGACCGCTCGTCCCGCTCGCCAACCTGCCCTTCAACTTCGACGCGGCGATCTCCGCACAGGGTGACGTCATCGTCAGCGCGACGGCATTCACGTTCTTCTTCAACGAGCTCGTCGAACTCGACCCGAGCACGGGCCAGTTGACCTTCCTCGGCACGATCCCGGGGCCCTCCGGTCCCGTCGCGTTCGATCCCGCCGGCAACCTCTACTACGCCACCCAGGTCAACACGTTCCCCGCGCCGCTGGGCTTCACGGACGTGCTCCTTTGGCTTGCACCGACGGTGCAAGCGGGGACTCTGTCGGTGGGCAACGCGATCTTCTTCGAGACAGGCCTCGACGGCGGCTCCTCGCTCGCAGTCGACCCCACGACGAACCGGCTCTACCTCGCCGAATCCAACTTCTCGTTCGGATACGTTTCGAAGATCCGCGAAGTCACGCAGTTCGGCCTGCCGAACCCGGTGCTCTTCGAGGGCCCGCCCGGCGCGTTCGTGGGGTTTAGCCAACTCATCGCCGGTACCGGACCCGGAGTTTTCGCGCCGTTCCAGCCCGACGCATCCGCGCGCCTGCGCATTGCGTGGAACGACTTCGCTGGCAACTCCGGCGCCCGATTCCTCGGACCCAAGCGTCCCACCGCACAGTTCAGCGGACCGGGCACGTCGGGGGTTGGGCCCGCGTCGTTCGAAGTCGCGGGCGGCCCGCCCGGCGGGTTTGGCTTCGTGCTGATCGGCCCCACCACGCTCGTCGGGACCACGGAAATCGCGGTCCTGAACCCCGTCGGGTTGCCGCTCCTCACGCCGCTGAACCCGGGGACGATCGTTCTGCTGCCGGGAGCGACCGCGCTCGATTCCGCGGGAGCCTTCAACTTGGGGTTCTTCAACCCCGGGACCCTCAACGGGCTCGTTTCGGCGCAGGCACTGTTCTTTGACGGCGGGCTCTATGCCGTAGGCACGAGCACGCTCGCCAACCTGTGATTTAGCCCGGGTTCTTCATGAGCTTTTCGAACAGACGAGCCCAAGTTGTCGTCGGGTGGTGCTTTGCGGCCGCGGGACCCGCAGTCGACCTTGAACAGGTCAACGAGGACGCCGGTGGTCGCAAAGTGCCACCAGGGGGCGAAAGGCGGCCGAAGGCCGCCGGTTGGGCCGTCTGGTTGGAAAGC
>JBBRWC010000187.1:0-3508 GCA_038246255.1 Planctomycetota bacterium
ACCGCGGCGCGTTGCGCGGCGCTCGAGTCACCGCGGCGCGTTGCGCGGCGCTCGAGTCACCGCGGCGCGTTGCGCGGCGCTCGAGTCACCGCGGCGCGTTGCGCGGCGCTCGAGTCACCGCGGCGCGTGATGCGCGCGCGCACGATCGCGCGCACGCGCCATGCCCAAACAGATCAGCCGACGGGCGCCACGTGCTTCTGCGCGTGGGTCTCGGGCTGGAGCTGCTGGTAGTCCTCGGACACGTCCTCGGCGGCCTTTTGCCGCTGTCCCGTGAGGCGCACGTAGAGGTCGAACAGCTTCTGCTCGACGGGCATGTCGTACTTGCCCTTCTGCAAACGCCAGCCCGCCATGCGCGACAGCGCGCGGCGCATCCACGCCGGGCCTTCTTGGACGTGCATGTCGTAGATCGCGGCGGTGTTGTTGTAGCGCCGCCAGGTCTCACGGATGCTCGCCGGCAGCGGCGTGTTCTGGCTGTTGTACTTGTATTCGAAGCACATGCCCCACTCGTAGAACGACTTCGGGGGCTCATAACCCCCCTTGACCGCGGTTTCGTAATCCACCGTGCCGGGGATCGGGCGGAACGGGTAAACCTCGGAGCCGGCGATGGGGAAGCGGTGCTTGATCATCGCGGCCCAGCGCAGCGTCGCCGCCATCGCTTCCTCGGTCTCGTTCGGATAACCGATGATCCAGAACGTGCCGGGGATGATGCCGCGGTTCGCCAGTCGGCCGATCGCCTCGGGGATGTGCCCGAGATTGATCTTCTTGCCGATCTTCGTCTGCATGTCCTGGTCGCCGGTTTCGGCGCCCAGCCAGAGCAGGTGGCACTTCGAGTCGCGCAGGAGGTCGCAGGAGTCCTCCTTGTAGCGCATGATGGTTTCGATCTCGACGGTGCCGTTCCAGTGGATCGGCACTTTGAGCTCGATCAGCTTTTCGCAGAACTCGCGCGTGCGCTTTTCGGCAACGCCGAAGTTTGCGTCCTGGAAGCGCAGCACGTCGAACTTGAAGCGCTGCTGCAGTTCGGCGATTTCTTCGGCGAGTTGAGCGCCGGGGATGGCTTTCCAGCGTCGGCCGGTGACGAGCGGCGAGCAGCAGAAGGTGCACGGCTCAGGGCAGCCGTAGCTCGAGAAGAAGCTGAAACCGCGCGGCGGATTTTCGGCGGTCCAATGGCCAGGCAGCGGGAACCGGTGGCGCACCTTCATGCGCGTCGGCGTCGTCTGCTTGATCGCGTATTTCTCGTACTCGAGCAGTTCCCATGGCACACGCTCGAACTGGTCGAAGCCGACCACCAAGCGATTAGCGGTGTAATGGACCTTGTTGTCGCGCAAGAGCGCGAGGCCGGCGACGTCCTCGAGCGACGTGCCCGCGTCGATGGCGCGCACGACTTCGCGGAACGTGAGCTCGCCCTGACCAATGCCCACCGCATCGGCGATGCCCTCGCGCAGGTACATCTCCGGCGTGACGCTCGGGAACCAACCGCCCCAGATGATGGGCAGCTTGGGGAAACGTTCGCGGACCGCTTTGGCGACTACGTACCCGTCGTACACCTGGTACCCGAGGATGCACGAGCTCGCGAAGAGCAGCGCGCCGTCGCAGGCCTCGAGGACCTTTGCGATGTAGTCGTCCTCGATCATGGCGTCGACCATGATCACCTCGTAACCGTCCGCGACCGGGCCCGATGCGATCTGCAGCAGCTCGAGCGGCAGCAGGTCGGCGCTGAACGTCTCACCCCGCGACGGATCGGCGCGGTGCGGCAGGAACAGGACGATCTTCTTGCGCTTGGTCTGGATCATGGACACAAAGGTGCTGGAGGGGCGCGGGCGGGCTCTGAAAACGATGGCGTCGTGAGGGTCAGGCCGACGGGTTCGGCGTGACACCGCTGGTGCGGTCGAGGCGGATCTTGTCCGCCTCGGTCTGGCGCGTGTAGCGCACGTAGAGGTCGAATGCTTTTTGCTCGATCGGCAGACTGTATACGCCGTTGCGCAACCGCCAGCCCGAGATCTTGCGCAGGGCGTTGCGCACGAGGCCGGAGCCCTCGCGCACGTAGCCGTCGTAGAACGTCGCGGTTGCGCCGTAGCGCTTCCAGGCCGTCAGCACGTCGAGCGGCAGCCCGATGTCGTCGTAGGCGTACTTGTATTCGAGGCAGGAGCCCCAATCTTCGAGGGTCGACGGCGCCTTGTACCCGTAGGCCACGGCCTTCTCGAACTCCTCGCTGCCGGGGATCGCGCGGAACGGGAAGATGTCGGAGGCGGAACCCGGGAAACGCTCTTTCATCTGCGCCGCGAGGCGGATGGTGTCGAGCATCGAGTCCTTGGACTCACCGGGGTAACCGATGATCCACGTCGTCCCCGTTTGGATCTCCCGGTCGTAGATACGGCGCAACGCGAACTCAAGGTTGTGCTCGAGGTCGATCTTTTTCTTGATCTCGGCCTGTTGGGCCTGGGAACCGGCTTCAGCGCCAAGCACGATCAGGTGGCACTTGGAGTCGCGCAGCTTGTTGCAGCTCTCTTCCTTGTAGCGCGCGATGGTCTCGATCTCGTACGTGCCGTTCCAATAGAACGGGGCGTCGGCGGCGATCAGCGCATCGCACCACTCGTTGGAACGTTTTTCCGCGACGCCGAAGTTCGCGTCCTGGGTCCGCAGGACGTTGAACTTGTAGCGGTCGTGGAGCGCGAAAATGTCTTCGGCGAGCTGCTTTCCGGGGATCGCCTTCCAGCGCCGGCCGGTGACAAGCGGTGAGCAACAGAACGTGCACGGCTCGGGACAGCCGAAGCTCGAGAAGAAGCTGAATCCGCGCACCTGCTCGCGGCTTTCGCGCAGCGCGTGGGGCAGCGGCAGGCGGTGCCGGATTTTCGCGCGGCCCGGGTTGTTCTGGCGGTCGACGTAGAGCTCGAAATCGAGCAGTTCCCAGGGAACACGCGGGAAGCCTTCGAATCCGACGACCGCGCGGTTTGCGGTGTAGTGCACCTTGCCGTCGCGCAGGAGCGCGAGGCCAGCGACATCGTCCAGCGGGGTGCCGTTGTCGATGGCTTGCACGATCTCCCAGAACGCGACCTCGCCTTGGCCCAACCCGACGACGTCGGCGATGCCTTCGCGCAGGTACAGCTCAGGGACAACGCTCGGGAACCAACCGCCCCACACAAGGGGCAGCTTCGGATAGCGCGCGCGCACTTGGCGCACGATCTGCGCGCCGTGTGTGACTTGGAAACCGAGGATGCACGAGCTCGCAAGCAGCAACGCGCCGTCGCACAGCTCCATCAGGCGCTCGAGGTAGTCGTCGTGCACCATCGCGTCGACGAGCACGACTTCGTAGCCCGCGTCCGCGGGGAACGACGCGATCTGCAGCAGCTCGAGCGGCAGCAGGTCTGCGCTGACGCGCACACCTTCTTCCGGATCGGCCCGGTGGGGGAGGAAGAGCACGATGCGCTTGCGCTTGGCCTGGATCATCGCTGGGGGCGTGCTGGTGCGCCCCGCGGGGCGCATTCGGTCGTCGCAGAGGAGCGGGGGGAGG
>JBBRWC010000188.1:0-3488 GCA_038246255.1 Planctomycetota bacterium
GGTTGCAGTCAGGACGTGCGCCGGTTCGAAACCGAGCTTGACTCGCTGCAACGCCGAAAAGCTGCGAACCATCAATCCCGCCCCCGTCAGCAGCACCAAGGCAAGCGAAACCCTCGGCGATCACGAGCGCGCTGCGCAGGCGCGCACTCGATCGAGAGCCGCCCATTCCGCTGCGCCCACCGTCTTGCACGGTTTCCTGAACGTTGGTGCGCCTGACTTGCGAGGCCGGGGCGAGTCCAAAGACAATGCCGGTAACTAGCGCCACGGCCACGGTGAACGCCAGCACGCGCCAATCGACCGAAACGTCCGCGAGCGACTGCATCGACATTCCGCGCGGTACCAGGGCAACCAGGACGCGCGTTCCTCTCACCGCGATCACAAAACCGATCGCACTGGAGACGAGCGAGAGCACCAGGCTTCCCGTGAGCAGCTGACGGATGATCCGTGAAGGGGCGGCGCCAAGGGAGATGCGTACCGCGATTTCGCGCCGGCGGTCGGCAGCGCGGGCAAGGTGTGCGTTCTCTATAAGATGGCACCGATTTTCTCTAAATTCTGTCACCCCTGAGGGCCTCCCTATTTGATTGCAGCCTCCACGGCGGGATCTCTGATCCCGCTCTACCTGGAGGCCGAGGAGGATGCTCAGGATGTTGGATCGACATGCGATTCAGGAGATGCTGCGCGCGAAGGTTCCGGCGCGGCAGATTGCCCAGCAGGTCAAGGCTTCCTTCCGGACGATCCGTCGGATCGGCCGCGAGGCAGCGGTCGAGAGTGGGGATGATGCGGCGAGTCGAGCCCGGCGCGGGATCGGCCGACGCGGGGTATCGGACGCGGTGCGCGCGCGCGTGACCGCACTGCTGACGGACGATCCCGAGCTGCCGCCGGGCGAAGTGTGTCGGCAGCTGCGGGAGGAGGGGACGCCGCTCGGCTTGAGCACCGTGTACCGGGTGCTCGCCGGCGTGCGCGCGACGCTTCCGACGGCGCTGGTGGTGCGCTTTGAAGGAGTGGCGGGGGAGTTCGCGCAATTTGATTTCGGCGAAGTGAGTCTGCGGCTCACGGATGACAGCCGTCGCACTGTGCACTTCGCCGCGTATCGGCTCAAGTATTCGCGGTGGGTCCACGTGGTGCTGGTGCCGAACGAGCGGGTCGAGGCCCTGATTCGCTCGCTGCTCGACAGCTTTATGGCCGCTGGGAATGGGGTGCCCCTGCGGGTCGTGTTCGATAACCCGAAGACGGTCGTGCTCCGTCATGAGGAGGGGCGGCCCGTCTGGAATCCGACGCTCGCGCAGGTGGCGATCGACTATGCGTTCACGGTGGAGCTCTGTACGCCCCGTCAGCCGCAACAAAAGGGAAGCGTGGAGAATCTGGTGGGTTTTGTGAAGGGCGCGTTTTTCCGGGCGCGGCGCTTTGTCGACCTCACGACGGACCTGCCGCAGCAGCTGGCGGACTGGCTGGTCGAGGTGAACACGGTGCGGCCGTGTCGGGCGACGAAGGAGACTCCCGCCGCCCGCCTGGCGGCCGAACAGGCGCGAATGAAACCGCTGGTCCTCGCGCCGAGTGAGTACGGGCTCCGCTTCGCGCTCACCGTGGGGCCGACGGCCATGGTCACCCATCAGGGGATTCGCTACGCGATGCCGGCCCAGGCCTGCGGGATCCCGGCCACGCTGTGGCTCTACCCCAGTCGCGTCAAGATCATCACCGCGGGGAGTCGGCATGAAGCGGTGCATCCGCGGTTCCCCGCGCATGGGGCGGTGAGCTACCTCCCCGGCCAGCGCGCGGCGCAGCTGGCGGCCGTGGCGGGCGCGCGCAAGCGGCTCTACTTCATGCGCGAGCGGCTCCTGGAGCTCGGCCCCGTCGGCGAGGGCTATCTCACGGAGCTCGTGCATCAGCGGCCCACCGTGTGGAAGGGCGATGTCGAGCGGCTCTTCGCGCTGCTCGAGGAACTGGGCGATGCGCACTTCCGGCTCGTGCTCCAGCGCGCGCTGTTCCAGCGGCTCATCGGGGCGGAGTACGTCGTGCGGCTCGTGGCCCGCGTGCCGGCGCCGGCGTTAGGCACCGAGGCTGTGTCATGACGCGGCCCCCGCCTCGCCCTGCAGCCGGGACCTCCGCGGGTCGCTCGCGCCGCGGCCCCGCGGACCCGCCGGCGCCGGTCCATGATCTCGACGGCATGCTCAAGCGGTTGCATCTGCCGACGGTGCGCCGGCTCTTCCCCGATCTCGCGACACGTGCCGAAGCGGAGGGAATGAGCTACCGGACGTATCTCGAGACGCTCGTCGCCGAAGAGATTGCGCACCGCGCGGAGACGCGGCTCACGCGCGCGGTCCGGAAGGCGCGCTTCCCGTTTCTTCGCACGATCGACGACTTCAATTTCACCTTCCAGACCGCGCTCAGGCTCCAGATGCTGGGGAGCTACCTGGGCGCGGAGCTCGTTACCGAAGGGCGTAGTGCAATTTTCAGCGGTCCCTCAGGGACGGGGAAATCGCACCTCTCGATCGCCATCGCCTATCGCGCGATCCAGCACGGCTACGACGCGCGTTTCGTCGGCGCCGATGTGCTGATCGCTGAGCTCTCTCGCGCGGCGACGAGGGGGCGCCTGGAACACGCCCTCGAGCCGTACGTCCAGCCGCACGTGCTCGTGATCGACGAGCTCGGGTACTTGTCGCACGCGGCGGACGCGGCGAATGTGTTGTACCGCGTGGTGAACGAGCGCTATCTCAAGCACCGGCCGATGCTCCTGACGACGAACAAGCCGCTGGCGGCGTTAGGCGACGTATTGCATGATGGCGACCTCGCGGAGGCAATCGTCGACCGCCTGCTCGAGCGAGGGGCGCATTTCGCGATGCGCGGTCGCTCGTACCGTACCCGTCACCTGAACGAGGAGGACCAACCCGGCCGTCGCGCGAAGACGGCCTGACACGCTCGCGCCGCGGATTCGAGCTGATGAAGGGGAGGAGTATCCCCCAGATCGGCCCACCCCCGCGGCTTCACCTGCTCTCAGCGAGGGTGCCAGAATTTAGAGAAAAAAGGTGACAGAATAGAGAGAACCCACACAAGGAGAAGGTTGGCAACGTTGGCGCAAGCGATGATGAGCAGGAAGGCGACGGCACCGAGAAGAATCCAGAGCGCGCGCTCCGATCCACCGACGACGCTCTCGCGCAACGGCATCACAAGCGCCGTCCAATTCGCGTCCACGGCGGGCACCTCCCTGGGCAGCCAGACGTCCACCGGCTCAAACAACTGAAAGGCCGGCGCGGCCACGCCGATCACCGTGTAGTCGAAGGCGTTCATCAGAATCGTTTTCCCAACGATGCTCGGGTCACCGCCAAAGTGTTGCTGCCAGAGCGCGTGACTCAGGACGAGAACGTTGGGGCCGCCCGCGCGATCCTCGTCCTCAGTGAAGACGCGGCCGAGCGCGGTCCGCGCGCCGAGCATCGGGAAGATGCTGGCATTCGTGACGCGCGCCCGCACCGACATAGGGTCGCCCCCGCCAC
>JBBRWC010000189.1:0-3431 GCA_038246255.1 Planctomycetota bacterium
ACATCGGCACGGCCCGGACGAAGTCGCGGTCAGGTGCCTTTTGGCCCATCGCCTGGCGGCGCTGGAGCTCGCTCGCGGACAAAAACCGGCCAGGGCTCCGATTTTTTCAGCTCGCTGACCGCGTGGGAGAACATCGGCACGGCCCGGACGAAGTCGCGGTCAGGTGCCTTTTCGCCCATCGCCTGGCGGCGCTGGAGCTCGCTCGCGGACAAAAACCGGCCAGGGCTCCGATTTTTTCAGCTCGCTGACCGCTTAGGACAGAATCGGCACGGCCGCGAGTCGTCTGGGCCGTGCCGATGTCCCCAAGCGGTTAGACGGTCTGCTGGAGTCGGCTGACCACGTCGTGGGTGCGCTGCTGCGCGGGAAGCAGTTCGCGCACGACGAAGGCCGCTACCGGAGCATTCATGTCCGAGCGCTTGTCCGTGTACTCGCGCAAGCCGTGGTCTTCGCCTTCCTCGAGCACGGCGATGGCCGCCTTCTTGCCCATGACCTTGGCGCCGCCTTCCACCAGGCGGGCGAAGGCACCCCAGGGACCCGAGCGATCAGACGGGGTGCCTCCCAGACGCTGAACCTCCGCCCGCAGAGCGTGGGAGCGCTGTTCATGGGACTGACGGCACGCCGCCAACTCCGTAGACAGGGCGGGCTCGTCCTTCAGCTTCTCGATGGCCTGGCCGTAGGTTTCGACGGCGGAAAGCTCCCCGCGCAGGAGGGAGTTGAGTTGCTCGATGTCTTCTTCGCGTTGATCGTGCTGCATGTTCAAACGAGTGGGGGTGGACGGGGAGTGTTCGACGCCACAGCGGCATCGCCCTGCCCTCTACAAGTTCAGTGCCACTCCAAGGCGGGTTCGTCGGATCGATGTCGAGTCCCATACGTGCGAACTCTGCACAGGGTCGGTGACCTATGCGCGAACCGCATGCGATCGCCCGTAGCGGGCCGTCCCGCGGTCGCGCGCAAGTAGAAGCGGAAGTGGAAGCAGTGGAAATCGGGCGCGGCACGGCTGTTGCTGACACTCCACGTCGGCGCCCGTCCCCGAGCGCCCTTCCAAGACCCCTTTCACTGAACAGTCATGCGCAACGTCCATCGATTCGCGACCCTCGCCCTCGTCCTCGGCCTATGCAGCGGCGTTGCTGCCTGCGACGACGATTCGGTCAAGGGCAACGCCCGTGAGGCGGGGGATGCTATCGAAGACGCTGCCGACGAGACCGTCGACGAAGTCGAAAAAGCCGTCGATGACATCAACGACGGCTGAACCGCGAGCGATCGCCGCAAGGAGTATTCCCATGTTGAGCTGGAGCATCACCTTTTTCATCCTCGCCATCGTCGCCGCAATCTTCGGATTCGGCGGCATTGCGACGGGCGCCGCGTCGATCGCGAAGATTCTCTTCGTCATCTTCTTGGTGATATTCGTCATCAGCCTCGTGATGGGCCGGCGTGCTGTAGCGCGCTGACGGCCAGCGCGCCACACACGTGGCGCGCTCGTATCGCCCGCCATTGAGCCTTCCTTTCCGAAGGCGTGGTGGGTGCAAATGTGGGGGGGCAAGTTGGGATCGCCGGCGACCGGCAACAAAGGCGCGGCGGCCCGTGCTCCCCCCGGTTGATCGATGGAGCCGGTGCGTCCGGCACGCGGGCGATGACGCTCGACGGGCGCACTGGCTCCGTCTCTTACCCGACAAATAACGCCAGGATCGGCGCACAAACAACGGACACTTCAGTGAAGCGAGCTCTCCTCAGTCACTCGGAGATCGACCGCACTCTCAATGGGTTCGCGGCCGATCCGGAACGGTTCGAACCACTCACTCGCGCTTGGATCGAGGTCCTAGAGCGCGATGAACCCGCGATCGAAACCCGCTCCAGCGTGGACTGGCGCCAGCCCTGCGCGCGCACCCGCGAACGGACAGCCGCCGACCCGCTTTACAGCGATGTTCAGCGCATCCAAGTCTTGGAACGCGGCGAGGAGCTATCCCTTGCCCGACGGATCGAGTTCGCGCGCTGGCGCTTCGAAGCCGCGCGGCGCAACTGGGCCGACGAGCACCAGGACTTGACCGAAGCCGACCCCGCCGAAGTGGGTCGCCTTGCCGCCGCCTGGTGGCGCGGGGCAGAGGATCAGGGTTTGCCACCCACGCCAGTCTTGCGGCGCGCGGCGGAGTTGCACGCACTGCGCACCGAAATGGTCGAGCGCAGTCTCCACCTTGTCTTCGCGGACGTCGGCCGTTACACCCGCCGTGGGCATCCCCGCTCGGACCTCGTTCAAGAGGGTGCCGCCGCGCTCTACCGGGCGGTCGACCGTTTCGATTGGCGCCGCGGTGTGTTGTTCCGCACCTACGCCGTCCACTGGGTACGCCAGGCGTTCCGCAGCTACGTCTACAACAGCTCCCGCACTGTGCGGCTCCCCAACTACCTCCACAAAGCTTTGCAGCGTGTGCGTCGCGCGCAGAACCAGCTCGGTGATCCCGCAGCGACCTACGCCGAGATTGCCCGGGTGGGCAACTTACCGGAGGGTTTGGTCCAGTCCGCGATCAGCGCCGCGCGTTCCTGCGGTAGCCTTGAGGACACCGTGGTTGGCGACAAGCGCGCGGCACCCGGCGGAGCAACGCCGTTGCGCGATCTGCTCGTGTGCGACCACGAGTGCTTCACCGACGATCCGTTCGCCTCGACGAGCCTCGAGGATGGCATCACGCGCGCCATCGACCGGCTCACCGACCGCGACCAACTCGTCGTGCGGATGCGTTTTGGCATCGGGTTCGAACGGCCCGCGACCCTGAGCGAGGTCGCGGTCAAGCTCGGCGTCAGCATCGAGCGCGTGCGCCAGATCCAGGCGCGGGCTCTTGTCCGGCTCAAGACGCCGGACCTTCGGCGCGAGCTCGATCCGTACTTGCCCTGAGGACGGAACGGGAACGCGCGGGGGCTGCAGCGCCCACAAACGGCACGGCGCACGCCGCACGCCGCACACCGATTGCACGTAGGTATTTGGCGATCGTGTGAGCGGGGACGGCAGCGCCGTTGCTTTGGGCTCCGCGGCGGCTCCCAGCAGCGGCAAAGACGTTTCGATGCTTATCGGGCTCTGCCCGCTGGGTGCGCGGGCCTCTGGCCCGCCTGGGAGAGCGATCCCCCCGGTGTCAGGGTAGTTGCCGCCCCACCCGGCCTGCGGCTGGGCAGGGGCCCCGCGGCCCCAGAGATCAGGCGGCAACTACCCTGACACCCACCGAGGAGTCCGCGGAACACGCAAGCGCGCTGCTGGCGACGACGTGCCGCCGCGAAGGCGTGCAGCCGGGCCAGGTCGCTCTGCACCAGGACTCTGCACCAGGACTCTGCACCAGGACTCTGCACCAGGACAGCGGCGGGCCGATGAAGTGCGGGACCTTTCTCGCACGGCTGCAGGAGCTTGGTGTCGCTGCGTCTTTCAGTCGGCCCGGCGTGAGCGATGACAACCC
>JBBRWC010000190.1:0-3334 GCA_038246255.1 Planctomycetota bacterium
CGCGTGTTGCGGCCTGCGGGTTCGCTGGACCGTCCTTGACGGCCTGTTGTCCTCGGGGCTTCAACCCGGTCAGTTGCCTGGCCGGGCTGCCCGAGTAGCTACCGTGGCGAACCACTCCTTCCACGGGCAGAACTTTCATCTACTGGGTCTCGTACACCTGCGTGTCGCACTGAATAACCCAGGTTAGGCCCCCTTCCGCCAGTGGAGGTCAAAACGTGGCGGCCTCAGACGACCGAAGGCTCGCCGACGCCCGTCGATCGCGAAGACATTCTTCAACAGCTCGGCGCAGGGCGCATGCGACGCGACCATCCTCTCCAGCGACAGGCGCGCGGTCGCGGTCGGCGGGCGTCCGCACTTCACGCGCGGGCGATCGAGGGCAACGCAATCGTGGGCCGCGATCGCGACCATCGCGTGCAGTGAAAAGCCATCGAGATCGCGGCACAGCCCGCCGCGCGCGAAGAGTCGCCAAGGGGCAGAGGGCGGCTCAGAGCCAGCCCCTGCGGCGGAAGAACCAGACCTGTAGACCGGTCAGGACCAGCAGCACCGCGCAGACGGCGGCGAAGCCCCAGGGCGAGCCTGCCAGTGGCACGCCGCCCACGTTGATGCCGAGCAGGCCCGTGAGGAAACCCAGGGGCAGGGCGATGGTGGCGACCAGGGTCAGGAGGTACACCGTGCGCCCCACACGGGCCTCCGTGCGGGCGCGCATTTCGTCCTGAGTCACGGCCGCGCGGTCGCGCAACTCCTCCAAGCCCTCAGCCACGCGGGTGCACTGCTCCATCACCGCCCGCAGCTCGGCCCGATCCCGGGCGCTGAGCACCGGCGAGCTGCTGTGCACCAGGGCGGCCAAGGCGTCGCGCTGGGGCACGATGTGGCGCCGGTACGCAATGGCCTGGCGCCGCAGAGTGGCGAGGTCCGAGCGACGCCCCTGGTCGTCCCGGTCGTGGGCGAGCATCTCCTCCTCGATGTCGTCCAGGCGCTCCTCCAGGTTGTGGATCGTGGGGCTGAGGTGCGCCACCAGGCCCGTGGCCACGGCCACCAGGAACGCGCCGGCGGTCGTGGGAGCCTGACCCCCTTGGGCCCGCACGCGCAGGGCGGCGATGGTGCGGAAGCGAAACTGGCGCAGGGTCACGACGTGGGTCGGATCAAGCCACATACGGATGGCGATCAACTCGTCCGGCTCGGCCCCGGGGTTGGCGTTGATGCCGCGCAAAATCACCAGCAGGCCATTTGCGAACTCCTCGGCCCTGGGGCGAGTCTCCTCGGCCACGAGGGACTCTACGGCCACGGGATCAATGCCTGACTCGCGCCGCAGCCACTCCTGGGCGCGGGGTTTCGTGCGGTCCAGGTGCACCCACAGCGGCGGGCCCTGGGCGGGAAAGCGGATGGCGTCGAAACCTCGGCGGCCAGACTCGAAGTCCGCCGCGGAGCCGGGCAACTGGGTGACAAACACCAGGCCGCCCGGTTCGTCGAAGGGCACGATGGGTTCGATCTCCATGGCGCCAACGTAGCCGCTTCGCAGCTCCGCGCAGCCCACGCTGATCGCAACTGCCCCGATGACGAAGCGCACGGGCCTCGGGATGGCCGGAGCAACTCTTCACGCTTACTACCGCGGTCGCCTGAAACCAGCGCAGGGCCCCTCGGGAACCGTCATCGAAGTCGTGTTTGGTGGGAGCTGTGTGTGAAGTGCCGGATCAGGACCCGCCCGAATCCGTCTTGAGCGCAGAGGGGCGTTCCTGAATTCCTGAACGACGCCGACCCCGTTGCCGCCGGTGACCTCGATCGCGAGGTCCAGGGGGATCGACCCCGGCACGTTGTGGAGAAGTGTTGGCGCCGGCGGCCATGTGGCGCGCGCTCATGCTGCGCGCATTCTCGATCGACGTTTTGACGTGTCCCTATTCCGGCGGACTGCGCGCACTGATCGCGTTCCTGACCGCTGGCATGGTCGTGCGCAAGATCCTTGCGCACCTGGGGCTCCCGACCGAGGCGCCACGCATCGCGCCTGCTCAAGAGCCACCTGGGTTCGAGTTCGCGGAGGGGAGTAGAGCGTCGGATCCTAGTTCGAGCGTCCTGAGCAGGCTCGGGCTGGCAAAGCTATGCTGCCACTCACACGAGGCCACGCCGCAACGCCCGTCGAGCCTCCGAAATGAACATTTCAGCCAAGGAAACGGCGCGTCCAGGCTCACACTCGACAACCCATGAACCATCCGCTCGACGCCTTTGCCAAGACCTACGTCATCAACCTGGCCTCCCGGGCCGACCGGCGGGCGGAGATGAGCAAGCAGTTGCAGCGCATTGGGCTGCAACTGCAGAGCGAGCGGGTGGCACTGTTCGAGGCGATCCGGCCGTTCAGTGCGGGCGGCTTCCCCACGCTTGGGGCGCACGGCTGCTTCATGAGTCACCTCGGTGTGTTGCGAACGGCGCGCGACGAAGGCCTCGAGTCGGTGCTCATACTCGAGGACGATCTCAACTTCAGCCCCGACTTCATGCACCGAATGCCGGCGCTCTCGGAGCAACTGGTTCAGCAGCCGTGGGCTTTTTTTTATGGCGGCTACGTACTGGACCAGCGCTTGCCGGCTACTGCACGCGGCTGGGTACCTGCTGCGCCCGAGATGCCGGTGGTCACCACCCACTTCGTCGCCATGCACGGCAGCGTGATTGCACCACTCGTCAGCTACCTCGAGGCCATCCTAGCGCGCCCACCGGGCGACCCGGCCGGCGGGCCGATGCACGTGGACGGGGCTTACAACTGGTTTCGGCGCGAGCACCCGGATGCGCGCACCTGGCTGGCGGTGCCGGAGCTCGGCCATCAACGCGCATCGCGCACCGACATTCACGATCTTCGTTGGCATGATCGGCTGCCGGTGGTCCGCGCGCTCGCCGCCTGGTGTCGGAAAGCCAGGAATGCCTGAGCTGCGCGGGGGCGCCGCGGCAGCACAAACATCCTCGTTCGCAAGATCCTCCGCTGACTCGCGGAGCTTGCGGCGGCGAAGGGCATCGAGCACCGCTCGGGTGTGCGGCGGTCCGGGGCGAAGCCCCCGGGAGGAGCTCAACGCGTTGCTGAGCGCGTTCTCCGTCAGCTCCGTCCGCATGTGTGTTGCCATAGACCCGCCGAACACCCGTCTCGTCGCGCGGTCCATGACCACGGCGCGGTGGGACACGCCTGTTGGGTGTCCATTTTGGCCGGGCGAGGTCAGGACCCAGGCTCGAGCGCTTCAGGCAGGTAGCGCGCTGCCCACGCCGCGATCACATTGGCGGTGTAGCGTGCGTCGGCTGCTCGCGTGAGCAGGTGGTCTGCGCCGTCGAGCGAGAAGAATGACTTGGGGTGCAGCGCGGC
>JBBRWC010000191.1:0-3273 GCA_038246255.1 Planctomycetota bacterium
CGCGCTCCTGTGCTTCTACGACTTCCCTGCCGAGCACTGGCAGCATCTGCGCACCACCAACCCGATCGAATCGACCTTCGGAACGGTGCGGCTGCGGACCAAACGCACCAAGGGCTGCGGCTCGCGGGTGGCCACCCTCACCATGGTCTTCAAGCTGGCGCACGCCGCCCAGCGGTCATGGCGCAAGCTCAACGGCCACCCACTGCTCGCTGACGTGATTCAAGGCGTCCGCTTCATCGATGGCACCAAGGCGATCGCCGCTTGATCCGATCAGGTTTTTCCATCCACAACTCTTGACCATATCTCTTGTTCCACTCAAGGTTGCGCCAGCGCGGCTTCCAAGAAGGGAATCGGGACGACAATCCAATCTGTCGCTGGCGCCACGGCGAACTCATCTTGGATTTGTTGCCGCAGGTCTCCACAGCCACCGCAGGGGCCTTGTCGAGGGCCTCATGAAGCGCGTCTTCGGCCACGACGTCCTGCGCTGCCACCACTGCGGCCGGCCGCGCCAGGTCATCGCCCGGATCACGCAAGCCGGCGTCATCCGCCGCATCCGCCTGCACCTCGGCTTGCCCGCCGACCCACCGGGCCTGGCACCAGCACGCTCGTCGCCGCAGCGCAGGATCGCCCTATTCGGGGGACTGGAGCCAAGCCCCCACCACCGCGGCCTAGGCCGCAACTCCGCACGCCACGGCCACGCTCCGCAACGCAGCGACGGCACCCGCCGCAGCGCGCCCGCGGCTGGGGGTGTGGGCCTCCGGGCCCGGCCCTAGGAGCGAAAGAAGAGTTCGGAGCACGCACCTGGCTCCAGGGCGGGCCTGGAGGCCCGCGCTCCCAGCGTGGGGGCCCGCGCTGGGGGTGTGGGGGCCAACGGTCGGGGTGTGGGGGCCAATGGTCGGGGCGTGGGGGCCCGCGCTCGGGGTGTGGGGGCCCGCGCTCTCGGCCAGGAGGCAAGGCACAGGGGAAGGGCACCCACGCGATCGGCGGAGCGGGCGAAAAAGGCCTTGCGGCGGGTCCCGGACGAGTCCCGCGCCTGAAAGGGAGCGCGTGGCCGGGCCGCAGGCGGGGAAGAGCCCTTCACTCCGCTACCCGTCGGGCTCGAAAGAGGTGGAGCACGCTCCTCCCCGGGGCGACCGCTCGTCCGCCCCTCTCGACCTCCCAGCCTCCGCTCCCCATGATCCGCCTCGAAGCCGGCGAGTCCCTCGGCACCTACCGTATTACGGAGTTCCTCGGACGCGGCGGATTTGCCTGCGTCTACGCCGCCGAAGACGCGCGCGGCCACAAGGTCGCCCTCAAGGTCGGCGACCTGGCGGGCGGCGGGCGCTATATCACGCGCTGCTTGGAAGTGACCAGCCGGCGTTCGCCCGACTGGATCAGCCCCGACGAAACGCCAGGTGAAGCCGTGTTCTTCCGCAACGACGGTGTGCGCATCGACTTCCTCGACCTGCACGAGATCGATGCGTTGATGCGCGAGGAAGCGCGCATGCTCGGCCGCGCGAAGAGCCAAAACCTCGTGCGTCTGCGCGAAGTCTTCGAGCACGAGGGCCGACCTGTGCTGGCGCTCGACCACGTGCGTGGCAAAACCCTGCGCGAAAAAATCCGCGCGCTCGAGGGCATCCGCCTCAACTGGTTCCTGTCGATCGTCCGCGCGCTCGAGCGCCTGGCCCGCACTGGCGCGCTTGCTTACCACGGCGACCTCAAACCCGAAAACATCCTCGTGAAGCCATCCGGGTCGGTGGTCATGATCGACCCCGCGCTGCGCGATCAGGAGCGCGGCTTGATCACGACGACGCCGCACTACAACCCCCTGCTCCTGCGCACTCCGAAAGCGGACGTGATGGGCATCGGCGTGATGCTGTATGAGATCCTGACCGGCACGCTGCCGTTCGACGACGTGCCGTGGCAGTACGCGGGCCGCGAGCAGGGTGGCGAGGTCGAGCGCCTGTCGCTCTCCTACTTCCTCTCCTACGCACCGCCGCGGGAGTTGAACCCGAACACGCCAGAACCGCTTGCAAAGATCGTCTACCGCTGCCTGACCGTGCCCGAGTACGGCCTGGCGGAGCTGGAGAACGACTTGGTGGGTTTCCTGCGCAAGCAGTGAGCGCGCGGCAGGGCCCCGAGTGACACACCGGGGCGGCATCGGATACCGTGAGGAGCCTGCGCCCCCGGCCGCTGCCCCGCTCGATGGAACTGCTCCTCACGTACCTCGCGCTGTCGCACACCCTGTCGTTCCTGTGCAGCATTCTCGAGGCATCCCTCCTGTCGGTTTCGCCGGCCTACGTTTCGGCTCAAGCCGAGAAGGGCTCTGCGACCGCCCTCGTCATGCAGGGCTACAAGCGCTCGCCCGACCGCGCGCTCGCAGCCATCCTCACCCTCAACACCGTGGCCCACACGGTCGGTGCCGCCGGCGTGGGCGCGCAGGTGATCGCGATCTGGGGTGACGCTTGGCTGGGGCTCGCCAGCGCGCTCTTGACGCTGACGATCCTGTTTTTCACCGAGATCATCCCGAAGACCCTCGGCAGCCTCAAGGCGCAGAGCCTCTTGCCGTTCAGCGCGCGCACCATTCAGGTGCTGATCGTCGCGCTGTTCCCGCTGGTGTGGCTCGCCGAGCGACTGTCGCGCCTGCTGGGGGGCGGCGGCGCGCACGTCGCAGTGGGACGGGAGGAAGTCGCCGCGTTGGCGGACATGGGTAAGCTCGGCGGCCAACTTTCGGCGTCCGAAGCCAAGACGATCCGCAACCTGCTCGCGCTGCGCGACATCCGCGTCTCGGACATCATGACGCCGCGGCCCGCCGTGCAGTGCGTCGATGCCGACATGACCCTGCTCGACTTCGCGCATCGGGAGCGCGAAACGCCATTCGCGCGCCTGCCGGTGACCGAAGCGGGCGACATCGACCACGTCATCGGGCTTGTCCACCGCATGGTGATCCTGCAGGGTTTCCGCAGCGGTCAGCGCACCCTGCGCTTCCGCGATCTCGCGCGCCCGATCGAGGCCATCCCATCGAGCGCGCGCGTTTCGAAAGCGCTCGATGTCCTGCTCGCGAAGCGCGAGCACCTGTTGCTCGTCGTCGACGAATACGGCGGCACCGATGGGGTGATCACGCTCGAGGACATCCTCGAAACGCTGCTCGGCGTGGAGATCGTCGATGAGAGCGACACCGTCGAAGACATGCGCGAGTACGCGCACAAGCTGCAGCAAAACCGCCAAGCTCAGCGCATGGCCGACAACCTGCAGCTCGCCCGGGAACGCGAAGACGCGATCGTCGCTGCCGCG
>JBBRWC010000192.1:0-3272 GCA_038246255.1 Planctomycetota bacterium
CGGGCCGGCTCGAAGCCGTGCCGGGGGGAGGAGCCCCCTTTTCGATCTACGTCGACTACGCCCACACCCCCGACGCGCTCGAGGTGGTGCTGAACGCCCTGCGCGCCGAACTGGAAGCGGCCGGCCGCGGGCGACTCCGGGGTGTGTTTGGCTGCGGCGGTGACCGCGACCCGGGCAAACGCCCGCAGATGGGCGCGACCGTCGCGCGGCTCGCGGACCTCGCCTTCGTGACGAGTGACAACTCGCGTTCCGAGGACCCCGCGGCGATCGCGGCAGCGATCACCGCCGGCATGCACGGCGGGGCGGAGGTCCACGTGGAGCTCGACCGCCAGCGCGCGATCCGCGCCGCCGTGCGCGCGGCGCGGGACGGCGACATCGTCCTGATCGCGGGCAAAGGCCACGAGACCGAGCAGATCGCCGGCCGCACGCGGGTCCCCTTCGACGACCGCGAGGTCGCACGGGAGGCGCTTCTGTGATCGAGCTGCAGCTTGGCGAATTGGCCGCCGCCACCGGCGGACGACTGCTTTCGGGTGACCCCGCCATCGCCCTTGTCGGCGTCGGCACGGACTCCCGCCGCGCGGGCCGTGGCGAGGTGTTTGCGGCGCTCAGCGGACCGCGGCACGAGGGCCACCTGTTCGCGGCGCAGGCCCTCGAGCGCGGAGTCGGCGCCCTGCTGCTGCCGGAATCCGCGGGTGCGGCGGCCCGCAGTCTGTCCGAGCGCGCCCCGGTCGTGCTGGTCCCCGACGTGCTCGAGGGATTGTGGAGCCTCGCGCGCTGGCACCGCGCCCGTTTGACGTGTCCGGTGGTCGCGATCACAGGCAGTTGCGGCAAGACGACGACGAAGGGCATGGTCGCGCGGTTGCTGGCCGAGCGCTACGAGGTCGCGGCGAGTCCGCACTCTTACAACAACCATGTCGGCGTACCGCTGACGCTGTTCCTCGCGGGACCGCGCACCCAGGTGCTCGTCGTCGAGGTCGGCACGAGCGGGCCCGGCGAGATCGAGCGCCTCACCGCGCTCGTCCGCCCGACGGTGGGCCTGATCACGAACATTGGCCCTGCCCACCTTGAGGGCCTGGGATCGATCGAAGGTGTGGCGCGTGAGAAATCGGCGTTGGCGGCGGGGCTCGCGCGGGACGGTGACCTCGTGCACGACGCAAACTGCCGATTTGCGCCCTACGTCCGCGCCCGCTCGGCCGCCCGCTCGATCGAGTTCGCCGTCGATTCCCCGGCCGCCTTCGAAGCGCGCGACCTCTACTTCCACGACGCCGGAACCAGCTTTCGCCTCGCGGTCCGGCCGCCCTGGAGCGGCGGCGCCCAGGGCGACCGCCCCGCGGAGTACGAGGTCGCGTCGCCGCTGCTTGGCACCCACAACGTGCAGAACCTGATTGCCGCCCTTGCGGTGTGCCGCGCGGTGGGCATGGATGTGCGTGATGCCCTGCCGGCGGTCCGCGACCTCGAAGGGGGCCGCCAGCGCATGGAACGCCACGAACTCGACGGGCTGACCGTGTTCGACGACGCCTACAACGCGAACCCCGCGTCCGCGGCCGCCGCCGTGCGTGTCCTGGGCGGGTTGCACGGTTTCCGCAGGCGGGTCCTCGTCCTGGGCGAGATGCTGGAGCTCGGCCCGGGTTCCGACGATTTGCACCGGGAGGTCGGGCGGCTCATCGCGCACTCGCGGATCGACCTGTTGATCACCGTGGGTGCGAAGGCGCGTGCGGCCGCCGAGGGCGCCCTCGAAGCGGGCCTCGCGCCCGCGGCGGTGGTGCACCTTAGCGACGCGGACGAAGCGCTGTCCCGCGCCCCCGAATGGGTGCAGCGGGGCGACGTGGTGCTGGTGAAAGCGAGCCGCGCGCTCGCGCTCGAGCGTCTCGTCGAGACGCTTGCCCAACGCTTCGGCCGAATCTGCAAAGCACCCGCGCCAACCCTCGACCCGTCGCAAGCCGAACCCCCGTTTCGCTCCGCGCCCCACGCGGCGGGAGCGCGCTGAACCGTGCTGGCGGAACTCCTCGCGCGGATCTTCGGCGTCGCCCTGTTCGAGTACCTCTCGTTCCGGGCCGCCATGGCCGCGCTCACGGCCTTCGCACTGACGCTAGCGGTGGGGCCAGCCGCGATCCGCTGGCTCAAGCGCATGCGGGTCAACGACAACGTCGAGACGAGCGGTTCCGAGGACCTCGCGCAGCGCTCCCGCGCGGAGGGCAAGCAGGACACTCCGACGATGGGCGGCAGCTTTCTCATTGGCTCGCTCTTGGTGTCGGTCCTGCTGTGGGCCGAGGTCCGCAGCGTCCCGGTGGTCCTCGGCGTGCTCATTACCGCGGGCCTTGCGGCGGTCGGCTTCGTCGACGACCACCGCAAGCTGACGCGCCCCAAAACCCGCGGTTTGACGAAGCGCGCCAAGATGATCGGCCTGTCGGCGGCCGTGCTCGGGGCACTGGGTGCGCTGACGCTCTTTGCCCATTGGACGGACCGCCAGGTGCTGCTGTCGCTCTACCCGCCGTTTTTTAAGGACGCGGTGATCCCCCTGGGGACGTGGGGAGCGCTCGGCATCCTCGCGTTCCTCGCGTTCCAGTGGTTCGTGGTCGTCGGCACCGCCAACGCGGCGAACATCGTCGACGGCCTGGACGGCCTGGCGGCGGGGTGCATTCTCATCGCCGGCCTCGCGCTGACGATCTTCTGCTACGTCACGGGAAGGGCGGACTGGACGCTGTACCTCAACCTGCCCTACGTCTCGGCGGCGGCGGACATGGCGGTCGTGGGCGGAGCGCTCGTGGGCGCTTGCCTCGGGTTCCTGTGGTTCAACGCCTACCCCGCGCGGGTGTTCATGGGCGACTCGGGTTCCCTTCCCCTGGGCGGCCTGCTGGGTTGGATGGCGGTCGTTTCGAAGCAGGAGCTCGTCCTGCCGCTGATCGCCTTCGTGCTCGTGATCGACCTGCTCTCGAGCTTCCTCCAGACGTTCTGGTTCAGGCGCAGCGGCGGCAAGCGCATCTTCACGTGCGCGCCCATCCACCACGGGCTGCAGCTCTACGGCGGTGTGTTCCACCGGACCGGCGCGACGATGCACGAAGTCACCGTGGTGACGCGCTTTTGGATCGTGGCCGCCGTGGCCGCCCTTGCGAGCCTCGCGCTCTTGAAGGTGCGCTGACCATGGCCCGCACACGCTCCATCGCCGATCCCCTGCCGACGAGCGGCCTGCGCCAGCTCACACTGGGCGGCTGGGTGCGCGGATTTGCGTCCGCCGACCCGGGCGACGCCGTGCGGCACGCCAATCGCCTCGC
>JBBRWC010000193.1:0-3266 GCA_038246255.1 Planctomycetota bacterium
CTCGGCGATCGCCAGCTCGTCGCTCGCGACCGAATGGATCAAGGGCAAAACCCTCGACGAAGCGCTTGAAATCCGCAACACCGACATCGTGCAGGAGCTTTCCCTGCCGCCCGTCAAGATCCACTGCAGCGTGCTCGCCGAGGACGCCATCAAAGCAGCCGTCGCCGACTTCAAGGCGAAGGCCCAAGAATCTGCACCGAAGGAGGTCGCAAAGCCGTGATCAGCGTGACCGACCGCGCCGCCCAGGAAGTGGCGCGCATCATCGACGAACAGAAGCTCTCCGACGCTACCGTCTTGCGCGTGGGCGTGAAGGGCGGTGGGTGCTCAGGGTTCAGCTACACCCTCGGCTTCGACGACTTGACCAGCGAGGTCGACCAGATCTTCGAGATCAACGGCGTGCGAGTTGCCGTCGATCCGAAGTCGTTCCTCTACCTCAACGGAACACAGATCGACTTCGAGGAGAGCCTGATGGGCCGCGGATTCAAGTTCGGCAACCCGAACGCGGCGAAGAGCTGCGGCTGCGGCGAATCGTTCAGCGTTTAGGCCGCACGCAAGAGGACGTGACGAAGGCGGTGCGCAGCGGCGTGCCGCCGCGTGCCCCCGCTCCATGGATCCCTGCTCCAACTGCCACAGTCGTCTGGAAACGCCGCTCGTGTGCCACTCGTGCCACCAGCTCGTTCCGGTCGACCGCGCACCGAACCCCTACGTGGCGTTCGGACTGCCGCTTGCGTTCGAGCTCGACAAGGACGCTCTGCGCAAGAAGCAGCTCCAGTTGACGCGCTTGATGCATCCGGACTTCTTCGGTGGCCAGAACGCGGCGCTGCGGTCGCTCGCCGAGCGCAACACCGCCGAGCTCAACCACGCCTACGAGTTGCTGAAGGACGACGCGGCGCGCGCGGATTGGCTGGTGCGAGAACTGGGTGGGCCGCGCGAGGAAGATGTCCGCGAGATGCCGCGCGAGTTCCTGCTCGAGGTGCTGGATTGGAGTGAAACGTTGGCGGAGGCCCGCGACACCGAGCCCAAGAGCCCCGAGCGCGCGCGGCTCGCGCCGTTGCGCAGTGAACTCGTGGCGCGGCGCAAGGGCCTTCTGACGCGTGTGGCTGCGGCGCTCGACCCGTTGCCCGAGCCCAATTCCCCCGCACTCGCGACCATCCGCCGCGACCTCAACGCGGTCCGCTATATCGACCGCGCCCTGTCCGACATCGCCGAACTCCTGCTCTTTTGCTCCGCGCGCTGACTCCATCTCCCATGGCTTTCCTCGAACTCGACGTCCTCAACAACGCGCCGAAACCCGTCATCGGCATCGACCTTGGCACCACGAACTCCCTCGCTGCGGTGTGGAGCGACGGTCGTCCGATGGTCGTGCGCCCCGACGGCGGCAGCGCGATCGTGCCTAGTGCCTTCTTCTTTGCCGGTGGAGGCCAGGTGCTGGTCGGACACGAAGCGCGCCGCCGCGCGATGACCCAGCCGGGCCGCGCGCTCTTCAGCGTCAAGCGTTTCATGGGCCGCGGGCTTGCGGACGTCGGCGCGGACCTCGCTTCCGTGCCCTTCCCGGCGCGGGAGGGCGAGGGCGGCGTCGTGCGTTTCGACGTGGACGGCAAGGACCTCAGCCCCGAGCAGCTTTCGTCCTTCATCCTGCGGCGTGTGGTTGACCAGGCGACTGAAGTCCTCGGTCACCGGCCCGAGCGCGCGGTCATCACCGTGCCCGCCTACTTCGACGACACCCAACGCCAGGCGACCCGCGACGCCGCGCGTCTTGCGGGACTCGACGTGCTGCGCATCCTCAATGAGCCCACGGCCGCGAGCCTCGCTTACGGACTCGACCAGCGCAAGGAGGGCAAGGTCGCCGTGTACGACCTGGGCGGTGGAACGTTCGACGTGTCGATCCTCGACATCGAAGCGGGCGTGTTCCGCGTCCTGGCGACGGCTGGCGACACGCACCTCGGCGGGGACGACCTGGACCGTGCGCTCGCCGAGATCGCACTGGAGGAGCTCGCACCGCGCCTGGGCGATTCCGCGCGCGATCCGGCGCTCCTGCAGGCGCTGCGCCTGGGTGCCGAGCGCTGCAAGATCGAGCTTTCCCGTGCGGAGCAGGCCGAGATGCACCTCGTCGCGCCGGAACTGGGCCTCGATTGGCGCCGGACGGTGACACGCGCCGAACTCGATGTGGCCATCGCGCCGCTGCTCGAGCGCACGTTGGACGCGTGCGAGCGCGCACTCGCGGACGCCAAGCTGGACGTCGCGTCGATCGACGAAGTGGTGCTTGTCGGTGGATCGACGCGGGTGCCCGCCGTGCGCGCGCTCGTCGAGAAGTTCTTTGGCCGCAAGGCGCACGCGGAGCTCGACCCCGACGAGGTCGTGGCGCTTGGCGCCGCCGTCCAGGCGCACATCCTCGCGGGTGGGACGCGGGAGTTTTTGCTCCTCGACGTCACCCCGCTGTCCCTCGGCCTCGAAACCATGGGGGGTGCGGTGGCGAAGCTCGTCCACCGCAACTCGCCCGTGCCGTGCCAGGCGACCGAGGGGTTCACGACCTACGCCGACAACCAAACAGGCCTCGTGTTCAACGTGGTGCAGGGTGAGCGCGAACTCGCCGCCGACTGCCGCAGCCTCGGTCGCTTCGAACTGAAGGGCATCCCGCCGATGCCCGCCGGCATGGCGCGTGTCGCGGTGCGTTTCCAGATCGACGCGGATGGCATCCTGACCGTCAGCGCCAAGGAAGAGTCCACCGGCGTCGCCGCGAGCATCGCGGTGAAGCCGATGCACGCCCTGAGCGACACCGAAGTCGAGAAGATGCTGGCGGATTCCTACGCCAATGCCCAAGCCGACTTCGACAACCGCCGCGTGGCGGACCTGAAGGTCGAGATGGGCACGATGCTGCGCGCGACCGAAGCCCATTGGGACGAGGCGCGCAAGGAACTGGATCGCGAGAGCATCCTCGACCTCGAGGAAGCATGCGCCGCGGCGCGGGCTTTAATCGCCAAGGAGCGCCCCACCGCGACCGAAACCCAGAAGGCGCGCGATGTGCTCGAGCGCGCGACGCTGCCGCTCGCCGCCGTGCTGATGGACCGCGTCGCCAAGCAGGCGCTCGCGGGCAAACGGCTCGGCGACCTAGGCTGACCCGCCGCCTGCGCTGGCTCGCTCCACGGCGGACCAAAAGGGCCCGCGCACCCGGCGGCCTTCGGCCGTCGAATGCATGACGTAGCCGAGCCGTTGCGTTCCACGTCGGACCCGCGTTCCACCACGCAATGCCTCTTTGCTTCGCAGCC
>JBBRWC010000194.1:0-3227 GCA_038246255.1 Planctomycetota bacterium
CGCCGCTCGGACGGCGCGCACGGCGCCCGTGCGAGAGACAGGGCACGCCGCCGCCCCTCACGCGGTGCTGGCGAGGTCGGCGATCGCGCCGTACGTTCGACGAATAGTCGACCGACCCCGATTGAAATTCCTATCCCGACCCGCCCGGTGTCTCAAAATCATTGACAGGTTCCGTTCGAGCGACACCGACGCCATTATATACTCCTCAAACTAGCGGCTCCAGCCACCTCTCTATTTCGCACGGGAGCGCCCGGATGCCGGTGTGCCCGCAGCGTTCACGACATTCGATGGGAGTAGTCTGCCGATGCCTTTGACCGAGAGAGACAAATCATTTGTAGCGGAATACTACTTCGACGAAGTCATCACGGACCCGCAGAAGAAGGCGCTTTTCGACAACTCGCAATTCTTCAAGACGGTCTTTCAGCCGTGCATCCTGGGGGTACCTCCTGGCGACGAGGCAGTCAAAGCGGCGTTGAATGCACTGCCTGCGAAAGACAAGACCTTCTTCCTTTTCGAGAAGTCGATCCGGGCCTTCAAAACGCTTCACCCGGGCGTGGATGAAGAAGTCGACGGGCACGTGAAGTATCGGGGCTTCAAGTTCCGACAGAACTCGGAGCAGCTACTCACACGCGCCAAGAAAGCGGTAAAAAACGTGCAGAAGGTGGCGACCCTCGCTCACACGCTGATCGAAAAATGCAAGGGAGCGAACGGGAAGGGCGAGTTCACCAGCTTCAGCAGCGACGAGCGCGTGAACTTCGCCAAGCGCATGTACCGGGTGTACTTCGACGACAAAGTGAACTCTCAACGGTACGAGAAGGTGAAGGGAGTGCTCGGTCGTCTGTCGCGGGCCATCAACGAAGAGGATTTCGAGATTATCTGCGATGGCGACCCGAACCTGCCCGAGGGGGTGTGCGGGATCAAGCCGAACGATTTCGGACAGGTCTGGAAGCAGGATGCGCGCAACCGATTCTATATCGGGCCCCTCTTCTTCAGCGGTATGGCATCGGAGATCGGAGGCACATGCGGCTTCAATCCTGTAGGTCCTGAGGCGACCTACATGGATAAACGGAAGGGGGTGTCGGACGCCGAGCACGCGTCGACGTGCACGATTTATCACGAACTCACACACATCGTGGCCATCGGCAACACGACGGATCATCAACCGAGGCCCTACGACGAAGCGACCTGCCGCGAACGGGCGAACATCTCGCCAGACATCGCGTGTGACAACGCAGAGAATTACGGATTCTTTGCCAAGGCGCTGCTGCTCAAGGAACGGTTCGGCGTCGACATCACGGAGGGGAGAAAGAAGAAGTTCTAAGCTGGTAAGGCCGCGCCGTCTCGTCTTTGTGGCCGAGCAGGGTCTGTCCCAGGACTAGTTGACATTCAGGTGGTGCCTCCATACTGCAGCGTTGATCCGGCCAAGGATTCGCGCTCCAACACCGAGGACACCACCCATGCGAAGAGTACGAGCGAAGGCGACGCCACACCAGTCCGCGCGTGCCCCGAACCCGCAACTCACGGTGCCGTTGGACGATGGCACCGTGACGTTGGCGATGATTCAAGCGCTGATCCCGCTGGGGTTGCGGGCCGTGGAGGAGGCACTGCAGGAAGAAGTCCGCGCGCTCGCCGGCGCGCGGTATGCCCATCACGACGGCCACCCGGACGTGGTGCGGTGGGGCCGGCAATCCGGCTCGATCTATCTCGCCGATCAGAAGCTCCCGATCACGGTGCCCCGCGTGCGGGATCGCGCCGCGGGGACGGAGATTCCGCTGGCGACCTATGCCACGCTCCAGACGCCGCGCGCCCGCGACGCCGGCCTGTACCGCCGCGTGCTCGCCGGGCTCTCGTGTCGCGAATACGAAGCGGCGGCCGAAGCGGTCCCCGAAGCGTTCGGCCTGGCCAAGTCGAGCGTGTCGCGGCGGTTCATCCGCGCCAGTGCGCGCGTGTTGCAGCAGCTGCACGAGCGGCGGCATGACGATGCCGAGTGGCTCGTGCTGCGGCTCGACGGCAAGACCTTTGCGTCGGACCAGGTGGTCATCGCGCTCGGCGTGACGACCACGGGGGAGAAGCGGATCCTGGGGCTCGTGCAAACGGCCTCCGAGAACAAGCGCGTGTGTGCCGCCTTCCTGCGCGAACTCGGGGAGCGTGGCTTCGCCGCACCCCGAGGCCTGCTCGTGGTGCTCGATGGGGCGAAAGGGCTGCGGGCCGCCGTGCGCGACGTCTTTGGCGACGCCGTGCCGGTGCAGCGCTGCCAGTGGCACAAGCGGGAGAATGTGGTCAGCTACCTCACCAAACCCCAGCAGCGCCTCTGGCGTCGGAAACTCCAGGCCGCCTACGCGCACCCGGGGTACGCCGATGCGAAGCGCGCGCTACACCACCTGGTCCGCGAGCTGGCGCTGCTGAACGCGTCCGCCGCGCGCAGTTTGGAGGAAGGGCTGGAGGAGACGCTCACCTTGCATCGCCTCGGCGTCTTTCCCGACCTCGGTACCAGCTTCAAGACGACGAACGTGATCGAGAGCGTGATGGCGCGGATCGACGCGAAGCTCCGGCGCGTGGCGCGCTGGCGGACCAGTGATCAGAAGCAGCGCTGGTGCGCGGCCGCGCTCCTCCACCTCGAAGGCAACTTCCGTCGCGTGAAAGGCTACCAGCACCTGCCCTTGCTGCAACGCGCCCTTGCGCCCAAGATCATATCCACGTCATCCGCCGTCGCGTAGACGGCTCCCCCGAGACATTCACCTGAATGTCAACTGATCCCGGGACACATCCGGCCGAGCAACTTGCCAGTCCTCGTCGCGTCGCCGCCGCACACCGACCGTGCACCCGGTGTGTAGCGGTCGTACGTCCGTGCTACGTCGACCCGTGGTATTTCCGCCGGAGTCTCCCGGCTTCACCCGCGGCGCGGGTGGAGCCTTCCACCGACCAGATTCGTCGTCGAGCCACGTCCTCCCGACGCGGTCGAGAAACACGGCGACCAGCGCGAGCACAGGCTTCGCCGTCGAACGGGCTCGTCGCGGACGCACTGATCAGCTTATGGGATGGCCGCAAGGCGTGCGCGCCTACAACGTGCATGGTGCCATACAACATTTTCCTGCGATGGTGTCAGCGTCGCGTCACCGCAGCTCCGCTGCCTGCTGCAGCCGCTGGTTAGCTTGCGTGCGCGAGAATGCGGACTTCCTTTGCGAGTCTTATGGCCCATGGCGGCCCGTCGTCACGCAGGTGGCCGA
>JBBRWC010000195.1:0-3151 GCA_038246255.1 Planctomycetota bacterium
GATTGGCGATCAACCTCGCCGCCCAGGCCGGCGATCTCTTTGAATCCCACATCAAGCGCCGCGCGGGTGTGAAGGATTCCGGGCCGTGGTTCGGGCCCTCCGGAGGGCTCTTGGACCTCGCGGACAGCCTGCTTTTCAGTGTGCCCGCCGCGCTGTTCCTGTGGCCGCTGATCCTGCCGGCGTGACCGGCGTCGCCGCGGAGCCGCGCCGCGCATTGACGAGCGCTCGGATCCGTTCCAGGATGCACTCGGCCGCGGCTGCTTGTGGCCCCACGCTTCCCCCGAACACGGACATCCACGTTTGACCGAGGTCACGATTCCGCTGCGCTCCCACGACGAGGCCATCCTCGTCCTTGGTCCCTACGACCGGCACGCGAAGCTCCTGCGCCAAGCGCTGCGCATCGAGATCAACGCGAGCAGCGGCAACCTGCGCCTGAGCGGCCTTGAGTCCGACGTGTTCGAAGCGCGCCGGCGCATCGACCACTTGCTCGGCAAGCACCGCAAGGGCAGAGAACTCGCGCCCGACCAGATCGACGCGATCCTCGGCACGCCGGTGCCGGACGAAGTCGGCGCGCGCCGCCCGCCGTCGCCCCCGCGCTCCGACTCGGGGCCGCGGGGCATCGCGGACTCGACGGGCGGTGGGGCGCGGCGGCCGTGGAACGGACCGCGTCCGGCGCTCGATCCGACGCAGATCCGTCCGCGCAGCGTCGAGCCACGCTCCCAAACCCAGCGCAAGTACCTGGAAGCGATCGAGCGCCATCCGCTGACCTTCGGACTTGGTGCGGCGGGCAGCGGCAAAACCTATATGGCCGCGGCGGCCGCCGTGCGTGCACTGCGCAGCGGCCAGGCGCGCCGATTGATCGTCACGCGGCCCGTCGTCGAAGCGGGGGAGCGCCTCGGTTTCCTGCCCGGCGACCTGCAGGCCAAGCTCGATCCCTACTTGCGGCCGATCTACGACGCGCTCTTTGACATCCTCTCCTTCGAGGACGTCGGACGGCTCGAAGAAGCGGGGGTCATCGAAATCGCGCCGCTCGCATTCATGCGCGGTCGCACCCTGAGCCACGCGTTCGTCATCCTCGACGAGGCACAAAACACGACCGTGTCCCAAATGAAGATGTTTCTGACGCGCCTCGGCGAGGGCTCGCGCATGGTCGTGACGGGCGACCCCTCCCAGTCGGACCTCGACCGCGGACAGCGCAGCGGATTGAGCGACGCGGTCAAACGCCTGCGGGGCTTCCAGGGCATCGCGGTGGTGGAGTTTTCGCCCAAAGACATCGTGCGCCATCCGCTCGTCGAGCAGATCGTGCGCGCCTACGAGCAGCCCCTGCGCGAAGACGGCCCGGAGCCGCGGCCGGTGGAATCGAGCACCGTTCCGGCGCCCCAGCGCGGCGAGCACGAGGCTGGATTTGGCGCCGCCCTCGAGTGAGTCGGGATCCCGCGATGGCGCGGCGATCGCCGTGACGTGGACCGTCGACCATGCACGGGTCGCGGCGGAGGGCGGGCCGGACGATGCGGGCGTGCGGCGTGTGGTTGCCGCGGCACTCCGGGAAGGGGGACGGGACGGTGTCGAGCTTTCGGTAGTCCTGGTGGACGACCCGACGCTGACGGAACTGCACCGCGTGTGCCTTGGCGATCCCAGCCCGACCGATGTGATGAGCTTCGACCTCGGCGATGAGGACGCCGGTCCGGTGGGGGAAGTGATCGTCAGCGTCGACCGCGCACGTGCGGTGGCCAAAGAGCGCGGGGTCCCTTTCGCGCGCGAACTCGCGCTCTATTTGGCTCACGGCACGCTGCATCTGTGCGGCCACGACGACGGGGACGAGGGCGCCCGCGCGGCGATGCGCGTCGCTGAGCGGCGGGTGCTCGACAGCCTGGGGTTTGCACCCGACGACGCTCCGCACGACGTGGACCCTGTGTCCGAAAGCTGACCGCGCGCACGCCGATCGCGCATCCGCGGTGCGCCGTTCCCGTCGCAGAGTTGCAACAGCGGGCCACGCGCGCGCGAACGGCGCGCCGACTCTTGCATCGCCGCCAGTGCGCGGTGCACCGTTAAGGCGTGGCGATGAAGAGCCCCGTTGGCGGTTCACGCCCCGCACCCATGTCCTCGGGATCACCGGCCGACACTTGCGATAGCGCTTCATGCGCGTCCCTCGCCGCCACTTCGCTCGGCTTGACCGCGCCGGCGAAGACCAACCCGACCAACGCGGGGGTTGCGGGCGGTGCAACGGTCGCTTCAGCGGGCGGCGCGGAGGCTGTTGCTCCCCCGCTCGACCCGACTGCGCTGCTTTGGACGGCGTACCTGCGCGAGCCCGGCCTCGAACCGCGCAATCGGCTCGTCGAGTGTTACCAGGGGCTCGTGCGCGACATTGTGCGGCGTTTTTCCGCGCGTCTGCCGCGCACCGTGGACCGCGGCGACCTTTTGACCGCGGGCAGTGTCGGACTGATTTCGGCCATTGCAAGCTTCGATCCGACCCGCGGCGTGCGCTTTGAGTCCTACGGCGAGCGACGGATCAAGGGCGCGCTCCTCGACGAACTGCGCACGCAGGACTGGATGCCGCGTCCGTGGCGCCACCGCATCGAGCAGCACAAGCGTGTTCTGGAGCGCCTGCGCTCGGACCTCGGGCGCACACCGGTGGACCGCGAAATCGCCGCGACGATGGGCATTCGCCTCGACGAGTACCAGCTCCTTTTTGGCGTCGCGATGCCGGGGGCCGGAGCGGGACGGGCGCCGGTCGACGATGAGGACGGCTCCAACTTGAACGGCCTCGACGTCGTCGCCGACAGCCGCGCGACCGACCCGGGTGATCGCCTGACGCGCGAGGAACTGCTGGCGCTGGTCGCGCAGCGGCTCACGGATCAGGAGTACCGCATCGTCTACCTCAAGTACTGGGAAGATATGCCGCTGCGCGCGATCGGCCTCATGACCGGCATTTCTGAATCGCGGGTGTGCAAAATCCACCAGCGCTTGCTGGAGCGCCTAAAGGACCGCTTCCGCGCCCACGGCGAGCCCGCCTGATCCGTTCCCGTCCGCTGGGATCGCGCACGTACGGCGCCCGGTAAAAAAAGTGAGGGCACGGGGTGCGGCCCCGTGCCCTCGAGGATCCCCACTCGCCTGCCTCTTGCAGGTCGGTGCGCAACGCGTTCGCCGATGC
>JBBRWC010000196.1:0-3136 GCA_038246255.1 Planctomycetota bacterium
GCAAAACCTCAGCCGTAAGCGGGCGAGATGCCTTCACTCCTCTGAGCGACGACGCCGCGCGTCGGTGACCGTGTAGGTTTTGCAAGAGCCTCGGACGGCAGCCTGGGCGGTGCCTGCACTGTCTGCGGGATTTCGCTTTTGCCCGCGCCTGCGCGGCGGAAGCCAGCCGCCCCCGGTGTCGCGAGCATCCGGAAGCCGCTCTGTCCTGACCGACGGGCTGGCGCACATTTCACACACTCCGCAGGCATGCCGTGCAGGCGGCACAACACCCTGTCGCGTCCCACGTCATGAGTGGGAGAAATGCAGGCTACCCCAACCAGCCGCGTGCCGCGGCGCGCTGGGATTCTTCACCCCGCACGCCACGTGTGGGAGAAATGCAGGGTACCCCCCCATGCCTCGCGGAAGTTCCTGCTCTGAATCCCAACGGGATTCCGTATCAAAGCTCAGGGTTGCGAGGCACGAGCCCCCAGAGAACGCCCCCCCTCATCCCGCCTCCAGTCCGCGAAGTCGGGTTAAGCCCAATGCCCTTAAGCAATCGTGCGCAATTCATAATGAGTGGGTGAGGTGATGGAGGAGGGCGTGAACATGCGGGGCCATTTCTTGACGGGCTGGCGCACTTTGCGTTCGCAGGATCGCGGGCGGCGCACGCGCAGGGCGGCGCGGGCGATTTGCTCCCGCACCCGCGCGATGAGCGCGGCCTCGGTGGCTGCGTCCAGAAGGCCGCGCCCGGCTTGGAGCACCATCCACAATGCCACCATGTGCGACTGGCACGCGCCAAAGCATGCGCCAAAGCTGATCCGCACGGCGCCCGCCGCGATGATGGCCGGATCGCCGCCAGCCTCGGCGGCGGCGAGCCTTTCGCCCGCGAGCAGGGAGGCGGCCACCAGCAGCGCCAGCATCTCCTGCGCGGCGCTCTGCGGGGTGTGGCCCGCGAGCAGGTCGCTGCCGCGGATCTGGAGCTTGAGTTCCTTGTAAAAGATCTCCTGCTCCCGGCGCCGCGCGTAGAGGGCGAGGAGTTCCTGCGGCGTGGCCTCCTCCGGCCCGAGGCTGGTCCACAGGCGCACGTCGCTCCACTGCTGCTGGCGGCGGTTCCAGACCCGTCCGCGGACTTCGCGCACCCGGAGGGTCCGCAGCACCTCGCGCGGCTTTTCCGGGTCGCACACACGCACCTCCACCCAGGCGCTGCCATCGGGCAGTTTATCGCTGGCTTCAGCGGCGATCTTTTCGCGCACGCGCACCAGGAAATGGCTCGCGCGCGCCGCGCACACCGCGCTGAGCCGGTCCACGAAAGGCCCCTGCCCATAGAGCCGGTCCAGGATGAGCAGGCTCTGCGCGGGCAACTGCGGGAGCACCTCGGCGGCCAGCGCCAGTTCGCTCTGCGCGTGCGGGCCCAGGGCCGCGCCCAGCGGCGCGTGCGTGCCCAGTTCGACCAGCGTGCAAAGGCCCACCTTGGCAAAGGCGGCAGCCCCGCGCCGGCTCACCCGCTTGCCGACCTGCGCGTTGTTCTGCGGTGTGTTCAGCAGACTCCACTGCGTGCCATCGATGCCCGTCAGACGCAGCCCTTTGAAAAAACATCCGCCGTGCTTTTCCGTCTCCGCGAGCGGGCGCAACGCATGGCGCACCACGCTTTCAAAGGGTTCCAGCCCGAGCCTGTCGCGGCGCTGACTGAGGGCGGAATC
This sequence comes from Planctomycetota bacterium, assembly GCA_038246255.1. Taxonomy (GTDB): domain Bacteria; phylum Planctomycetota; class UBA1135; order UBA1135; genus RI-242. The sequence continues at coordinate 1,680 of JBBRWC010000196.1, forward strand.
ACTGAGGCTCACGCCGAAGAGTTGCCTGATGCGTGCGGAAAAGCAGCCATGAAAATGGACTTGATGAGCGATGAGCCCGACGAGGATCTGCCAGTCGAGAATCTTCTGCCGCGGCCCCTGATGGCGCCCTTCTCCGGGCGGCACCACGCGGTGGAATTCCGGTCCCAGGACATTGAGGATGCTGGTGACGAGCAGGCTGTTTTCGGGATGCTGAGCGATGGGCATCCACCCTTACTTTACTTATTCTGCATAAAGTACAGAACTATTTTTGCTTCACGGCATTGCCCTAGCAAGTCCTGCATCTGATCCTCCCGGCTCTTCCGCGTGATGCTCTCAAACGCCTTTCGGCACCAGTCGGCAAGATCGGATTCGGAAGACGGCTTTTCTTCGGTGCTCTTCGCGGCCCAGATGAGCCACGGCACCGCCTCTGCGCCCGCACTCGAGAGCACCTGATACGCAGCCGCTTTGTCCCCTTACTTCGCTTCATCAGAAACCACCACGGCCAACCACTGGGATAACGCCTTTCCTTCGTACCTGGGCTCTGGACGCTCTGGAAGACTCCCGGGTGAGAACAGAAAATAGGCCGCCGAGACTGCGGCCAACAGCAAAATGAAACCCCACAGAGTCTTCCTTCTCATGCTGCAACTCTTAGATTTCGCCGCGGGAGGGATTGCAAGGTTTTCGTTTCCGTTAGCAATTGAGGAAAGTAACAGCTCCCCCCTGCGGTCCGGGTTGGCATCGCAGTATTTTTCTTAGGATTGCACGACCGAATCCTATCCGGTGACGGCGTCCAATCCTATCGCGTCTGAAAGGAACCCACTTAGCCATTCATACATTATGAGCATCCAAATCCCACGGAATGCAGGCCAGTTCCTCGGGCTGGGTAACAACATGGAGTCAGGGCTCGTGGATCTGGGCCAGTCGCTCGGCATCACGCAGATCATGCAGGCGCAGTTTCAGGGTTTCCTGACTGCGTTTTCAGATGCGGACAATTGCCTTCAATGCGGCGCGCAGTGCGCGGCAGGCAGTGCAGGTCACCGCGGAAGCGGTGAATGGCGGCCGGCAAGGCTTGGGGAGTGAGCCGGTGGTCTCACGGTGCCCGACGCCCGCGAGGCGGAGCCAGCCCGCACCGCGGAAGACCAGGAGGCCGGGACGAATGGACATCCGGAGTCTGCCAGCAACGGCAACGATCGCGCGCACATTTTTCGGGCTGCACAGGAAACCCGGCGGAGGCCGGGGCGGCGGTTACTCGCGGTTGAAGCGGTGAACCCGGCCGAAGATGTTGTACTCCGAGACAAAGATGTCGCCGCGTTCGTTGCACGCTACGCCGTGGGGAGCGGTGACGATGCCCGGACGCCATTTGTCGGGCTCGGTCTTGTTCGTGCCGACCTCGTCGGCGTGGTCGTTTGCCCCGAATTGCGCGGCCACCTTGCCGGCTTTGTCGAGGATGGTGATAC
>JBBRWC010000197.1:0-2942 GCA_038246255.1 Planctomycetota bacterium
ATCCGCTGGCTTCCGCGATGTCCGTTTTGTCGCCGCGCATCATCCCAGCCTCCTCGCGCTGCGTGTCGTTCCCCGCAGCAGTATTAAGCACTTCTTGTCACGAGGCGGTGCCGATCCTATCGCCCACGGTAGCCGCTTCGGCGCTGGTTGCGTCGCTCGCGCGATTGTCCCGCTGCGGACAAGCAGCCGCTTCGGCCGGCTCGATGACGGCGCCGCGTACCAAGCTCACCCCGAGCGCTTCCCCAACGGCGTCCCAGTCCACCACCTTCCACCAGCCGAGGTCTGGATAAACCAACCCACACGTCGCCGAGGCCTCCGCGCACGGAGGCGTCCTCGGCGACGTTCTCTGCCCGCGTTCAAGCGCATGCTGGCCGCCCACGTGCTCATGACGCACTGCCTCCCGGCGGCCGGTTAGCTCGAAAGAGGAACGGACCGGACGGGCGCATCCGTCGGAGACTCAACGGGACCCGCGCCCCTCACAGGCGCGGGCGCGCCAAGATCCGTGTTGCCGCCCAGCGGAGCAGCCGCAAGCCCTGCGACCACCGCGGCGCTTCCGCTTCCCAGCCCCCGGGCCCCACCCGCGCCTTGGTCAGCGCGTCCTCGATCAGTGCATTGTGCATGGGTCCGAAGACCAGCGGCCAGGACAGGCGCGCGAGGCCGCTGGTGCGCATGGCGAGCACGTGCCGCAGCTGGGCGCTGCCGTCGGGACGCGGCGCCGCGTCGACGCCGTGCGTGCCGTGGAACCCCGCCGGCCCGGTGAACCGAAAGGTGATGGCGCGCCCGGGCTCCCAGGCGATGACTTCGTAGCGCACCGGGCCATGGCCGCCGCGTGCGCCCACCCGCAGCGGCCCGTCCAGGCGTAGCCGCGGCCACCGTTCGTGGGGCCAGAGCGCGTCGGCGGGCGTCGAGAGGCCATCGATCAGCGCGCCGGCCTGCTCCATGCCGCCCGGTAGCCGGCAGGCGTGCACGTTGGCCACCGGCGTGGCGCCCGCGGTCCGTTTTAGATTCATATCTCTAGAATAGGCCCAGCGATGGCTCCGGCAAGGCTCGAGGGCGCTATTTGGAGAAGATGCTCTAGAATGGTCGCATGGGTCGTCCCCGCACCTACGACGACCGCGTGCTCTTCGACGCTGCCAAGGCGGTGCTGCGCGAGCGAGGGCTTCGTGGCCTCGATGTCCGCGCGGTCTGCCACGCAGCCGGGGTTCCGAGCGGCGTCGTCTACAATCGCTTCCCGAGCCGCGAGGCCCTGCTGGCCGAGACGTGGCTCGTCACCGTCGCCGGGTTCCAGGAGGCGTTCCTCGCATCGCTGGCCGAAGGCGATCTACCTCGTACGGCGGCCTTCGTGGTGGACTGGGCGCGCGCGCATCCGGGCGATGCGGGTCTGCTCCTGGTGCACCGAGTGGAGGACTTCATCGGCACGGGTGACGCCGAGCGCAGCAAGCGCGCGACCGATCTGCGGCGCCGCCTTTCGCTCGGCTTCGCGCGGGCGGCGAAGCGCACCTTCCCCTCGCTCGCCGCGGTGGACGCGGTGGAGCGCATCGTGTTCGCGGTGGTGCGCATTCCCGAGGCGGCGGTGCGCCCCTATCTGGTACGCGGTGCGCCGATTCCCGCCTCGGTGGCGAAGCTCGTGAACGACGCGCTGCGCGGCATCGTCGACGGTGCCTTCCCTGCCGATCACGCCCGGGTGTGATTCCGGATCACGCCCGGGCATGATCCGCGCAGCTCGCGATCTTCGCGTCGAGGTAGCGCTCTTCGGCCGGGCTGCGAGCCCACGCACGCGCACGCGCGCTGGTAGTGGGCGCGCGCTTCGGTGGGGCGGCCTGCCCGCAAGAGCTGCTCGGCGACGTGGCCATCAATGATCGCGACGCCTATCACGCGTTGAGGTGCCGCCGCCGAACTCCATCGCAGCGTCCCGTCTCGGTGATAGAGCGAGATCACGGAGAGTTTATCGACGGTCGCGATTAACCGGCCGTCGGCGGCTATCGTCGCGGTCACCAGCTCCGCACCGGAGGTGACGATCCGATCGGACTCGTCGCCGCTCGCAAGGTCAAAGCATTGGACGGCGAGATAGCCCATGGCCATCACGACCGTACCCACGCTCGGCAATTCGATGCGACGGGCGCGCACGAGATCGTGCACTGGCCACTCTGGCCACTCGCTGACCCTTGGGCGATCGTCCAGCCCATCGTATACCGCGATCGCGTCACCCCGCCGTACTATGGCGCGTGTGCCATCATCCGCCATCGCGAGTGCCCAGCCGTCGATCTGGTGCGCGACCATGCCCGTGCGCGCGTCGATCACCTGATTGCCCGCGATCATGTAGCGGGAAGCGCGGCTGGGTGAGCAGTGGGTACGCTCTCTCGTAGCTTGCGATCGAGCGACCGCTTTCTGCGTCGAGCAGGTCGATCGGCGACCTCCCGGACGGGTCGACGATCACACGCCGATCGCCATCGACGAACGTGATCGACCGCACCCTCTCGCGAAGCGGAGCACTCCACTGCAGCTCGGGACCGTAAAGGGCGATGCCCGTCTCATCGCGGCGCGCTACGCGCCGGCCGTCCGGTTCGTAGCCGAGTGTTACGATCCGATGACCCGGGAACACCTCGGAGGTCGAAACCACTCGCACGGCGGTCGCTAGTAGCACGGCGAACTGAGCTTGATCCACTCTAGCCGCGTCACTGTGGCCGGCGCGCTCTGCTCGGAGGACAGGCCAATCGATGCGGGTTTCGGTGCGGCGAACGCCGCCTGGGCTTGGCCAGGACCGAACCGGCTGGGCCGAAGCCGTGGAAGGTGTGTGAGCGAGCCGACAATCTTCGAGGCTCCCGACGAGCGAACGCCGCAGCGTCGCAGTCGGCACCGTGGTAGCGGTGGCGAGACGTGGAAATTCAGGTGTTAGAAATTCAGGTGCCGACGTCGAACTCGTAGCCCGGGGCATCGGGCGG
>JBBRWC010000198.1:0-2863 GCA_038246255.1 Planctomycetota bacterium
CGGCAACTGTTCGGCGATCCCCATGGGCGGCCTGGTTGGCGGGCGGGGCGAGGGCGATCCGTCGGCGGGGGTTTGGAGCATGCGCTCGAGGATGCTCTCGCGGTGGGCTTCCACTTTGGGTTGCCAGATCGTCTTCCAGGCATAGGGAGTCAGCTCGACCGGCGGCACGCCGGTCTTGATGCGCATGAGGACGTCGCGCAAGTAGACGCGCGGGTCGACTCCGTGCTCTTCACAGGTCGCGATCAGGCTGTACATGATCGCGGCCGTTCGGCCACTGCGCTCGTTGCCGAAGAAAATCCAGTTTTTGCGCCCCAGGGCGACCTTGCGCAAGCCGCGCTCGGCCGCATTGTTGTCGATGTCGAGGCGCCCGTCGGTCGTGTAGCGCTGGAGCGCATCCCAGTTGGACTCGGCGTAACGGATCGCGTCCGCGAGCGCTCCCTTGTCGAATGCCTTCGGCTTGGTGGCGCTCATCCAGTCTGCGAATCGCGCCAGCACGGGCTGCGCATGGGACTGTCGTATCGCTCGCACGCCATCCGCGTCAAGACCCGCTGCCTTAGCCGCCCGCTCGAGCGCGTACAGCTCACGGATTTGATCGATGGCCTGGCGCGCGAACTCAGGCTCCTGGCCTTTTGCATCTAAAAACCTGCGACGCGCATGCGCCCAACACGCGACCTCGAGGATCGCGCCGTCGGCTTCGATCAGCTCGGGAAAAAGCAGGTGCATCTGGCCAGGAAGAAGTTCGAAGCCAGGCCCCAAGGGACGCCGTTCGGACTTCGGCGCGAATGCGATGCGCGTCAGCTTGTCGATCCGCGCGAGCAGTTCGGCGATGCGCGACTCCAACGCGCCCACCTTGGCGTTGCGCTCCACTTCCAGCAGTGCGATCCGCGCATCGCGTTCGGCGAGGTGCGCATCGCGCTCAACAAGGTGCGCATCGCGCTCAACAAGGTGCGCTTTGCGCGCATCGAGTTCCACCGTCGCACTGCTGTCGTGCAGGTACTCAAACGTACCGCGCTCAAGGCGCTTGTAGTGCAGCCAGAAACCGTTGCGATCCCAGACCAAGATCTTCACCCGGTCGCGGCGACGGTTGAAGAAGCAGAAGAGGTCGCCCGTCGACGGATCACGACCAAAGTCTTTGCGCACGAGCGCAACAAGACCGTCGAAGCCCTTGCGGAAATCGACGGCGCCTGTCGCCGCGAAGACGCGCTGTCCTGCGCCATACGTCAGCATCGATCCAAGGCGGCGACGAGCCGCGTGACCTGATCGGGATCGACGCTCAAATCGAACAGCAATCTGCACGCGGTGCGTGTCACGATCTCCACGCGTTTGGGCCGATCGACGGGCGTCGCCGCACGCAGTTCAACGAACCTCACGCGAGAATCGCAACTCGGCTCCGCGCGGACTTTGCGCACCCAGCCCGACAACGTGGTCGCAGGCACCCCACTGCGCTTGGACAACTCGTAGAACATCAGCCCGTCGCGCTCCCGCTCCGCCAACCACCGCCGCATCTGCGCTTCAAGATCCATGCACGCAAGGATCCCGCAATCGCAGTTCCGATCAAGATGGGGTTGGCCGAACAGTTACACTCTGCGCGGCGTGTTGGCGCTTCTTTATATCGCTGGCGTCCCGGCGCTCGCGGCGGTCGTCCTCGCGTGGCTCGGGCGTGCCGAGTTGGGCTCCGGCCCGCGCGGTGTCGCGCGCGGTTTCCTCGCGCTCTTCCTGCTGATTGCGACCCCGGGCGGCCGCTGGTTAGGTGTCGCCCTGGGCAGCGTCATACTGCTCGCCTCGACCCAGGCGCGTTGGGATCCGGACCTCACGACGCGGCTCGGGCGGGACTGGACGCCGCTCGTCCGAGCGCTCGAAGGCGACCTCCCGGCGTGGGTGCAGGCGATGACGCCGGAGCCCGTCCTCGTCCTGTTCGCCGCCATCTACCTCCTGGGACTGCCCCTTTGCATCGCCCTGCCGCTCTTGTGGTGGGGACCGGCGGGCCAGGTGCGCGCCGCGGCGGGGCTCGGTGTTGCGCTGCTCGCGAACTACCTGCTTGCGCTGCCGTTCTATGTGTTCGCGCCCGTGTCGGAACCGGCGTGGAGCGGGTTGTCCGAGGCCCAGCCGGGGCTCGAGTTGCTCGCGCCGGGCCTGACCCCGGATTTGCGCTTCGCGAGCGCCCTCGACAACTGCTTTCCGTCCCTGCACCTGTCGATCGCCTTCACCGCCTGGTGGTTCGCGCGCCGCGCGGGACCGCGCCGGCTCGCGCAACTCCTGCTCGTGCACTGGGTGGTGCTGCTGTGGGCTGTGCCTGCGCTCGGTGTGCACTGGGTGACCGACACCATCGTCGGCGTCCCGTTTGGCCTCGTCTGCGCGCTGGCCGCCGAGCGCGCGCTCTTCGCCTACGAAGCACGCGCCGGCGCGGTGCCCTCGGATTGACGTGCAGTCAACTCCGCCCGCGGACGGTTACTGTAAAGAGGCCGCCCCCGAAATCCGGTCCAGTCCATCGGTTCCTTGAGTTTCCGAGTCGAACCCACAGGTCCGACACGATGCGGGAGAGCCACCCCACCAAGGCGCAGATCTGGGGACCGTGACGGCCGAAGAGGGCCCAATGGCAGTTGCTTCGGGCTCTTTGACGCCGTGGGGCCGGTTGGCCTGCCTCCGTTGACGCAAACCGACGGCGGGGCGCTCCAGTGTTTCGAGAAACACTTCTGCGTGGACACGTAACCGTCACGCCACCCCCGCCTGGACGCCGGCGGCCGGGACGTGACGATTGCGTGCATGAACCGACGCGAAGAGATGGTGCAGTTGCTCGGCCGGCGTGAGCGCCTGGGCCTGACGTTCAAGGGCCTGGCGCAGGAGAGCGGAGTGCCTGCGGGAA
>JBBRWC010000199.1:0-2859 GCA_038246255.1 Planctomycetota bacterium
CGGCGGCCTGCGGCAGCCTTTCGCCATCTGGCGGCACTTTGCGACCACGGGCGTCCTCGTTGACCTGTTCAAGGTCGACTGTGGATCCCGCGGCCGCAAAGCATGACCAGGCGACGACTTGGGCTCGTCTGCTCGAAAACCTGGTGATTAACCCGGGCTAGGGGTGCAGCAGGATTTTGCCGGCGCTCGAGCGGGATTCCAGGCGGCGGTGTGCGCGGGGTGCTTCCGCGAGGGGCAGTTCGCTGTCGATGCGCACGCGCAGTGCGCCGCTGCGGACGAGGGCGAGTACGTCGTTTGCGCGGCCGTCGTATTCGGCGCGCGTCGCGACGAAGTCTTGCAGGCCTGGGCGCACCATGAAGAGCGAGCGTGCACCCAACTCGCGGGTCGTGATCGAGGGGGGGGTGCCGCTCGACTGTCCGTAGCTTACGAGCATGCCCCGCGGCCGCAGGGCGGCGAGCGAGGCGCGCAGCGTCGACTGGCCCACCGAGTCGTAGGCGATGTGGACACCGCGGCCCTTGGTCCAGGCAAGCACTGCTTCTGCCGATTCCGCCTCGCGCGCGACGCGCACTTCCTCGGCGCCAGCCTCGCGCGCAAGCTCGGCCTTGTCTGCGCTCGACACGGTGCCAAACACACGCACCCCAAGGCGCGCCAGCCATTGCACGAGAAGCAGTCCAACGCCACCCGCCGCCGCGTGCACGAGGGCACGGGATCCGGCCCCCAACGTGTGGCCCACGGGACCACAATCGTGGACGAGGTAATGGGCGGTCAAGCCCTGCAGCAGCACCGCGGCCGTGCGCGCGGACGGATCGCCGTCGCGCAGCACAAGCGCGCGGCTCGCCGGGATGCGTACCCGTTCCGCGTATGCGCCGCGCGCAAGGATCCACGCCACCCGGTCGCCCAGCGCAAATCGCGGTGCCGCGGGATCCGCTTCGGGGGCCGGCGGGCCGACGTCCTCGACGACACCCACACCCTCCACACCGACACTCGCCGGCAAATCGAGCGGGTACAGTCCGGAGCGGTGGTACACGTCGATGAAGTTGACACCCGCGCACTCGACTTTGACGACGAGCTCGCCGGGGCCCGCGGACGGGTCTTCGGTCTCGACGAGGTCGAGCACTTCGGGACCGCCGTGGCGCGCGATTCGGATGGCTTTCATGGCGCGGCGATCGTAACCCTTGCGGGCCGCACCTTTGGCATCGCGGACGCATTGGCGCGGGTGAATCGCGCGCAAAGACCCTGATCACCGCGGAATCCGCGCGAGCTCAGCACTCCAGCGCAGCTCAATCCGTCTTGGGTGGGCCCGCGATGTGCGCGCGCACAAAACCGCGGACCGTCGCATCGTCAGAAAAACGGGCCATCAATCGATCGCCGTAAACCTATGCGCGTTCGGGCAGCGCGAATTCGCCCGCGGCTTCGAAGTGCTGCATGAACGCGCGTGCTTCGAGCGCGAGCGGCCGCACCGTGCGGCGCTGTTCCAGCGAAACGCCCGCGTAACCGTTCGGGCCCTCGTAATCCGCTGCGCGATAACCCGGGCGGCGCCAACACACCTCGCCGTCCGCGGTCAAAAGCAGCACGGTGGGCAATCCTTTGGTCCCGTGCGACTCGCGCCGCTCGCGGTTGCGCTCGGCGTCCGGCACCTTGGCTTGGGCCTCGGCGCCAGCTTGCGCTGTTACGACAGCGGTGCGCGCCTATGGCCCCGCCATTTCGATCGAACCCCGGCCGCTTGCGCTCGGAGTGGGACCCGCGCACAGTGCGCGCCCGATGTCCGACCCCGCGAACCCCCTCGCGTGCCCCGTGCGCGGGTGCGGCTTGCCGCTCGCGGCGGGCGAGCAGCGCTTCGCGTGCGCCGCGGGCCACGGCTTCGACCGGGCCCGGTCGGGGTACGTCAACCTGCTGCAGCCCCAGGACCGGCGCTCGAAGACCCCCGGCGACCGCCTGGAATCGACGGCGGCCCGCGAGCGGCTGCTCGGTGCCGGAGTCGGGGCGGCCATGTTCGCGGGGGTTTTGGAGCGCGCCACCGCCATCGCGCAGGCGGCGGCGAGCACACCCGCCTCTGTCCTCGAGGTCGGAGCCGGCCACGGCGCGCTCACATCGACTTTGGCGCAGGCGCTGGGCGCGCGCGGCTGGTGCGCCGGCATCGACCTGTCGGTCGAGGCGGTCGAACGCGCGGCCAAGCGGCGCTCCTTGGCCCTATTTATCGTCGCCAATGCCGACCGCCGGCTGCCCGTGCGCGATGGGGCGCTCGACCTTTTGATTTCGATCGCCGGCCCCAAGGCGCCCGAGGAGTTCGCGCGGGTTCTTGCGCCCGGGGGGGTGCTGCTGCTCGGGGTGCCTGCGCCGGATGACCTCGTTGAGCTGCGCGCGGCCGTGCAGGGCGAGGGGCGACTCGAGGACCGTGGCGCCGCTGCGCGTGCGCTGTTCGAAGGCCGGTTCGATTTCGAGCGTAGCGAGCGCCACGCTGAGCGCCACCGATTGGACCGCGCGGCGATCGGCGACCTCTTGAGCGCGAGTTACCGTGGCGCGCGGCACAGCGCGGGCGAGCGGGTCGACGCGCTTGAGCACCTCGACATCACGGTCGCGCTCGACCTGCTCGAATTCCGGCGCCGGGCCGTTTAGATCGCGAGCGGAGCGTCCGGCGGCGGCACGTCGGGCGTGGGTTCGGGGTCCGGGAGAGGGTCGGGCTCGGGTTCGGGAGCAGGCGGGGGCTCCGGAATGGGCTCAGGAACAGGTTCGGGATCCGGTTCGGGCACGGGTTCCGGCACCGGTTCCGGCTCCGGCACCGGTTCCGGCTCCGGCACGGGTTCCGGCACCGGTTCCGGTTCCGGCACCGGTTCCGGCACCGGCACCGGTTCCGGCGTC
>JBBRWC010000200.1:0-2854 GCA_038246255.1 Planctomycetota bacterium
CCGACGGCCAGCGAAGCGCCGACGGCCAGCGAAGCGCCGACGGCCAGCGGAGCGCTGACGGCCAGCGAAGCGCCGACGAAACGGGCGGCGGATTGCGACCCGCCGGGGCCCGCAAGACGCCTGCCGCGCGTTTGGATTGCGCCCGTCGTCGCGCTCGCGGCGATCGGTTTTGCGGCCGGTGTGGTCGTTTTCGGAGCGCGGCACCTCGACGGCCCGACGACCGCCCGCCTCGCGCCCGTGCGGCACCTCGGTCCGGCATCCGTGCCCTCGGCTTATTTCAAACCCACTGCGGGAGCGGTCCTGCCGGCCGCGCTTGCGGACGCGGTGGAACGTGAGTTCGCAGTGCGCTCGGCCCTGCGGACCGCGCGCGAAGATCCCGCCGCGTTCACGGCCGACGTGGCGCAGCGGCTTGCCCGCGAGGATTGGACCGCGCGCGCCGCGGCACTGGATGCCCTTGGGCGGGCGGCCCAGTTGGCGCGGGTCGATCTCGCCGCCGCGGACCTTGCGCGCGGGGCGCTCGATGACGGTCACCCGAACGTGCGCGCGGCGGCCCTCGGGGCGCTCGCGGCGTTTGGCGTGCCCGCCGAGCTCGACGGACCCACGTTCGACGCGCTCGCCGCCGATCCGCTTTCCCAAACGCGCCTGAACCTCGCGCGGCTGACTGCGCGCTTGCCCGCGACCGCTGCGCCCGAGCGGATCGCGCGTTTGCTCGTCGACGTCGACCCGGCGGTGCGGCGCGCGGCGGCGGTGGGATTGGCGCGCGCGCTTGCGCCGGGATCGGCCTCCGCGCGCGCGAGTCAAAGCGCCGGCGAGGATGCGTGGGTGAAACTCGCGGCCACGCACGCGATGGCGCTCGAAGCACCCGATCGGGAGAAGGAGCGTTACGCCTTTGCGCGCGATCTGGAACGCGCCGAAGTCGGTGTGTCCGCCCTCAGCGCGATCCGCGCGGCGTTGCCGGCGCCGAGCGACCACGCCGGCGCCCCGCTGGCTGCGCTCCCCTTGAGCGATGTCGCGCTCGCACGCCGCGAAACCCGCGGGCTCGTCAGCGCATTGCTTTATGCCGCAGGCGGCACGGGCGACGTGGACGCGCTCCTTGGTGCATGGCTTGCGGCGGCGCGCTGGTCACCGGAGCGCCAGTCGCGGTTCGAAATTGCCGCGCGGTCAATGGATCCGGACCTCGGCGCGCACCTATGGGCGGCGGCGACGACGCTGCAGGTGGTGGAGAGCATGCCGCATGTGACCATAATGCACACCAGCGCGGGTCAAGCAGCGCTCGAAACGGCCGCGCGCGCGTTGTACGCGCTCGACCCGTTGGTTCCAAACCTCGGACTTGCGGTCCAGTTCGCCGAACACGCGCTGGACGTCCTCGGCACACGCGAGTTCCTGGAACGGATCGAGGAGTACGCCGATGGCAGCGGCCTCGGCAGTTACTGGTCGGCCCTCACGCGCCGTGCTCCGGCGTGGCCCTCGGACGTGCTCGGGCGGCTGCTCGAGCACTACCGATCGCGCGGTCGATGGCCTGCCGGCTTTGTCGCGGCGCTCGAGTCGAGCGCCCTCGCGGGGGACGTCGCCGCCTCGGACGGGCTCGCGCGGCTGATCGAGATCGCCGGCGCAGAAACCGCCCAAACGGCGTTTTTGACCCTGGTGCGTGTGGGGGATCCGAGGCCGTGGCATGGGGCGCTCGCGGGTTATGTGCTCAGCACTCCGCCGGAGCGCCGCGGCCCCGTCGCGCGTCGGCTGGTGGGGCCTCATCCTGTGCTGCCGCTGCGCGATGATTGGATCGAACTCGGACGCCGCGGGGCGCACGAGCGGGAACTGGCCGTGGACCTCTTGCGGCCCTTTGCGGGCGATCAGGGCGTTTTTGATGAGCTCCAACGCTGGCTCGTCGAGGAAGTCCATGCACTCGACGCCGCGGCCGACGTCGAGCGCGAGCGCGCGGGTCGCCGCGCGTCGCAGATCGTCGACGCCATGCTCGCGTTGACCTCGCCCGCGGAAGCGGTCGCAAGCGCGACCTTCGCCCTCGAACATTCGATCGGTCGCAGCCCGTCGCTCGGTCGCCGGGCGGCGTCGATCCTCGGCGCAAGCGCGGCGGGGCGAGCGGTCCTCGTCGACCATGTGACGCGCGCGACGGACCGCGAAATACGCCTCGAGGCCGCAGCGGCGTTGGCGGCGAGCGGAGCCGTCGAGTCCACGGTCGACGCGGCGCCCCTCGTGGACACGGTTCTCGCGGGCTTCAACAGCGCGCCGCTCGAGCAGCAACTGCGTTTGCTTGAAGCCTTCGCGCAGGCGGAAACACCCGCGCTCGACGCGTTTTATCTCGGTTTGGCGGACGGCCGCGCCCCGGGTGGCATCCGCGTTGCGCAGGACCTCGTGCACGCCGCATGGGTCGTTCTTGGACGGCGCGCGGGCGCGCCGGGGGAACTCGCACGCATCCTGCGCAGGATCCGCGACCTCGACCTCGTGCTCGCGGGCCTGCACGCGCTGGGCGAGCGGGGAGCGCGCGGCGAGTTGATCGCGCTATGGGTCGAGTTCGAAGACCGCGGTGCCGACGTGGACGTGCGCGCGGTGGGTGGGTCCCCGTGGCCGCCCGTAGGCGCGGAGGCGCGCGCCATCGTTCGCGGGCCGCTGATTGCCGCGCTCGCCCGCGCGGGCGCGTTTGGGCCCAAGACCGAGGCGGGCGCGTTGGATCCGGGCGCGCTCTTCGCAGCGCCTCTTAGCCGCGTCCGTGAGGACCTCGTGCGCCGTTTCGCCCGGCAGCCGATGGCGGCCGCGGAGTTCGATTGCCGCGCCGAGCTGGAGGCCATGCGCATCCTTGCCCGGAGCGGCGGCGCGACCGGCGTGCTCGGCGCGCAGG
>JBBRWC010000201.1:0-2796 GCA_038246255.1 Planctomycetota bacterium
GCCCCGCCGCACGCGCGGTTGGAGCGGTTGAAAACCTGTTGAACCAGCGCTGAAGTCCGGTTGAATGCGGCCGTTCCCCGCCCGCCCGTTTGGCCACGGGTCCGCCCACGTTGGCCCACGTCGCGTTCCTGACGGGCGGGTACCACCGTCCCCACCCGTCGGGTCGCTGGCCAACTCGGCGGAACCTTGCAGACTCGGAGGGTGTTTGGGAGCGTTCTCGTTGCCGTTCTTGGCACATCCCGCGCCGTCGCTCCAACGCACGACTTCACGGCAGAGAGCAATGAACTCGTCGCTTGTAAGTGAGTTCTTCGCGCGATTGACGTCCTTGTCCAAAACCTGCGCGTTCTCAATGACGTGCTGCCCCCCGACGCGCACGGGAACGATGTTGTCCAGCGCCGCCGTGTGCGGGGCCAGCTCGCGGCCGGACAATGCGCATCGGTACCGCTGGCTCTCAAGGAGCGCCAAGACACCCGGTGCGGACACGGGGGTACCTATCCGCGACACCGCTTGGGGATGTATCGGCGCGTCGGAGTTACCCGCGAGGCCGCCCACTTGTGCCACGCCGAGCGCTCCACATGCTGCACCGCTGTGAGCGCGCTCTGTACCGCCAGCAGCGCGAACACCTCCCACGTCGGTCGCCATCGCTCGGGACGAGGTCTTGTCAGCGGCTGGCTCAGACGGACCTGCCATCCGACCACCATGCTGTGCGCTGCACGCGGCCACGGTGACGCAAGCATCACGCCGTTGCGGGCATCCGCTCGCAGTTTGCTGGCCATCTGACCGGCCGCTCTTCGCCATGTCTGTTCCATCAGTGCATCCATGCATTGGTGACCTCCATCCGCGCTCGGACAAGCGAAAGAAACTCTGTCGGGAAGCGCGGCTGTTCCCGCGGGCGTTGGATCTCGATCCCGGCCCGGGAGTACCTAACCACTCCCGACCATCCCCTCAGTTGCCCCATTTTCGCTTGAGCGCTCAAGCGCGCGCGCGCACGAGCGACCCGGCGGCGTCGCTCCAGCGCCGCCGCCCGGGGGGTACGGGGGGTGCGCGCGCGCACGAGCGACAGACCGCGAGTGACATGAAACCCTGGCTCATGCGCTTCGCTGAAGCGCTCAAGCGCGTGCGCGCGCGAGCCACGGACGGTCCGGTTGGCGAGGCCACGGATCATGACAGCACCTCCGTGACGGGCTGCGGAGCGGTCGAGTACTGCGCTCGGTGCGCCCGACCGACCGTCCAGCGGTGAATCAGACCCTGCGCCTGACCGACCTCGAGCAGGTCGTCGGTGCGTCGCAGGGACAACCCAGCCGCCTTGGCGGCCTCGTGGATCTCGGGCTTCGACAGCGGCTTCGCCGAAACGAACGTTTCGGCAAAGCGCTCCGCGTCCCACTCAGGGGAAGGCTCGGGCTCGGACTTCTTCTCGTCCTTGCGGCGTGTCGGTCGCTCGCTGCGGAGCTGCGTTGGATCGAGCCCCGGATCAAAGTCCCACACCGGGAACGACCATCGCAGGCCCGTGGGCTCGATTGGAGCCCACGACCGCACGGCGGCGTCGAGGACGACACACCCGTCCTCCTCGTGCGGCCGCAGGACTAGATGCGTATCGGTCGCCCGGCTTTGGCTGCCCGCGCCGGCACCGACGTCCGTTACGCTCTTGCCCGACTGGTTGCCCTTGCTGCTGTGGTGGATCAAGACAAAGCAGCAGCCCAGGCGGTCGGCGTAGGAGTCGATCGCGTTGTAGACGCTGGCCATCGTCGCGTTGTCGTTCTCGTCCCCGCCCAGCGGCATGAAGCGGTAGAACGCGTCCAGCACGATCAGCCTGAACCGGCCCGGCTCGAGCCGGTCGAAGTACGACCGCAGGGCGAAGATGTCCCGCAGCCGCCCGCGCAGGTTGTCGATCGCCACGTGCCGCCCGACGCTCGCGTAATCCATGCCCCGCGCTCGGGCGACCTGCGGGATGCGCGAAGCGCTGGTCTCGCGGTGCAGCTCGTTGTCGATGATGAGCACGTCGCCGGGGACGGTCTCGTAGCGCCCAAGCCACGGGCGGCCGGCCGCGACCGAGAGCGCAAGGTCCAGCGTGAGCCAGCTCTTGCCTGTTTTGGGCGCGGCGATGACGTTCATCGTCTCGCCCTCGCGCAGCAGCTTGTTGATCACCGGCGGACGGAGCGCCGGGTACTGGGATGACAAATCAACCGCCAGCACGAACGCCGGCTCCAGCGGATCGACCGGGAGCGCCGCTGGCTGGGTCACCAGCCCCGACAGGTCCACGCCGGACGCCTGCGGCGCGCTGCCGAACCCCTCGGTACGCAGGGCGCTGGCGGCCTTGGACCAGTCGCCGCCGTGCTCGAGCATCGCGTACACCGCGAAGGCCGCGTAGCCGCGCTGCGGCTCGAACGGCGGGGCGTTGCTGGAGAAGACGTAGAAGACGCCGTCCTTGAAAGTCGCGCTTGTGCCAGCCGATTTGCCGGGCCGCCGCCAGTGCTCGTTGGACCCAGCACGGGCGAGCGTCCATCCGTGGCGGACGAGGACATCACGCACGTCGCCCCGCGCGTTGTACTCATCGCCCGGCCGCTGCCCAGCGCCCGCGTCCTGCGATCCGGGGTGCTTGCCGGGCAGGAAGGACGGACCATCCACGACCGCGCGGGGAGTGCCGTCCATAGCCCAGGCGCAGCCCAGCAGGACGTCACGCTCGTCGGCGGTGATGACCGGGGGCACGCACAGATCACCCAGAAGGATCTCGTACCCCTCGGAGGGAGCGCACAGGAACATGCCTCCCTCGCCGCGGGTCTCGATCAGGGTGACAAC
>JBBRWC010000202.1:0-2751 GCA_038246255.1 Planctomycetota bacterium
GGGCAGGCGGGGAGGATCCGGTTGCGGCGGGGCAGTTCCAGGCCCAGGCGCGTAAGCAGTTCGGCGACGTGCCGGTCGGGCCGCGCGACGGTGCGCACGGTCAGTTCCGTGACGGTGCCGCCCCGGCGCACGGGCACGGTGATGTCCATGCTTTTGATGGTGCCGATTTCCGCCACCAGTTTGCGCGCGCAGGTGCCGAGGCCTTTGCCGTGCCTGCCGCGTAAGGCCATGCCTTTTACGCGGCCTGCCGCGTGAGGCCATGCCTTTTACGCGGCATCCATTGCTCGATCACCCGCCATTGCGCGAGCGCAAGGAAGCAGACGAGGATGTGCGCTTCGACACGCGCGCTGGTCTGGTGGTAGATGGGGCGCAGTTTCAGATCGCTTTTGGCGGTGCGGAACGCGGCTTCGGCCTGGGTGAACCGAGCGCCGAAGGCGGCGCGAGATAGGCTGGCCGGAGGCCAGGGCCGCGAGGCCCGACTGAGCGGGGCGAAGGAGCCAACTGGATGTACCAGCGCCACAGTTTGGCGGGGTCGGTCTCGGTGCAATTGGTGCGCAGCAGGCAGGCGCCGTGGGTGTGTTCTTTCCAGCGGCCTTGGTCCACGCGGCTGGCGATGGCGAGGCCGGCGGCGGCTCCGTTCGCGTCGCGCTCGACGGTGGCTTCGAGGACGTGCGCGGCGGCGGGATACTTGCCCAGCCAGCGTCCGATCCGCCATCCGACGCGCTCGATGTCGGCCTCGGGCGCGCGGCGCAGCGCAGCCCGCCGCGTGAGGCGAAGCCTTTTACGCGGGCGTCGATTTTCTCCAGCTCGGCGCAGAGCCGTTCGCTTTGCGCTCGCAACATGGCGCGTTCCTTTCCGCGCGCGCGGTGCTGCGGCAGAGGACGAACTGCTCCCCGCCCGCGCCGTCGGGATGCGCGATGAGCCGCGCTTCGAGTCCGTCCTGGACGCTCTGCCAGCCTTCCTTTTCGAGCAGTTCCTTTTCAAATTCCCGGAGCTGGCTCTTGGGCGTGCCGACCAAGGTAGCGGGCGTTGCGCGCGCGCAAAAAGGCGATGTTTTTCTCGCTCACCATCCCGCGATCCATGACCCACACGCGCAGGGCCTGCCCGTATTTTTCCTCCATTTTGGTCACGATCTCCTCGACGGTGGTCACGTCCGTGCGATTGCCCGCGAACACCTCGAAGGAAAGCGGCAGCCCCTCCGGCGTGCAGACCAGCCCGATGCACACCTGCTTGCAATCGCTGCGCTGATCTCGGCTGTAACCGCGCGCCGCCTTCTCGTTGCCCCCGGCTTTTCCCTCGAAAAACGTGCTCGTCACATCATAAAGGAGGAACTCGAACTGCACGCCGAACCCCTAAGTTAGCTTTGAGTCATGGCGGGGGAGGCGTGTGATGGAGTGAGGCGGTCGTCGCCATGACCTCAAAGGTAACACTGGAACCAATCGCGATACCGCTCCATGAGATGCGCGCAGAGCCGGTCCTTGTGCGCCGCGAGCACGTCGAGTCCGCGGTAGAGCCGGTCGTCGTTGATCTTCGAAAGTGGGACGCCCGTGAGGTCTTCGAGCGCCGTCCTTTCATACCAATGCTCGGCGATGGACAGCTCCGAGCGCTGCGCGCAAAACCGCGCGACGGTGAGCACCGCGGCCACATCCTCCCAGGGCACCTCTTCCTTTCCCGGCTCCACCAGCGACGCGATCAGCTTGGGCAACCCGAGCCGGTGCCACAGCGAAAGCCCCAGCCACACGTCGCCGAAATCGCGCACCCGCCCCACGCGCAACGCCGCGAGATCGGCCACCTCCCACTGCTCCGCCGGCCCCGCCGCCGGCCCCGCCGCCGGCCCCGCCGCCGGCCCCGCCGCCGACTCCGCCGCCGACTCTGCCGCCGACTCTGCCGCCGACTCGCCCAGCTTGCGCTGGCGCGCCTTCGGGCAGCTTGCGCGCCCCTCCAGCAGCGCGCTCAAATCCTCCCAGCCCGCCTCGGGCGAAGCCTCCGCGTCAGCAAGCTTGCCCAGCGTCGCCACCACCCGCTGCCGCGGCCCCGCCGCCGTGCGGACTGACTCGCACAGCGTCCAATAATCGTAACTCACCTCATCAACAACCTTGCGATGGCGGCGTAGAAACATGCGCCGAACATCCCAGCCCAACCCCCGCCCGCGCAATGGGGTCTTCTTCACTACAACGCCAAACCGCCGCACCCCTCTCTGTAGCCCGCGCCCCCCGCCGAACCCCAACAGAGAAAACTTTTTTCGCCCCCGCCGCCAACTGCGGAACTTGGGTTATCGCCTGGAGCGTGCTCCTGCACTTTGAGTGCAGGACGCATCTGAAGCACCAACGGTGCGAACCAAGCCAGCCCAGGGGCACGCCCTCCGGCATCCACCGTTCCCGATTCGGCATTTCCCGCGTCCGCGTCCTCACGGTCACGACCAGCGAAAGCAGATGCGAAAACATCCGCATCGCAGCTTCCGCGGTTTCAGGTGGGCAAGGCATCTTCTTGCAAACTTATGTCCCGTCCGAGTTTTCACCCGACACCTGGCTCGGTCCTATTTGGCGCAGTGTGGCAAACGCACCTGTGAGCCTTTTCGATTCGCCGGGGCCGCAGGGCTCCGTGATTAAGCAAGCTACTCCGCTTCAAAAGCCTGATTCGTGAACTTCAGCGTCCGGCAATTTTCGGTAACGGTGCGGACTACTTGTTCACTCGCTCCGCTGGGAATGAATGCATCAATCTCGATAGTAACCTTCACGTCGGCACCGATGA
>JBBRWC010000203.1:0-2685 GCA_038246255.1 Planctomycetota bacterium
TGGAAGTCGTCGCCGATGAACATGTCGGCGGGCGACGCCTGCGGGCTCACCGCGCGCAGCGCGGGGTGGCCGCCGAGCATTCCCATCGCGGCCGTCCAGCCGTCGTAGCTCACGCCGAGCATACCGACGCGGCCGTTGTTGTTGGGGACCTGCTTGAGCAGCCACTCGATCGAGTCGTAGGTGTCCGTCCCTTCATCGATCGCCATCGCGGGGGAGTCAACCGGCCGCGGTGGCCGCTGCATGACGAAGGTGCCCTCGCTCTTGTAGCGTCCGCGAATGTCCTGGAAGACGAAGATGTAGCCTTCGTCGGCGAGGTCGGAGTAGCCGCGAGTGAGTCGGGCACCCATGCCCTCGGCGCCGTATGGCGTGCGCTGGAGGAGGAAGGGGAGCGGCTCGGTGGCGTTCTTCGGGGAGTAGATCTCGAGGTGGAGGTTCACGCCGTCGCGCATGGGGATGTCGGCGGAGCGGTGGTCGTAGGTGGCGCGGTCGTAGCGGGCGGGAGGCGGCGCCGGCTGCTGGGCGCTGGCCGCCTGTATGAGGCCGAGGGCGGCGAGGAGAGCGACGGCGGCGATGTGTCGGAGGCGCAACGGGGCGGGGGGTGTCATCGCGGGCGCCTTGACGCGAGGGGGACGGTGGGGTGCGCGGAGAGTATGCGCGACATGAGCGCGCGGGGCAACTCGGGTTGCCGGATCCCAAGGCTGGCACGATCCGGCAGAAAAACGCGCAGGAAGATTATACCGCCTTAACACGCCGTGTTCTTGCGGGCCTTAGGCTGGTCGGTATCGCCAAGCCGGTGTCGCATCGTTCTTTGGGTGGACAACGTGCGGCGGGCATGCAGATTATACAGCTGATGCAGCTACGTCGGGGCACGCCAGATGCTTAATCGTGGACTTAACCCGGTAAAACGGACACCAAGCTAACCCCGATTATTGTTCGGGGTGGAGGTGTCATGATGGCGAAGCAGAATGCAGCACGCCGGTTCTTCAGTGCCGAGTTCAAGCTGGAAGCGGTCCGCCGGCTCGAGGAGCGCCGAGCGCAGGGGGTGAGCGTGACGCAGATCGGGCGCGAGCTCGACGTGCGACCCGACATGCTGCGAGCGTGGAAGCGCCAGCTCGGCGAGCGGGCGGGGGCGACGCCGGTCGATGTGTTCCCCGGCCTCGGTCGACTGCCGAGCGACCAGGAGGAGCTCCGCCGCCTGAAGCGCGAGGTCGCGCGCCTGCATCAAGAGAACGCCTTTTTAAAAAGTGCGGCGGCGTACTTCGCGAAGGAGTCCCGATGAGGGACAAGTACGCCGCGATTCAGGCCCATCGTGACCGCTACCCGGTCCGGCGCATGTGCGCGCTGCTCGAGGTGAGTGTCAGCGGGTTTTACGACGCGATGGCACGCGTTGCGGCACCCCCGACGGCCCATGCGCTCGCGGATGAGCGGCTGCGCGTGCACGTGCGCGCCGCGCATGTGAAGAGCCGACGCCGCTACGGGGCGCCGCGGGTGCACCGGGAGCTCCAGGCGGCGGGGATCCCGGTGGCGAAGAAGCGGGTCGCGCGGCTCATGCGAGAAGACGTCTTGATCGCCCGCGCGCCGAGTCGTCGGACGTCGACCACGGACTCGGCCCACGCGGAGCCGGTGGCGGAGAATCTGCTGGCCCGTCACTTTGCGCTCGCCGACCATCCGCGCCCCGATACGGCGTGGGTCGGTGACATGACGTACGTACCGACGCGCGTGGGCTGGGTGTACCTGGCCGTGCTCCTCGATCTGGCGACCCGGCGCGTCGTCGGCTGGGCCACGGGCGCCACCCTCGCCACTACACTGCCGCTCGCCGCGCTAAACGCGGCGCTGCGCGCGCGCCGCCCGGCGGCGGGGCTGATTCATCACACGGACCGTGGAAGCCAATACGCGAGCGCGGAGTATCGGGCCGTGCTCAGCGCGCAGGGCCTCACGCCGAGCATGAGTCGCAAGGGTGACTGCTGGGACAATGCGGTGGCCGAGAGTTTCTTCGCGACGCTGGAGCACGAACTGCTCCGTGATGCGAACTTCCACTCGCATCGCGAGGCGCATCACGCGATCTTCGAGTTCATCGAGGTCTGGTACAATCAAGAGCGCCGGCACTCCACGCTCAAATATCTCAGCCCGATGCAGTACGAACGGCAGCTCCGTCAGATGGCGCGAGCCGCGTAAACCAAGTGTCCGTTAAATCGGGTCAAGTCCAAACTGAGGTGATCGCTCAACGGGGTGAGCGCGCGATCGTGGAGTACAGCCTGAGCAAGATCGTGTCGCATGAGGGCCGCTGCGTTGAGTCCTTGTGCAGGCGAGTCGCTCCTCCCGTCAAGGCGGAACTTGACGCGCGGGATGAGCAAGAGATCGGCTAGCGTGTCCTCCGCGTTATTGCCGCGTGCGAGTGCTGCCAGGCCCGCTGCGAAGAAGGCGAGCATCGCAGGATAACGGTACAGCCCCGTCCACACGTCGTAGAAGGTGCCACTCATGTAGTTCCCAAACGCCGCATGATTTCCTATCCGCTCGATCACGCCGACCCACAGCTCACGGTGCCTCTCTTCTCCCCAGTAGGCGCCGTTGGCCATAAGTGCCATGAGCGTCTCGCAAGCAGCCTCGTGAACCGCCCCGACATTTTCGGAGACTCGTTTAGTTGAGTACCCCAGCAGACGCGGGTGCTGCTGCGAGCAGATCAAA
>JBBRWC010000204.1:0-2656 GCA_038246255.1 Planctomycetota bacterium
CCCCTTCGCCGAGCAGACTCAGGCGGCGAAAGCGCCCGCCAATCAGCGGCAGACCGAGGCGAGACGCATGCAGCTGCTTGGTCGTCTGCTCCATCAACGCCTCCCAGGTCAAGCGTACAGCAAGGTCATGCAGGGCCCCGGCAAGGTTAACCCAAGGTAACGAAAGTACTGCGGGGACTGGCGTCGCGAGCCGCGTCGTGCCAGTCTCTGGGCGTGCCGAAGATTCGTGAGCAGCGGGGAGCGACGGGCACAGCCGGGGAACTCATCTTCCGGGGCGTACGCCTGGGCGGCGAAGAGTGGTCGTGGGTCCAGGGTCTTGTGGACGGCAAGCAGTGCCGGACACGCTTGGAGCTATCCCGCGAGGTCTGCCGTCGATTCGCCTGGCGCCAGGGGTCCGGCGCGTACGCGGTGGACGCGGTGCGGTTGCTGCTTGCTCGGTGCGAGCGGCGTGGACTGATCCGACTGCCCCCACCGCGGCGCTCGGGCGGCTCGCCGCGGAGAGTTTGTTTGCCGGACGACGTTGAGCTGGGACCGTTGCTGGGCCTGGAGCCACCGAGCGTCGCAGGGGTACTGCACGTTCGCCCGATCGCGCGGGAGGAGAGTGCGGGCTGGCGACTGCACATGCAGCGGTATCACTATCTGGGCGACTGCACGCACGTGGGCGAATCGATCCGGTACGCGGCGTTCGTTGGGGAGCAACTGGTGGCGCTACTGAGCTGGGCGTCAGCGTCGCTGCATAATACGCCGCGCGATCGATACCTCGGCTGGGACGCGGTCACCAAGGCGGGTGGGCTCCATGGCGTGGTGAACAACGTCCGGTTCCTGATGTTGCCGTGGTCGCAGGTTTCGCATCTCGCGTCGCGGGTGCTCGCCGCGAATTTGCGCCGACTTCGCGCGGACTGGCAGGAGCGCTACGGGCATCCGGTCTGGCTCGCGGAGAGCTTCGTGGATGCCTCGCGTTTTCGAGGCACCTGCTATCGCGCGAGCAATTGGATCGAGCTGGGCGAGACACGGGGATTCGGGCGGGTTCGCGGCGGGCGCTACGAAGCGCACGGGCAGCCCAAGCGGGTGTTTGTCTTTCCCTTGCACCGCCGAGCACGGGAACGACTGTGCGCGATCGGAGCGGTTCCGCGCGCCGCAAGGGTTACCCGGACGGAGGGGGTCGACATGATCG
Source organism: Planctomycetota bacterium (assembly GCA_038246255.1). Lineage (GTDB taxonomy): Bacteria > Planctomycetota > UBA1135 > UBA1135 > RI-242. Next base: position 1,175 of record JBBRWC010000204.1, read on the forward strand.
ATGTGACGAAGTTGCCGCAAGGAGATGACGGGTTGTTCGAGCTCTTCGCGGGAATCGCGGACTTCCGCAAGCTACGAGGGCTTCGGCACCCCATCCAGTTCGTGCTGGTGGCCACGGTGTGTGCAGTCCTTGCGGGCTCACGAAGCATCACGGCGATCGCCGAATGGAGCGCCGACCAGAGCCGCGAGACACTCCGGCGACTCGGGTCGAAGTACGGCAATCCGCCCAGCGAACGCACGGTGCGCCGCGTGCTGGGAAAGATGGACGTCGCCGAGCTCGATCAGCGCGTCGGCGGCTGGATGGCGCGATACGGCACGTTCGACGGACAGGGTCTCGCTCTCGATGGCAAGACCGTGCGCGGCAGCGCGGACGGCGAGGTGAAGCCCGCACATTTGGTCAGCGCGGTGCTGCACCGCGAAGGTCTTGTCGTGGCGCAACACCGCGTGCCCGACAAGACCAACGAGATCACGAGCGTCGAACCGGTGCTCGCCGGCCTGGAGATCAAAGGCGCCATCGTGACCGGCGACGCGATGTTCACCCAAACGAAGATCGCCAAACACATCGTCGAAAAAAAGAAGGCCGACTACTTCTTCACGGTGAAGGACAACCAACCGACCTTGCGAGCGGACATCGAAAGCCTCCACATGGAGGCTTCCCCCCCCAGAGCATGAAACGCTCGACAAGGGGCACGGCCGACTCGAGCTGCGACGAATCTGGACCAGCACGGCCCTGAATGGCTACACCGCCTTCCCGCACATGCAGCAAGTCGTTCGCATCGAGCGCACCGTCACGAAGCTCGATGGCACGCCCTTGAACGGAAAACGTCCTCGCATCGAAGTGTGCTTTGGGATCACGAGCGCGTCGCCCGGGTCCGCGTCCGCGAGCAAACTGCTCGAATTGAACCGCGGACACTGGGCCATCGAGAACAAGGTGCACTGGGTGCGCGACGTAACCTGGGACGAGGATCGCTCTCAGGTTCGCCGGCACGGCGCGCCGCACGCGATGGCGTCCCTCCGAAACATCGCCATGGGCGTGTTGCGCATTGCCGGTGCGACGAACATCGCCGCCGCGCTGCGCCATTGTGCTCGCAATCTCCCCGCCGTGTTGCGGCTCGTAGCAGCATAGCGACACGAGCGCCCCCGCGCCCCCGCGCGCCCGCGCCGTGCAGCTCCACCCTGCGCGATGGCACGGTCATGCCCTCGACCCGCCGCAATCCCGCAATCCGCCCCTTCCCAACGCCCGAGGCAGCCGAAAGCCCTCGCCCATTGCGTCCCAACCGCTCACCGCACCGACCGCTGACCCCGCCTACAGGCGCCACGCCGTGACTTTGACCGGGGCCCTGCGGGTTACATGCCGCCCGAGCAAGATGACGGCGAGTGGCGCCTCGATCATTGCGATGCAATGCGCGCCCATCGCGATCGAAAGAAGGCACGAGGAACGCCGGTGACGGATACCCGTTCCCGCAACTTGGCCGCGGTGGCC
>JBBRWC010000205.1:0-2611 GCA_038246255.1 Planctomycetota bacterium
CCTCGACGCGGTCGACGCGTGCCATTGGAATGCGTTCCAGCCATCAAACGGTCTCCGAGTACGTTAAAAATGCCGCGATCTGAATGGTGCTGCCTAACGGACCGCGCTTAAGCTGCGGCGCGCCGCAGGAAACCTACCCCACAAACGCGAACGCCGCCGCGCCGGCAGCTTCAAGCGCATGTTAGATGGCAGGCGGGTACGGTCCGGGTACATGAGTAACACTTCGGTCCGGCAACATGGGTGACACGGGCGATATCACTCCCGGATGATATAGTCGCGCTCATCCAGCGTCGCAATGAGCACGGTGTTGAAGTAGATATGCCACACGCCATCGTCGACCTCGTCGAGCCCCACGCGTTCCCCCGTCAGCGCGTTCGCCAGGTAGAGCAGGCGATGGTGGAACCGAAAGGTCCCGCCGGTGGTGATCGCCTTCACCAGGAAGTGGCCGGGATACTCGGGATCCGGCAGCCGCTCCGGATAGGGCCGCGGCGACGGCGCGTAGCACGAGGCCGGGGTCGCCATCCCCAGCGTCTCGTGCGGCCGCTCCTCGTTGTACTCGTGCCGGAACGCATTGAAGGCGCGCTGCTGCGCGCGGAGGGTGGCCCGCGCCGGCCGGATCGCCCGCCGCTTGAGCGTGCGGTGCATCCGCTCGTGCGCCCCGTTCTCGCTCGGCGTCGCGGGCGTGATGCGCTGATGCTGGATGCCCAGGCGCATCCACCACACGTTGAGCTTGGAGAGCCCGTGGATACTTGTCGTCGCGAAGGGCACGCCATTGTCCGTGCGCATCGCGCGCGGGAGGCCATACTCCCGAAAGGCCCACTCGAAGATCGGCCACGCGGCCGTCGTCTTCGTCGAGGGGCGCCCATGGCACGCGAGGAGGTAGCGCGCGTGCAGATCGGCAATCGTGAGCGGGTAGCAATAGATCCCATCCCCGGTCCGGAACTCACCCTTGAAGTCGGCGGTCCAGAGATCGTTCGGCGCCTCGGTGTGAATGGCCGGAGCGCCCGGGTGGTCGGGCCGCCGCCGCCGCCGTCGCGGGTGCCGGACGAGCCCCTGGCGGGCGAGGAGGTCGGCCGCAGTGCTGGGGGCCGGCCAGTCGGTGCGGTGCGGGTGGCGCCGTTGCAGCACGCGCAGCAGCTTGCGCGCGCCCCAATCCTCATGCGCGACGCGCAACTCGCAGAGCAGCGTCGCCAGCTCGTCCGAGAGCTTGTGGGGGCAGTGCCGCGGGGCACGGCTCCGATCGGCCAAGCCGCGTCGGCCCTCGGCCTCAAACCGCGCGAGCCACTTGTAGCCCGTCTTGCGGCTCACCCCGAAGTGCGCGCAGAGCTGCGTAAGGGGCATCTGGCCCCGGCGGACGTCCTCGACGAACCGGACGCGTTGTTCCATAGGGACGGTCTCCAACCAGGGCATCGGCCTGCCTCGCTGAATCGAGTGAGACCGTGCAGTGTAGAGGAGTGTCACCCATGTTGCCGGACACTTCTGTTACCTATGTTCCCGTCTGCTCAGCCTGAGCTACCTTGGTCGCATTGCGACTATTAATCGTCCGTTGACTCCCGCCTGATGCGCCGTCCACATCAGAGTGCAATGGGAATCGAGCGTGATGAGTACGGTGTCCGCATATCGTGCCCGCAAGGTCGCGGCGAACAGCCAGGGCTTCGGCTGCCCCAGCTGTGCCCGAACTGCGAGACGATGAAGTCCGGGAGGCTGATACAGGAACTGGACGGCACCCATTGAGTCGATGGGACTACCCATCACGCCGAAAGCACCCCAAAGCTGGACGTCGGCAATGGACGTGGGGCGCTCCGTTGCGCCCGACACGACTCGAATTATCAAAGACGCCGTGGAATCGGATAGTGTGGCCGAAGCGGCCCTAGCACGGCGATAGACCGCTCGGGGCGCGGAAGCGTCGCCGCAGGTAAGCTCCTCGACTTGCTGCGGGTCGGCTCGACCCGGAGCCGAGCGGCTCACGCAGGCGTGTAGCGCTGCCAGAAGAATAAGACTGGTTCTGCGCACGGTCCCGGCTGTGGAGGATGGCGAAGCGGCCTAACGACCCGCGCTTAAGCTGCGGTGCGCTGCAAGAAACCTACCTCACAAACTGGAACTCCGCCGCGCCGGCAGCTTCAAGCGCTGGTTAGGTGCCGGGTGCTGACTCGGCAAACGCGATGATGCCAGGAACGGTCATGATCGTCCCGCGAACGTCGGCTCGAATCGGCACACAGACCGCCCTCACAACATGCCGCTGATCCGCCGAGGCCGACATGCCATCGACAAAAACCACGTTGGCGGTATCGAGAAGAATCCTCGAGCCCGCCACGCGTATCGACCCAGTTCCGGGCTCATACTCCACGTCAAGTGTGTGCTCCCCACCGATTAGGTGATGGGTGAATGGGCCAGTGCCTTCCACCGCTCCACCCCCGCCGAAGCCACCCTGATCCCACCCGGCGGCCCCGCGTGCGAGGATGATGTAGCCTCGCGAGGGAGTCCGGGCTTGATCGATCAGCACATAGCCGCGCACAAAACGACTGATCGACACTGAAGAGGACAATTGAGAAGGTGGTGGATCGCCCAGATTGGGGCATGCGGTGCGCGACGCTAGGCTTGCGAGAGAGAG
>JBBRWC010000206.1:0-2577 GCA_038246255.1 Planctomycetota bacterium
CACCCTCACGATGGTCTTCAAGCTCGCGCACGCCGCCCAGCGGACATGGCGCAAGCTCAACGGCCACCAACTGCTCGCGGACGTGATTCAAGGCGTCCGCTTCATCGATGGCACCAAGGAGATCGCCGCTTGATCCGATCAAATTTTTCCATCCACAACTCTTGACCATATCTCTCGTAACGCACGCGGAAGCCGGAGTTGCCCAGGGTCGGAGCGCTGGGGGCGCTGATCGAACCAAGCGTGCCACAGCCGCCGCCTTGGGAAATCGCACTCGCGTGGGGTGAATCGATGGCCACCTTTGCGGTGTAGAGGCCCTGGAAACTCGAGTTCGCGATTCCGCCCGCGATAAGCCCGCCCGGCGCATCGGGATTGCCCGATCCCGAGTCGAGCACCAGGGTCGCCGGACCGAGGTACTGGGCGCCGCCCCCGCCGCCGCAGAGGGTGAGTGCTCCCGCTACCACCTCAAAGGGCGTTTCACAGGCGGTGCAATCGAGGGAGTTCAGGCCGTGCACACGCACGCTCAAACTTGTGGTCGGGCAGGGGAGCGCGCCGGAAGCTGCACTTTCTTGGACCACGACGTAGGACTTGTTCTCTTTCCACGCCGTGCGTGGCATGGGGGGGCAAAACACCTGTGCCAAGCGCGATGGAGTCGGAGAGCAAGGAGCTTCCGCCCGGCCGCCAAGTGCGCACGCGCGCGGTGAACGCGTTGGCGTTGTGGGTCTGGGTCCAAGCCACCACGAAGCGTTCGGCGCCAAACGCTCCACCACCGTCCAAGGATGGCTCTCCAGCCATTTGGGACGAAGGCGAGATCTGAATGGGAGCGTGCACCAAAGCGCCCGAGCGAGCAAAGCTAGCCGCGAACACGCGGTCGTTTGCCCCGAAGGCGCCGGTTTGCACCCATGCGACCCCCAATCGTCCGCCGTTCGATGGCCGCGTCACGACACTTGGCGCCTTCAGCCTCGAGAACAGACCCGGCGACGGAGCGGCGGGAAACGTTTGGAGCACTGCACCGTTGCCGGAGCTTGGCACCGAATAGCGCGCACCCACGAGACCGTTGGCGTTGCTGTCCCAGACCAACCAAACCTGGTTCGTCTGGCCCGGAAGGTGCTCACCCGCGACGTCCAGTGAGGTGATCGAGCCCTCCGGCTCGCCTTGCACGAACGCCGTGGACCCGATGGCGCCCGTCGCGGCGTCCACGATGCGCAACCGCACCTGACTCTCTCCAAAAAACGTCCACACCCAAGCCACCGCGAAGCGGTTGACTCCGTTGACGTTGGCGACCTTGGGTCCGCGCGAGGTCGTGACCTCGGAAATGGCCAGCGTCCCGCCGATCGGCAAACCGGCTGCACTGAAGCGTTGTCCGCGCAGCACACGTTCGGTGCTGGAAAGTTCCCGCTCCCACACCACAAGGTAGGTCTGGGTGGAATCGTCAAAGGCCGCGTCCGAATAGCCCACCGCAGGCGTTTCGAAGGCCTGGAGGTCGCCGATCAGGGGATCGAGAAGCAGCGGCCACGTGGCAACGTCCACGAAGGATGCGGGGATGCGCCAGTGGAGCTCCCCAGCGATGAGGCGCACTTCACCCGCGGTGCTCGCGCCGCCGGCGTCGATCGCCGTCAAGCCGCCGTAGACGAGCCCGCCGAGTCCATCGTCGAAACGGTGGCTGCCGTCCGCGAGCCGCTGGCCGTGGGGGCTCAGGTTGCCGCCCAACTCGAACCGCACGACGAGGTCGCCGGCGGAGCCGAGGGGTTCGGCGATCCACATGCTGTGCTCCAACCCGCCTTCCACCAGCGTGAAGCGTTCTTCCACGCCGGGCGCGCGGGGGTAGATCGCGCTGGCGTCACGGGCAAATGCCTGGCCGGGCTGCAGTGCCACGCTTTCGTTCCCGCGGGTTACTTCCAGCGCCGCGATCGTCAGCACCTGGGTCGCGGGTGCCCGCGATCCGAGCACGGGCACAAGCCGCGCGCCGCCGCGGGTGAAGTGGGCTTCCAGGCGTGTTCCCAACGCGCGCAGTTCGCCGTCTTCGTCCTCGGCCAGGTTCTGCACCCGCACCCAATCCACCGGGGCACCCGCAGTCGAACGATCAAGATCCTGGGCCAAGCTCGAACTCGACCACGAAAGGTAGCCGAGGAGCAGCGGCAGGAGCAGGGAGCGGGGGCGGGCGAAGCGGCGCGGTCGAGGTTGGGTGGCCATGTCCACGACCTCATCCGCGGACGCCCGTGCGCGTCCCGGAAAAAACTCGAAAGCGCGCGCGTGCTGATGGCAAGAGAAAAAGGGACCCCCGCGGCAGTCTGAAAAGGGACCCCCCTTGGCGCGTCTGGGTGGCCGTTCGGGGGCTTGCCCTCGCACGGCGGAGCGCAGCTCCGCGGAGGACGCCGCTCGTCGTCGTGACGACGGGCGTTCCGCTTCGCCCCGCCAGGGGCGGGCCCCCATGGGGGCCCGCGCGCCGTCTCAGCTCGCGCTCTTCTTGCGCCTGCGGGCGTCCTGGAGGCGGTAGCTCTCGCCCTCCGTCTTCAAGATCGTCGCGTGGTGCACGACGCGGTCGATCACCGCCGCGGCGGCCGTCGCGTCGAGAAAGAC
>JBBRWC010000207.1:0-2514 GCA_038246255.1 Planctomycetota bacterium
CGACCGGTGCGGCGCTGCGCTTGCTCGATATTGCCCGCAAGCACCCCGAGGTATTGGTAGCCGGCTGACGCAGGTAACTGGGGCGCGTCCGCCCCAGCCATGGTCTTTCGTTTTGAGGTCACCGGGAGCGGATAGCGCGCAGGCAGGCGGCGGGCTTTGAGTGCAGGTCTTCTTGGATTTCTTTCAAGGGCTTCTCGCCAAAATTCTGCGGCAAGAGCGCGAGCAGCGCGTTGCGCAGGAGCGCGAGATTGGCCAGGGCGCTCGCGTCGCGCGTGCGCGAGCCATCCTCGCCCCAAATGGCGTCGCGCCGCCAATGGTTGCGGATCTCCACGCCGGCCCAATGGCCGCGCACCAGGCCCTGCCATTGCTCCGGAGTGTGTTCGTCGCGCTCGGCACTCGACAGGTAGTATCGCGTGTCGGTGGTAGTCTTGCCGGTCTTCTTAATCGTGATCTCGCTGCGCACGACGATGACGCTGCGCGCAAAGGGAAAATCCACCGCGAGCGCCTCCAGGGTGAAGGCGTGCAACTGGCGCACTTCTACCCGGCCACGGCCCGGCGTCGTCTGGACAAAAAAGGGGTGCCGGGCAGCGCGGCGAGCGCGCGCGCCTGCGCGAGCAGCCCAGGTTGGTTGGCTTTGATTTGCAGGAGATAATCGCCGCCCTTTTCGGCGATGGTGCGCGCGGTCGTTTTCTGACAGTGCAGGGCGTCGGCGGTGACAATCTTGTCGTCGAGGGCGGGGATTTTTTCGAGGAGCGCGCGGGCAGCCGTTTGCTCGCAACGCTCGGTGCCTTCCTTCTGGTCGTAAACGGCCACCGCTTGCGGGGCGCCGTCCTCGTGCTGGGCGAGGGTGAGCAGACCGATGTGGTCGCGGATCATTTTGCCATCGAGGGCGAGGGCCTGGGGCAGGGTGCCGGCGTTGGCTTGCAGCCAATCGTGCAGGAGCGTGGCGAAGGCTTCGGGGTCGAGTCGTGTGAGCACCGCGTAGAAGACGCCGTAGCGGGGCACCTCGTAAAACGCGGCGGTGCCTTTGCGCCGGGGCAGGCCGAGGAGGCGCCGCTGCGGGTGCCGCAGTGTAGTGGCGAAGCGCGCGAGTTCGGCGATGTCGCGGCGGCCGGCGAGCAGCGCCATCGCGACCAAAGTGAGGACACCGCCGATGCGGAAGCGCGTGTTTTTCGCGCGGGGATCGGGCGCGCGTTGCAGGACTTCGAACAGCGAGAGCACTTGCGGCTGCGCGAGGGGCAGGACGCCCGAGGGCGGCGCGATCACCCCGGGCTGGCACTCGGCGGGCAGTTGCGCGGCGCGCAGGTGGCGGCGGGCCTGCGGATCGAGCGGGAAAAGCCACAGGCGCTTGGGGCGTTCGTTGGGCACGTAAAAATCGGCGCGGTGGCGGCTGTAGCCGGCGCTAAAGCCGACGGGCTGCCAGTTGCTCGCCTTGTAACACGTTCCTTCATACGCCTCGGGATCCGTGAAGCTCTCCGCCAGGAGCGGACGGTAGCCGAAGGTGGCCAGCCACTGCTCGGGCAGTGCCCGCAGGGCGGCCGCGAGCGTCTGCGAGGCGAGATTAGGCGCCTGCGCCTTGTCGGCGAGGACGAGGAAGCGGCGGTTCTGGGCAATGAGCTTCAGTCGTTCCACCCGTTGCGTCGCGCTCCAGCCCAGCCAGCGGTCGCGATCCTTCAACGCGTAGCAGGACGGTCCCCACACCAGCAACGCGGCCGGCCGGCTGCGCACGCTGACCAGCTGCCGCAAGTAATCGCCCACCGGGCGCCCCGCCCCGAGGTAATGGTGCCCGGCCATTTGCTGGTCGAACCAGGCGAAGTCGGCTGGGGCCACGACCTGCACGTCAATCTCCGGCCGGCCGTCGGCGCACGCCGGCAGCGGCAATTCCAAGAGCGAGGAAGAGTTCATCCCAGCCAATCGCAGCGTAAACGGCGGGTTTTGTCTAGAAAAAAGTAACGCTCAGAAACCGCATGCAGTTACGGCTTCAGAAAAAAGGACCATGCATGACGTCCCTCGGCCGATGAAATTCCGTTCGACATCCGCGTTTCTAACGTCACATGTCCGCGCGAGCTCCTTGATCCCTGTGTTTTCTGATCCGCCTGTGAGTTTACCCCCATCAGAACCTTTGACCTTTACGGACCAGTCGCGCTGGTTCGCCGAGGAAGTGTTGCCCCATGAGCAACCGTTGCGCTCCTACCTTCGGCAATCGCTGCCATCACTGGCGGATGTGGATGATCTGGTGCAGGATTGCTTCGCCCGGATGATGCGGGCAAAGACCACGGGAATGGTTCGCTCGCCGCGACCGTTTTTGTTCGCGATCGCGCGCAATGCGGTACGCGATTTTATTCAACGGCGGGGCCGGGCCGAGTTGATCCCGATCACTGAAAACGCGGAGTTCGCCGTTCTGGAGGAGGATGACGATGTGGTGGAATCGGTTTGCCTGAAACAGGAGCTCGCGCTCCTCACGGAGGCGATTCACGCGCTGCCGGAACGGTGTCGCGAAGTCCTGCTGCTGCG
>JBBRWC010000208.1:0-2405 GCA_038246255.1 Planctomycetota bacterium
CCGGATGCGGCGCGCGCCGCGCCGCAGCTGGCCCCTTGTGCGGAACGGGCCGCGAGCGCGGAACGGGCCGCGAGCGCGGCGGGGCGCGCCGCTTCGCGCGGTTCAACGCCGGGGACCGTGCGGACTGCGATTTCCATGGGCGGCATTGTGGGGCGTGCGCCCGGTGGCGGGCAAACTCTTCGCCCACCGGTGACCCCGCCGTTGCGTTCGAGGTGCGGGTATGGAACCCTCCGCGCCGTGGCGCACAACAGGCGGGGATCGAAGGGCGGAAAAACGGGCGGTGCACCGTCCGTGCCGGCCGCGAAGCCCGACGGGCAAGCCCTTCGGGCGACACGCCTCGATGGGCGCTGGGATCGTGTCGCAATCGCGTTGTTCGTCGGCGCGCTCCTCCTCGGCCTGACACGTTTTGTGCGGCTGGGTGAGTGGAGCCTGTGGATCGACGAAGCGCTGTCCCTATCGGACGCCCTCCACGGGGACGCGCCCATCAATCCCCTTGGGTATTGGCTGATCGGGTTGTGCGCGCGTGCCGCCGACGGTCGCCCGGACGAATGGCTGCTGCGGATCTTGCCCGCGTGTTTTGGCTACGCGACGATTCCGCTGTGCGCATGGGCATTTCGGCCCGTGGCGGGCGGGCGCGCGTCGGCGGCGGCCGCGCTCGTGCTCGCTGCATCCAGTTGGCACCTTTATTGGTCGCAGAACGCACGCTTCTACACCCTGGCGGCGCTACTGGTGCTGCTCGGGACCGGTCTCGTCTTGCGCGGTTTCGCAAAAGGGCGGGGAGCGCTTGCGATCTTCGGTCTGGCCGTCGCGGCGACGAGCGCGCTCGCACACCCCACTGCGCTGCTCGTTCCCATCGGCATCATTCTCGCGGCGCCCACGTTGATGGCGCTGCGGGTGGGACTGCACCGCCGTGTCACCTGGGCGGTCGCCGCGGTGGGGGGGCTCGCGTTGCTCCTGGGACTTGGATGGCTCGGCGACCTCGTCGATCGCTGGCAATCCCTGCGAGGCAGCGGCAATCCCGCCCACTTTGTTCTCACCGCCGGTTACCACATCACCCCTACGCTTGCTGCCGCTTTTAGTTTGGGGCTCGCGTGGGCGATCCACCGCCGCCACCGCGGCATGTTTTTGGCGGCCGCGGTGGCGATCATTGGCTTTGGCGCGGCTTTTGGCACCTCGATCGCGGCGCGCATGACGGCACAGTACGCCTTTGCGCTCTTGCCCTTCATCGCGCTCGTTGCGGTTGCGCCGTTTGCCTCGCGTGACCCGCTCGCCCCGGCGCTCGCAAAACCCGCGCGCACGGATTGGGGCGCGGCAACAACCGGTTGGTTCAGCGCGGCGCTCCTGGTGCTGGCCCTCGTGCCAGCCCTCGTCTCGACGGTCCTCTACCTGACGGTTCGGCACGGGGAGCGCCCTCGCTGGCGCGAAGCCTACGCCCACGTGTTCGAAAATCGCCGTCCGGGCGACATCGTCTTCGGCATGGCGGCACCGATCGGCGAGTACTACCTCACGGCGCGGCGCAGCCAAGTGCGCGAGCCCGTGGAGCTCGTTTACCTCGATCGATTCCGCGCTGACGTCCCCGAGCGTTGGGATCGGCGCGGACGGCGCGCATGGTTCGTGCTGAACGAAGAAGAGCTCTACGACTGGAGTCCGACCCAGCGCGCAAAGATGCGCCGCATCCTGCGCGAGGACTGCCGCCTCGTGGCGCGCTTCCCCCTCGAAGTCGAATCCCGTGACCTCAGCGTCTGGGTCTACGTACGCGAGTAGCGCACGCGGCCGCCGTCCAAATCACTGGTTGACGCGGCCCTGGAAGTCGCCGGTTTCCGTGCTGACCTTCACCTGGTCGCCAACCTGGATGTGGGGCGGCACCTTGATCGCACGGCCCGTCTCGAGCACCGCGTCCTTTTTGACGTTGGTGGCTGTGTTGCCACGCACCGCGGGTTCGGTTTCCTTGATCGCGAGCACCACCGAGGGTGGCAACGTCAACCCGATCGGACGCCCGTTGTGGAACGTCACCTCGATCGTGCTGTTCTCGACCACGTAACCCATCGCAGCGCCGATCAGCTCCTCGGTCAGCGGGAACTGGTCGAACGTCTGCGAGTCCATGAAGACGTACTCGCCGCTCGACTCGCGGTACACGTACGTGCACTTCTTGCGGTCGAGGAAAGCCACTTCGAGCATGTCGTTCGAACCCAAGCGCAACTGCGTTGAGGCGCCGGTGCTGAGGCTCTTCAGGCGGACCTGGATGATCGCGCGCAGGTTGCCGGGGGTTTTGTGCTCGTAGTCGGTGATGACGTGCAGGTCGCCGTCCTTTTCGATGACTTGGCCCTTGCGGACTTCGGTGGCCTTGACGCCCATGGGATGCAGTGGGGGGTAGCACCCGCGAGCGCGGGTCCGTTGACGAGGGA
>JBBRWC010000209.1:0-2349 GCA_038246255.1 Planctomycetota bacterium
CGCGGACAATCCGGACTTTGCGACCTACGTCGACCCGGCGGATCCGCTCGCGCCCCTCGGTGACCGGGCGCGCTCCTACCTCGCCGCAAACTGCTCCCACTGCCACAACGAACAAACGCCGTCCCCCGCGATGGACCTGCGCGCCAGCGTCCCGCAGGCGCAGATGAACGTCGTCGACGTGCATGCAAACTACGACCCCTTCGGCCTCGACGATCCCCGCCGTTTGAAGACGTTCTCCAAGGAAAACAGCGTGCTCTGGCGCCGGATGGAGACCCTCAACGCGTTCCGCATGCCGCAACTTGGCTCCAACCGCATCGACCCTATCGGCCTCGAAGTGCTGGGCGCCTGGACCGACGCGGGCGCTCCGGATTGACGGCGGGCGGGGCTCGCGCGCGCCGGTTGCGGTCCGTTACGGGCGCTGCCCGCCATCGGCCGGCGTGACCACACGCGAGCCCGGAACGATGTCCTCTTGGCCGTCGTCGAAGCGCACCCACGCCTTGGTGCCGCCGTCGTAGTCCGGCGCCAGTAGGAGCAGTTCGGCGGGCTCGCCGAGCGCGTTGCAGCGCTGCGGATGAGGGCGCTCGCTCCGCGACCAGGCGAGCACGAACGGGTTAGATGCGGCTTCGCGCGCCACCGTCGTCGACTCCATGTGGCCAGGGTGAACGCGCGTCTCGCCGGGCAGGGCCAGGAGCGTGCCGAGGATCGACTCGCGCAATTGCTCGAAGGTCCCGTGGCCCGGCGCCCGCGTGCCGCCGACGCTGCCGCGAAAGAGCGTGTCGCCGGTGAACAGGTCGCGCTCGCCGATCAGGAAGCTGAGCTGCCCTTGTGTGTGACCGGGCACGTGCAGCGCCCGGATCACAAGTTCGCCCGCACGCAGCTCCTCGCCGTGATCGAGGGTGCGGTCGAGAACGTCAAAACGCTCGGCTTCCGCCCGATGGCCACAAATAGGGCATCCGAATTCGGCCTGCCACGCGGCGTTGTGCTCCACGTGGTCGTGGTGGTGGTGCGTGCACAGCACCCACTGCAGATCGAGCCGCTGCTCCGCCACGATCCGCAGCAACGGTTCCCGGGGTGCACCCGTGTCGATCAGCACGGCAGCGCCACCGGGCCGATCCCACACGAGCCAGGAATTCGACAACCACCGCGAATGCCGCGATGCCAATGTGTGGACAGTCTCCATGGGGCGCGCCGCTCATTGCGTACGCTCTTCCCGATGTTATCCGTTATCCGCACGCGCGCTAAGCTCTCCCAATCGGTACACGGATTCGTCTCGCTTCCGGCGACTCGCGCGCGTCACCGTCTCCGCGGCGCCCAAGCGCGACTTGAAGTGGGCGTAGCGATCACGGGCTCACAGTTAGGCGCCCCCGATGGCGAATGGGCCGCACAGAGCGACGGCAGTGCCAAAAAATTGTCGCCACGCGCGGGCGGGCATGCCGCGCTGGTGCGGCGTCACTGACAGAGCTTCGCGCGCAGGCCGTTGGAAAGCGCGAAGCCGCCCGGTTGGCTCGGATCGAAGGCAAGGGCCTGCATGAAGAGCTCCAGACCGGCGAGCGCGGGGGTCGCGGGAATGGCGATCGCGAAGCCTGCGCCGGGGCCGCTCGACACCATCGCCGTCGTGAGTATGAGCGTTGCGGGGTCGATGAAGAGCACGCCACCCCAGAGAGAAAGGGTTTCGTCGGCGAGGGCCATGCCTAAGAACACGGGTGCGCTCGGGGTGCTCGGAACGACCACGCGCAAGAGGCCACCCACGGTGGGAGCCCCCACGCCGCTCAGGTTCAGATCGTTCGCGGGGGGAAGCACGTCACCGTAGGCCGTGTAACCGCAATCGGGGGCCGCTGCGATGTGCAGGGATTCGAAGAGGATGCCGACGGGCTGGAAAGGACCGTCGTCGAGCGTCCAGTTGAAGACGCTGAGGCCCGTGAAATCGTAGCTGCCCGAAGCGTCCGCGATGTCAAGGGATGCGAGGGTTTGGATGCCGTAAGTCACGGAGAAATCCGCGCGGACCGGACCGAGCTGTCCGTCCACGTTCAGCGGAACACCGATGGGGAAGTTCACGCTCGTCGACAGGAAAAAGGTGATCTTCCCCCGAAAAAGTGGACACCCAGACAAGGAGCAGGAATGCTCCAGGCGAGGAAGTGTCCATGGCCCGGTCTCGACGGAAGCACAGTGCAGAGTTCAAACGTGATGCGGTTCGGCTGACGCACGAGCCGGGTCGCACGGTCGGCGAGGTGGCCACCAGCCTCGGCCTCGACCGCAGCCTGCTGCAGCGTTGGAAGTCGGAGATCGACGCGCACGGCGCGTCGGCGTTCCCGGGTAACGGCCGCGCGAAGGCGTCCGACGTGGAAGTCC
>JBBRWC010000210.1:0-2259 GCA_038246255.1 Planctomycetota bacterium
ACCTGCGAGGGTGCTCCGCGCCGCAGCCGCTTCTGCTGGGTATGCAGCCAACTCCGCGGCGACTTCGGCCGGCACACCGCGGCGGCGGCGGCGAGGTATTCGCTGACATGGTAGAAGTCCACCAGCAGATCGGCCTGGTCGCCGAAGACTGCACGGCTCTGGAGAGCGATCCACTCCGCCCCGTCGGCCACGACATGGATGCGGCTCTCCAAGGCCCAGCCGGCGTCGCGCGCACAATGCCCCCAGCGTCGCCCGGTCTCGGCCACGGATTGGAAGCCGGCGGCGTAGCAGGCGGCGGTGGCACCCTGCGCACGGGCCGCGCTCAGGCGGATCTCCTTCCATTCGCGGGGTCGCGGCCCCTTGCGCCGCCCCGGACCGACCGTGCAGACGAAGCTCCCGTCGGTCTCCGCAACCACGTGCGCGGGGCCTTCGCGCGGCAGCGTCCGGAAGGTCCCGCGGTAGTGTCGCTCCAGCTCCCGGGAGACTCGCCCGGCATACCCGAGCGTCGCCTCGCGCACGGCCGAGGCATTGAGTTCGAAGCCGTAGTGTTCCCGCAGCCGCCGGTTGCCCTGCGCGAAGGAGTCTTCCGCCCCAAAATCGCAGAGCGCCCGCTGGAGCCGGCGCGACTTGCCGCGCGCACTCACCCCGACCGCCGTCGCGAACGGCCGCAAATAGCTTTGCTCCGGAGTCCGCCAGATCCTCTCCGATACGCTCACCGCGCCAAAGACGCACCACCAGCTCAGGGCTTTTTTTTTCGCACCCCCGCCTGCGGGTGCTCCTTTCGCAGCTCGCGCGCCGCCCGCTCCTCGGCCCCCTGCGCCCACTGGTGCATCGCACCGCTGCCGAGCCGACGCACTTCCTCCACCAGGAGTTCCTCGACCTCGTCGGCGCTGCGCAATTCTCCCTCCTGCGAGTCGGTCAGCGCCATGATCGCCTCGATGCGTTCCATCAGTTCGGGTCGCTCCCGCAAGGCCGCCATCAGGAGCTCTTCACGGGTGCGTGGGTCGGTTCTGCCAGGTCGGTTCTTCATGGACACGGAAAGTTAAACACATTGCCCAAAAAGTACACATTATAGTAATTATAGCCTTCCCGCACCGCTTCCCTGCACCAACTTCAATCACACCCGCTTTTCCGGCAGGTGACGGAATCTTGGTGAGTTCGATGGGCATCTTTTCGTAGCGTTCCCAGCGCCCACGCCACACGCCGTCCTTACCGCGGAGCAGGCGGCAGGTAATGGCAGTCGCACTGAGGAACTCCAACTCCGGGCCGCTCTGGCCCAAGTGGAGGTGCCAATAGATTTCCTGTGCCTCTTTGCCCTCGCCCACGAGACCATCGGGGAGGAGGCGCAATGGGCGGCGGTCGTGGCCTACACGATGGTAGTCCCATGTGGCATTGACCAGCGCGCGGGCGGTGGCGCGGAGGGCGGGCGGGGCGGCGGCGGCATCCCAGCGGCGGATGTCGAGAGTCTCTGGAGTCGAGAGGCGACGCAGTTCCTCGAGGAACTGGCGGCAGAGCGGCTCGTGCTGGAAGCCCGGAATGACGCGGTTGCTTCCGTCGAGGCGCCATTTGTCGGAGTTGCGATGCTGGAAAAGCCGCCGTCCCTGGAAATCGTGCTGGCACATCGTGGCTTCGAGAGCTTCGAGCCTTTTGCCGGGCATCGCATAAGGCTGGCCGAGCCGTGCCCAGGCCAGATGGAAGGTATCCTTGTCGCCGTGAAGGAAGCGGTAATACCAGGCGCTATGTTCGTTGAGGTGCGCGGCGAGCCGGAGCGCCTTCCAGCATTTCCGCTTGTCCACCACGATCTGCCCGCTCTCGAAGGCCGGTTCCTCGCGGTAGGGCACGCCCATGACGCGCCAGATGAGATTGTCCTCGGCCAGCCGCCAGAAGTCCGGCCAGAAGATCGCGCCCTTTTTCCGGTACTCCGGCTCCTCGAACAGGAAGGAGGGATCGCGGATCGGCGCATTGTCGGCGTCGATCAGCAGGGCCTCGGCAAAGCGGCAGTGCAGCAACCCCAAAGAAAACCATGACCCGAAAGAACGATAAGCAGAGCGTGCCTGAACTCAAAGCACTGATGACCCAAAACCAAGACCTGCTCCAGCCGCTGGTGCAGTGGCTTCTGCAGGAAGTCCTCGAACAAGAGATGAGCGACGCGATCGGCGCCGCCAAGAGCGAGCGCACCGCGGGCCGGCAAGGCTATCGCAGCGGCTACTATCCGCGCCAGTTGATGACGCGCGTGGGCACCATGGACCTGCGGGTGCC
>JBBRWC010000211.1:0-2239 GCA_038246255.1 Planctomycetota bacterium
AAAAGCGCCTATAATCTGATGCCGCGGCACGAAATTTCCGACTTTGCAGATTCAAGACAGTCGGCGCCCACGACAGCGGCACTCGTCAGCAATGAGGTCTTCATGCGCTCATTCTATCTCCCTGGTCTGTAGGCTTAACCCTTCGAGGAGCTTTCGATCTGGCCCCTTCCCAGTTGAGTCACTGATGACACAAAGCGGGCCGCGTTTGGGCGCCTAATGCCATTGCCTCTTGGGGGGAGCCGCGCGGAGCCTGCCGCCAGGCGGGCTGAGGCGCAGCGCGGCGGTCTGGGGGGCTTTGCCCCCCGGGAGGTCGGGTCCAGGGGTAGGCGACCGGCAAGTTGTGGAGAAGTCCTCCGCAGGCCGGTCGCCGCCCTCAGCCGGGGGGCACGAAGGACCTGGATGCAGTACTCGAGTGGATTCAAGACCGCCATGGTGAAGCGCCTGATCGGCCCGAACGCGGTGAGCGCGCTGGCGCTGTCGCGCGAGGTCGGAGTGGCACAGCCGACCCTGTCGCGCTGGCTCAAAGATGCGCGTAGTTTGGTGCCGGTGACCGAAGCGAACCCCAACAAGAGCAGCGCGGGCAACAACTCGCGGGAACGGACTGTCGAGGCGAAACTGCGGCTGATCGAAGGCGCGGAGGGGCTGAGCGGCGAAGCGCTGGGCGCATACTTGCGCCGCGAGGGCATCACCAGCGGCGAGCTGGAGAAGTGGCGTCGAATCGTCCGCACGGCCTTCACCGAAGAAGCGCGACGCCCCGGCCGCCGATCGCCGGAACAAAAACGCATCCGCGAGCTCGAGCGCGAACTGCACCGCAAGGAAAAGGCGCTCGCCGAGGTCGCAGCGCTGCTGGCGCTAAAAAAAAGAGCCCAGGAAATCTGGGGGGACGAGGACGAGAGCACCGACACGAGGAGCGGGTCATGATCCGCGACCTCATCGACGAAGCAGTCAAGGATGGCGCGTGCCGCGGTAAGGCCGCGGAACTGCTCGGGCTCGATCCGCGAACCATCGAGCGCTGGCGTGCGACAGAGTGCAAGGACGATGGCCGCGAAGGACCGCGTCAGAAGCCGAAAAACGCGCTTGGGGCCCGGGAAAGGCAAAAGGTGCTGGAGACCGTGAACCTTCCTGAGTACTGCGACAAGAGCCCGAAGCAGATCGTGCCAGCGCTTGCCGACCGAGACATCTACATCGCCTCGGAGGCGACGATGTATCGGATCTTGCGCGCGACTGGTCAGCAGAAGCACCGCAGCGCAACGCGTCCGCCCACGAAGCGTCACCGGCCGCAGGCGCTGCACGCCACCGGGCCGAACCAGGTCTGGAGTGCCGATATCACCTGGCTGCCCACGACCGTGCGTGGCCTGTACTTCAAACTGTGCATCGTGATGGACGTCTTCAGCCGAAAGATCGTCGGCTACGCCGTGCACGAGGACGAAAATGCCGACCTTACGGCCGCCGTCGTCGCTGACGCGTGTCAAGACGAGGCGGTCGAGCGCGGTCAACTGACACTGCACACGGACAACGGTGGGGCCGTCAAAGGCGCCACCGTACTGGCCACGCTGCAGCGTCTCGGCGTCGCCTCCTCCTTCAGCCGACCGGCGGTATCCAACGACAACCCGTACTCCGAGGCCCTCTTTCGAACGGCGAAGTACAGCGCCGCACATCCGACCCGATACTTCGCGACCCTGGAGGATGCGCGTCGCTGGGCCGGAGCGTTTGTGCACTGGTACAACGCCGAGCACCGCCACAGCGCGATCCGCTTCGTCACGCCCGACGAGCGCCACAGCGGGCGGGAGAAGGCCATCCTGGCCGAACGCCGCGAGGTCTACGCCGCTGCCCGCCAGCGCCACCCAGAGCGCTTCCCCAACGGCACGCGCGACTGGACCCCGATCGCGTCGGTAACCCTGAACCCCGATCCCGAAGCCAACGCAGCGTGATCGCACAGTTTTATCCGGCAACTACCTTGACACCCACCGTCTCGGTGACTACAGTTCGATCCGCGGGTGGAAGGTTCCCCCGCGTCCCGCCCTACTTGGGGCGCGGATCCCTACGGCATGACGCAAAGGAGTCAATTCTATGCGACGTCTGGCAACGATCGCGTATCTTGCGGTGCTCACGGCACCGATCCTCACTCAGTCGACCCTGGCGCGGGCGGATCTTGAACCGCCGATCGTCCACGCGCTGGTCGCATGCGGCACCGTCAGTGACGAGTTCGATGTGGTCGGTCAAAACGGCACGTCATCTG
>JBBRWC010000212.1:0-2167 GCA_038246255.1 Planctomycetota bacterium
CGCGGGTCCGTTGACGAGGGAATGGTGCGTGCATGCCGCCCGTAGCGCGCGGCTTTGGCACGCGCTAGGGCACGCGCTGTAGGCACGCGGCGCAGGCCTACTGTAGCACAGCCCCGCGCGGCACTTCGCTATGTGGACAACGCGTTCGCAGCCCCGCAGCCGCCGCGTCGCAGCGTCAGAACGCGCGGCGCTGGCTGGACGACGGGATGCCGAGCGCCTTGCGGTACTTCGTCACGGTGCGGCGTGCGATGCGGATGCCGTGGCGGCGCTCCAGCTCTGCGGCGAGTTGATCGTCAGAGAACGGGTTTTGAGGTGTTTCCGTATTCACGAGTTCGGCGAGCTTGACCTGCACGCTGACCTGGCTCGCTTCTGCGCCGCTGGCATCCGTCGTGCCCGACGTGAAAAACGCCTTGAGCGGGAAAATGCCGCGGGGGGTCTGCGCGTGTTTGCCCGCGACGGCGCGACTGACGGTCGAGATGTGCACGCTGGTTTCGTCGGCGATCTCCTGCATGCGCAGGGGGCGCTGCGCACGCGGGCCCTTCTCTAGGAACGGCCGTTGGTGCGCGAAGATGGCACGCGCGATGCGCAGAATCGTGCTTTGGCGCTGTTCGATCGCGTCGATGAACCAGCGCGCCGATTCAAGCCGTTTGCGCGCCCAGTTGCGGTCGTCACCGCCGCGCTCCATCGACTTGAGCACAGTCTCCGTTTCCGGACTCAGGCGCAGTCCCGGCCCCCGCTCGCGGCCGAGCCGGACCTCCCACTCGCCGTCGACCTCTTCGACCAGGATCTCGGGCACGATCGGCGCGGCGCGCTCTTCGCCATAGTCGCTCCCCGGGTTCGGATCTAGGTGGCGGATGCGCTCGAACGCCAACTTGATCGCTTCGATGTCCGCGCCCGTGGCTTTTGCCATCTTGGGCAGGCGGTTGTGCATCAGGTCTTCGAGGTGCTCGGCGACCAGTTTTCGCGCGAGTTCGTCGAGGGGATCCGACCCGTCGAGTTGCAACAGCAGGCATTCGCCCAAGGAACGGGCACCGATCGCCGGATGGCTCGCGGCGCGCAGGGCAGCCAGGGCGTTTTGGAGCTCCGCTGCGGTGACTTCTTCGATGGGCGCGGCCGCGGCGAGATCCTTGAGAGACTCCTCCAGGTAACCGCGGCCGTCGAGGCTCCACGCGAGGAACTCGACGAGGGTTGCGGTCCGAACGTCCAGCTCCGCGAGCGCCAGTTCCTCAAGCACGGCTTCCGCGAGGGGCAGCGCGCGGGCGGGGGCGTTGGCCATGGCCTCCAACTTGCGGTCGCCGGCCTCGGGGTCACCGCGGGGTGTACGGTCGATGTCGTCGTAGTCGCGCTCGTACTCCCGCTCGTAACCGTCGAGTTCGTCCCGCACCCCGTCGCGCTCGGCGAGCTCCCGTTCGGTGCCCTCCGCGGGCGCGCGGCCGGGCTCGTCGGGGTTGCCTTGGCCGTCCTCGGACCCGTCGGTCGCGTCGGCGGCCGCGATGCCCGGGTCCGCGAGGGCTCCGGGGCCGTCCTCGAGTTCGAGGAAGGGGTTCTCCATCAACTCGGCTTCGATCCGCTCTTCGAGCTCCATGCCCGAAAGTTGCAGGATCTGCATCGCCTGGATCATCTGCGGCGACTGCACCAGTCGCTGCTCCATGC
This sequence comes from Planctomycetota bacterium, assembly GCA_038246255.1. GTDB lineage: Bacteria > Planctomycetota > UBA1135 > UBA1135 > RI-242. The sequence goes on from JBBRWC010000212.1 coordinate 1,654, forward strand.
GCACGTGTTGACCGAGTCCGAGTTTCATCGTGTGGCGTTCTCCCGTGAAGTATAGATCGGCCGCGGGCGCCGGTCTCCCCGATCGCGACGGGCACCCGCGCGCAGAGCCTCCCCGCGGCCGTCGCTGTAGCCTTGGGGCCACACAAAGGTTATGGGTGGGGGATGCCCACCCTGATTCTCAGCCGCGCTGGCGAGCCCGAGCGCACGCACATCCCGTTGGATGGCGCCGATCGGGCTCCGGCGGGGGGGTCGCGGCGGCCCGGGGCGCCCCTCTCGATCGGCGCCCCCGGTTCGGATCGGGAGCTGGCGGGTGTGGGAGCGGGCCGGCTCGAGGTCCACGGCCCCCCCTGGCGGGTCGAACGCACGCCGGGTTCCGCGGAACTGGAGCAGGACGGCAGGCGCCTCGGCGCGCTCGCGCGCGCGCCGGGCACCGGTTTGGGTTGGGCGGGTTGGCAATTCGAGTTCCGCGCGGACGGCGTGGCCGTCCGCGCGGGCGAGCGGTCCAGCACGAGCG
>JBBRWC010000213.1:0-1946 GCA_038246255.1 Planctomycetota bacterium
CTTTGCCGGGGTTTCGCACGCGTTCAGTGCGGAGATTGCAGCAAGAAGCGCCTTGTGGCGTTCGGGTGTGGGGGTCGTGGATTTTGCCCGTCGTGCCCATCCGTGATCAGCTAACATGTTGAAAGTGCTCAGCATTATGCCGTCCGGATCTCTGGCATGCGGCGTCTTTCCGTGTGGGTCGTGCGAATTGTCAGGTCGTGAAACGGGGCAGTTGCGGCGCGGCGTCCGACGTTATGTCGGCGAGTCTGGATCAAGCAACGGCGAGCGTTCCCCACTTGGCGCGGGTGCGACGTGGGTTCTGGTCACGACAGCCAATGGCGAGCACACGCAGGATCGCGTCGGACATTTCCTCGGCCGTCATGCGCTTTCTTCGCCACAGAAACATCAACGGCATCACGAGCAGCGGGGCTGCGATGCCCATCATCAAGGGGCTGATCACGGCGACTGGAATTCCATGCACGGCGGCGGCCGCGTGACGCAGCGATGAGAGGATGGTGGCTGCGAGCAGGCTCGCGTAGATGTGGGTCCGTATGGCGTTTGGGTCGCTGGTGTCCAGGTGGTCGAGGTGGCATGAGGATTTTAGGAGCTTGAAAAGCAACTCGATGACCCACCGGCGGGAGTACAGGACGGCGAGTTCCTCCGGCGCCCACTCTTCGTGCGCGAGGGTGGTCACATAGCAGTGGTACTTCTTCGTCTCGGGGTTGTAGACGCCGACGACGCGCAGCACGACCGACCCGGTCTTGGTCTCGAATCGCGCGTCCACGTCGAAGGTGTCCCGGCTCTTGGTAAACTCCAGCGCGGAATCATTCAGACCGACGCCGTTGCGGACTGTCGCGACGGGCGCGTGAACCCCATGACGAACCGCCACGATCGTCGGGTTGGCGTTGTCCTTCAGGCGCGAGAGCAGGTGGGCGTGGCCGTTCTTGATCTCTGCGAAGTAGTCGTAGCTCGTGTATCCGAGGTCGCTGCAGTAGAGCACTCCCGCCTCGATGGGCTGCGCCCGCACGACGGCCAGCTCGCTCTCTCGTTCGCCCGTCAGCTCGACCCGCACAATGCGGCTGTGAACGAGATCCGCCGTCGCATGCAGCTTGCCGGCGGCCTGCACGCTGTTGGTTCGCGTCGACGGGAACAGTTTCTTGAGCAGCGGTGAGAGCGTCAGTACCGAGCCGTCGTGCGCGAGCACCGCACGGAACTCCTCCAGCTTCGTGAGCAGTTCGGGGCAGGGCTCCGCGGGCAGCCGCCCAAGCGCTTGCTGAAACAACTCCTCCATGAGCTTCGCGGACCCCGCGCCGAAGCGCTGGGTCACCGCGCTGCGCGCGACCTCGACGCCCGACGCGGCCGCCAGTAAACGCCAGATGGACGCGAACCCGCGCTTGCCCTCGACGACTGCCGCCAGCGCCGTGCACAGCGCAAAGTCGAACGCCCGGATCGCCCGTGGCGTCCGCTGATAGAAGCCGCTATCGCGTCCTAGCTGCTCGACCTCGGCCTCGGTGAACAGCGAGAGCGTGTCCCGACGCAGCGCCTCGTAGCTGCGAACATCACGCCGGCCAAGCTTCGCCCCGCGCTTGCGTTCGAGTTGTCGCCCCAACCATCCCGGCTGGCCTTGCGAGCCTCGCGGCCGCCCTGCGATACGGCTGCGGGGGCGCACTCTCGCCCGCGGCCCCGCGCGGTGGTGTCGCGATGTCTTGGTCTTCCGCTCGACTGTCGTGCTGTTCGGCATCGGGAAGGCTCCGGCGGTTTGCGTTGCACCTTCCGCGTACACGGCGAGCCTTCGATTGTCTCCATATCTCGAACGAACCCGTCGAAATTACACCCAAAATAAGCTGTCCACGGATGCTGCTCCCCGACTTTCGCGTGTCGGTGCACTTTGCACCAACTTGCAATCGCGGTGAGCGCTCTTTGGAATCGGTCTTTTGCCGTACGAGTACGAAGCACCCAGTAGCCTC
>JBBRWC010000214.1:0-1844 GCA_038246255.1 Planctomycetota bacterium
CAACCCTCGCGCAAGCCCAGCTCCACCATCCCGAAGATCGACATCAGCTTGCGACTCATCGCGCGCCGGTGCGTCCGCGTCTCGCCGTCGCTGCCGACCCCCGGCGTCGCGGGCTGCGCCTGCGCGCGCAAGTTCAGAGGATCCTCGTACATCACCCGCAGAAGCTCCCAGCCCTCGACCCGCAGCGCCTGCTCCACCTCGCCGTGCGGCAGCGCCGCCCACTCGGGTCCCTCGAGTTTCCGAACAGCCCGTCGAACCCCTCCCTCGTGTGCGAGACGGGCTTCTCATTTGCGATCGCGTGTGCGTCCATCGGGTTGTCTCCGGCGCCCGGGTCGGGCGGGGTTCGTCGTTTTGCAGGCAGGGGCAGCACGAGGGGCGACAGGATTGCCGCGGCGGTGAGGTCGGCCGCGGTGAATCGATCGCCGACGAAGTAGGCCGGATCGCCGAGGGTCTCGCTCAACGTCGAGACGGCGATCTCGAGGCGCGCCCGAACCTCCTCGTAGTTGCGCTGCGTGAGCGCGAAGCCCCTGCGAATCGCGGCCTTCGCGACGGGCGCGCCCATGGCGAAGAGGATCCGCTGCCAGCCGCCCACATTGTGGCGGACGAGCTCCGCGAATGCGGGACCGCGTGAGAGCGCCGACCGGATCGCCGTGAACAGGTCCGGGTCGACAGGCGCGACGGCATCTTCGAGACCCCGAAGCTCGCTGATCTTGCAGCGGCTCCACGCGCCAAGCCGTGCGGGCGGGCTACTTGGCGTATGGCGGCGTGGAGAAGACGATCGGCACGTGCGGCCAATGGGGCCCGCCGGCTAGTTTTTGCTTGCGCAGAGCGTGCATCCAAGACGAGACCAAGTGGGTCTGAGGATCCCGGCACTGCTCTTTGGTGAGCGGGGGCTCGTCGGGGAAGACGAGGTGATACATCCAGTCGCGGAGGTCCTGGTTGGTCAGTCGTACGCGGGCGAGGGCTGCCTTCCTGTCGGCATTGGTCATCTCCGGAAGCTCCGGAAACATCTTCCTACGAACGTAGCTGGCAAGCTCATGCAGCGCATCATCGCCGAGGCCCGTGAGTTCGGCGTTACCGACGAGCTCACCCAGGACGATACCGTGGGGCTGCAGTGCTTGCGGAAGGTCTGCGTCGCCGGCGGAGATGAAGTAGTCGAGCGCGAGTCGGACGTACTCCGTCGTCCCTTCGAGCTCGGAAGCGCTACGAAGACTGTTGATGTCGCCGTCGAGGAAGGCGAAGTCGCCCTTCCAGTCCTCGAACTGCTCCGTCTGCAGTTGGTCTTCCACGGAGGAGAGCCCAAGAGAATGAAGTCCGAAAAAGTGCCACGAAATTTCGACTGGAATACTCATATCGATCCCCCCGCCCCAGCCAAGTCCCATTTTAGCGAAACACTGTCTGGCACCCCGAACAACTGGATTGGAATCCACTCGCTGCCGGTCCAACCGAACTTGACCTGCACCCTCCCAGCGTTGAGTTCGCTCGGAGCCAACGCGCGGTTGGCGGCCCGGGTCTTGTGAGCAGCCGAACCGGCGTGCGGACCCACGTCCACGAAACCATGCGCGAGCAGCTCGCGCATCTCGAAGACACCCACGACCTTGCAGCAGGCGAGACCGGCATCGTTGCGCGGCAGCTCCGCATCGACGTCGACTCCCCTGGCTTTGAACTCCCGCCGAAACGCATCCCCCGCCGCATCGTGCGCGGCCAACCACTGCGAGTTCGTCAAGAACCGCGTGCTCGTCCGCGTATGCGCCACCACATCATCCGGCGCGACGCCCGTGCTGATTCGCCGCTGCAGCTGCCCGTCCGTCGCGTGCGCGCCGTGCCGCGAGATCGAGTGGCCC
>JBBRWC010000215.1:0-1825 GCA_038246255.1 Planctomycetota bacterium
GAGCTGATCGCGGCGGGCGACGGGTTGTTCACCGGGGCGTTGGCTGTCCACGGCGCGATCGATAACGGTTGGCACGCGGTCGAGGTCATCGCCAAGCAAGGCCCCTACGAGGACAGCAAGCCGGCCATGTTCAACGTGTCGACGCCCGAGCCGGGCACCCCGGCATGGTCGAAGGCTGGGCCCGCGGCCAGCCGCACGAACCGCGTCGCTGTCACGCCCACCGGAGACTTGATCGAGGTCGGCCAGACGGTGATCGGCGGCGTGCCGCGGCCGACGCTCCGCAAGCGCTCCGCTGCCACCGGCGCGGAGCTGTGGCCCGAGAAGACGATCACGCTCGACACCCGCGAGGGCGCCGCCGTCGACGTCGCCGTGTTGCCGGACGGGCGCATGTGGGTCGCGATGAACGTGCGCGAGCCGATGAAGGACAGTCGGCCGCGGATCGCCTTGCTCGACGCGGACGGCCAGGCGGTGGGGATCGAAGCTCTGGGTACCTCGGGCCAAGTGGTCGGCGCGCTCGCGGCGGATAAGGCTGGGGTGTGCTTCGCGGTGGGCGTCGCCGGGGTCATGGGCGATTGGGACTTCGCGTACTGGCGCATCGAGACCACGGGCGAGCAGACGCTCGACAATACGTACGACTACGTCCCGGCCGACACGCCGCACAGCTTCGTGGACATCGCCAGCGACGTCGTGATCGAGGGCGACGTCGCCTGGATCGTCGGCATGAGCAAGGGGGCGCACGACGCCGAACAGAAGGACCAGAACTTTTACCTCCGCGGGGTACTCGTGCCGATGAACCTCCACACCGGCAAGCTCGCCGGTCCCGTGGTGGTGGCCCCTACGGCCCCTGGCTGGCTTCAAAGCGCACTCTTCGGCGCGACACTGCATCCCGAGGGAGTGCTGGTGACCGGCTACCGGTGCGACAAGATCTGCTCCACGTATCAGATCGAGACCTCCCTCTACAGCTTCGACGGCGTGCGCACGTGGTCCGAGCACGAGGCCGGCAACAGCGGCCTCGCCTACGGCAGCGACGTCGCGTTCGATGGTCAAGGGCGGGCGCTCGTCTCGGCCGCGGTGACGCAGAACGGCAAGCTGCGCGGCTACGTGTTCGGCCGCAGGGTCGGCCCGCCGGGGACGGTCCTGTTCGAGCACTGGTACCCGGGCGCCGGTCCCTCTGAAGTTCTGGGCATCGCCCGCGACATCTTCGATCGCATCTTCCCGGTCGGCTACCTCACCGTCAACGGCGAGACCGAGGCCCGCATCACGCGGATCCACGGGTAGGCTCGCACGGCGCGGCCGTGCCGCGGGGTCTCACTGCGGGATGTAGCTCCCGCATGCCTCGCTGATCTTGTCCGCGGCTTGGTCGAAGAACGGCGCGAAGCTCGGCGTACATGTGTCGCCGAACACTTTGTAGGGGAACCGCGACAGCAGGTCCTCGAAGGTGCCGTACGAGTCACCCCCTTCGTAGTCGCAGTCCTCCGCGGGCTCAAATTCCCCCGGTGCGTTGTTCACGACCGCGAGCATGACGACGGCGCCCGAGTCCCCCTTAGCCGCGACGATCGCCTCGTACTGCTGCTTCGCGTACGATTTTGATGGGTCGGCGTTGAAGTCCGTGATCAACGCGACGACGAGCAGCGCATCCTCGCGCAAGAACCCCGCGTTGCAGCCGCCTGGCCCATTGAGCGCCGGGGACAGCGCGGCGATCATCGCGTCGCCCATCGCCGCGGTGCCGCCGGATGCTCCGACCTTGGCGATGCACTCGAACGCGCCGGGCAGGTCCGGCTGGCCGCTCATGATGTAGCGCTTGCCGTCTTGCAGGTCGCACAGC
>JBBRWC010000216.1:0-1757 GCA_038246255.1 Planctomycetota bacterium
CCCCCCGCGCGCACGGTCCGCGTCCGGAATTCCGAACGATGAACCGACGGTCCGTTCGCGCCGGGGCGGTCCCCGTAAATGCCGCAGGCCGCGAACCTCGAAGGTCGCGGCCTGCAATCGGGGTCCGCCTACGGCAGGCACCCGGCAGCGAAGGTCACAGCTCGACGAGAGCGAACGCTTCGACGCGGGAACCCGCGCCGAGTTCCTTCTCGAGCGCCTTTTGGACGCTGAGCTTGTCCTCGAACGTCCACGGCTGCTCATTCAGGGTCGAAGCCTGGAAGAACTTCTCGATCTTGCCCAAGACGATCTTCTCGCGCATCTCGGCCGGTCGGCTCGCGAGCTCTTCGCTCTCAAGATGGACATTGCGCTCCCGCTCGACCATCTCGGGCGGCACTTGACTGCGCTCGAGGCACAGGGGCTTCGCCGCGCAGATGTGCTGAGCGAGCTTCTTCGCCACTTCCTGAGCCTTCGCGGTGGGTGCCGTGGTCGCAAGGGCCACCAGCGCGCCGAGCTTGTTGTTGTGGTGGACGTAGGCGCAGACGACACCCCCCGTCACGGTGAAGCGCGCGACAGACGCGATGCGCATGTTTTCGCCGAGCTTGCCCACCACCTGGGTGAGGCGCGCTTGGACGGGATCATCGCTACCGACGACCGTGGTATTTGCCAACGCGCTGACCGCGGCCGCACCCTGGCCCGCGACCTTCTCGTGCGCGGTTTGGACGAGCGCGCCGAGGAACGCCTGGAACTCCGGCGTGGCCGCGACGAAGTCGGTCTCGCAGGACACGCCGACGATCGCACCCGACTTGCCGTCGGCCGCCACGTGGGCCGCGACGCGACCTTCGTTCGTGTCGCGCGACGACTTCTTGGCGGCGCTCTTGAGGCCGTGCTTGCGCAACCAGTCCTCGGCGGCATCCATGTCCCCACCGGTGGCCTCCAACGCCCTCTTGCAGTCCATCATGGCCGCGCCGGTTCTCTCGCGCAGCATGCGCACCATCGCTGCTGTGATATCAGTCATCATTGTTCCTGTTGCGTTTGCGGCGGGGTTGCGCACGCGCGCCCCCCCGCAGCGATTGGAATCAGTCGCCCGCGTCTTCGGCCGGCGCATCCGCCTGCTGTGCCGCAGCCGGCTGTGCCGCAGCCTGCTGTGCCGCAGCCTGCTGTGCCGCAGCCGGTTGTGCCGCAGCGGATTGCGTCGCCGCCGGGTGCGCCGCTGCGGGTTGCGTTCCAGCACCGGAGCGCTGCTGCGGACGGGGCGCGCGGTTGCCGCGGGTCGGGCGCGGTTCGTCGCCCATCGGCGCTTCGGGAGCGCGCTCTGCATCCCCCATCGCCGCGTGGCTTTCGCGCGCGTTGGCGGCACCTTCTTCGACGGCGGTCACGAGGCTCTCGACAAGCAGGCGGACCGATTTGAGCGCGTCGTCGTTACCCGGGATCACGATGTCGACGTTCGACGGATCGCAGTCCGTATCGAGGATGCCGATGATCGCAAGGCCCATCTTGCGCGCTTCGCGGATGGCGTTGTATTCGCGGCTCGGGTCGACGACGACCAGCGCGCCGGGAATGCCGCTCATCTCGCGGATGCCGCCCAGGTTGCGCACGATTTTGCGCTTCTCGCGGCGCAGTGAGCTGACGACCTTCTTCGAGTATTGGTGGATGCCACCGTCCTCGTCCATCGTCTCGAGCTCTTCGAGGCCGGCCCCTTGGCGATGGAGTTTGAAAGCATAGGTTGCCGCGTGTTCGAGGCGAGCAACGGTAAAGAA
>JBBRWC010000217.1:0-1660 GCA_038246255.1 Planctomycetota bacterium
GGGGATAGGAACTCCAAGCGCATGACCGAGCGGTACCCGGCCCACCCCGCAGCCACGCGGGATGCGTGCTGGGCGTCTCGCGGCGCCCGTAGCGTGCCATGCTGTCTGTGCCCTTACTGAAACGCTCATTCCGGAGGCTCGACGGGTCGTTTCACCGCGGACCTGGTTTCACCGCGGACCTAGTTTCACCGCGGACCTAGTTTCACCGCGGACCTGTGTGAGTGACAGCATAGTTTCACAAGCCCCAGCCCGCTCAGGATCTGGCGCAACTTTCCTTCTGCGGTTCCCAATCGCTGACGAGCGGTCGTTTCGCCCGACGCCGACGCCTCGCCTTCCGGCGCAGCGGTGGCGGGCCAAGCGAGTCGGAGCGTAGTCGCAAGGCGAGGCGTTCGTCAAGTAGTTGAAGCGGCGGGCTAGCCGTTGCGTCCGAAAAATCAAAGCCAGAGGGTGCCGACTGTCCCGTCATCGGTCGTGCTCATGCGGCGCTTTGGCGACGTGTTCGCGGTGAAGGCGTGTCAACTGGGTCGCGCCTATTGGTCACAGGCGCGCGTTTCGGCGGTCAGTTGGATGGAAGGCACGCTGCGTGGACGTGTGCGGGGCAAGCTCACGTACCAGACGGAGTGCCAGATCTCGGCGAGCGGTCAACTCACCACAGCGTGCAGTTGCCCAGCGCACGACAAGTGGGGACCGTGCAAACACGCGTTCGCCCTGTTGCTCGAAGGCGATCGAATGAACCTATTGCCTGCGGCCGACTTCGGCGCTGCGGTCAGCGATTCTGTCGCGCCCGGGCCGGAGCCGGGGGCGAGCCTTGCGCAACAGCGGCGGGTGCTCGGCGCTCGGATGGAACGCCTGGTGCAGACCGACTCGGCACCGCGCGCGCCCGCCCTGGAGGCCCTATCTGGTGGCCGGTTGGCAGTGGGGTATGCGCTTGACGAAAGCACGTTGGCGCAAAGTGGTGAGCTGCGGTTTTTCGGTCTGCGGCGCAGAGCGCAACAGGATGGAACTTCGGGTGTCTGGCAAGTCCTCACCGAGGCCGAACAACGGCAGGTCGGCGATCCTGTCGCGATCGAGAATCTGATGTGGTTGCGGCCGCGGCCCCGTCAACAAGAACCCTGGGCGAGTTACTCGACCGGCGCGGACCATCGCTGGCAGATCCTTGACGGTCCGACAGCGGCGATGGCCGTGCCCCGCTTGGCCCGCGCGGACTTCCTCTTCCGCCTCGGCGGTGACCAACGCTTGCTGCCGCTTCGCATCCACCCGCAGGGGTGGCGCTTCGAGGCGCGCGTGGAGCGCCGCGATGGGGGCGCGCGCGTCGTGGGGGAGGCTGTCCGCGGCGAGCCGCCCGCGCCGCCCGCGCCTGCTCCCGGCCATGCGGAAATCCCGTTGGCACCCGCCGACGACGCGCGGCGCCCGCTTGCCTCGCCAGGGGGGAATTCGGCCGCCCCGTGGCGCACGTCCGCCTCCCCGTCGCGCAAGGGCACCGATCCTTTCGACGCGCGTTACGGCAGAAGGTTCGGGCCCTCTCGAGCGCGGCGGCAGCAAGCTCCTTCCGTCGTTGCTTCTCTTCGCGACTCTTTGCCATGCTGAATCCTCGGTTGACTGCCTAACGTTCGAGCTAACCGGCCCGCGGAGGCAGGCGGCGTAAACCTGGCGCGCGACA
>JBBRWC010000218.1:0-1644 GCA_038246255.1 Planctomycetota bacterium
CCTGGGCAAGGACCGCGAGGTGCGCGTGGTGCTGGTGGGGGTCGGAAACCTCGGGTCGGCGCTGCTGTCCTATAGGGGCTTCCTCAAGCAGGGCTTCACGATGCTGTGGGGATTCGACGTCAACCCCGAGGCGGCCCGCGCGCGGTCGCGATCGTCCATCGTGATCTATGACGTCGAGGAGCTGGAGACGCGCCTTGAGGGGCAGCACGTGGACATCGCCGTGCTGGCGGTGCCCGACGAGGTTGTTCAGGACATCGCCAACCGCCTTGTCGGGCTTGGGATCCACGCCTTCCTGAACTTCGTGCCCACGCGGCTGGAGGTCCCCGCCGACGTTCACGTGCGCTATGTGGACTTGTCGCTGGAACTGGAAAGCCTGAGTTTCTATGTGCAGGACGACTAGAGTAACTCCCGGAACTCCTGCCGCACTCCAAGGTATCGTGGGCGTCTAGCCCGCGCCCCGGCGGCATCTCGGGTTCCACGTGGCCGCGTCTTCTTGCGGCGCGGGCGGGACGCCCACGCTACTCTCTTACAGCCCTCCGTATCGCGACGTGTCATTCGGGAACTGCTCGCGATAGACGGATCGGACCTCGCCATCCGCCCAACAAGCGCGTTGACCGCTCAAGGGGGTGGCGTTCACATGCTCTCCCGAGTCCGTTCCGCGGAGGCGAGCCGTTGGCAGCCATGAAACGAAAGTCACGCAGCGAGGCCGACGCGATCGGCGTCGCGGCTCCGAACCTGGAGGCCTATGGCGCGCTGAGCGAGGCCGTGGGCGACCGCCGCCGCGAGCCCGGGCACTTGGTGGTCCTTGGCACGCACCGCGAGCTGCCGGGCGAGGCCGCGCTGGCGGAGTTTGCCCGCGTGATGGAGTTGGATGTCTATACAGCGCGCCAGCGCCTGCTGGCGCCGACGCCCCGCATCGTCCGCCGCGAGGATCGCGAGGCGGAGGCCCAGCGGTGGGTCGATGTGCTCTCGGCGAAGGGACTCCGCGCGTTCCGCGTCTCCGAGGAGGAGTTTGCGCGGCAGGAGCTGATCGTGCAGGGGGAGCTGTACTCCAAGGATTCGCATTTCCTTTTCGAGCGCGCCGGCGACGCGCGCCTTGCGGTGCCCCGGGCCGATGTTGCCTGCGTGGTGGTCGGCGAGGTCAGCGAGCGCACCGTGGCCGTCAGCACCGCGTCGCAGGGAATGCTCGCGGGGGCTCCGATGCGGGAGAACCTTTCGGCCCACGCCCAGATGGTGATCGACATCCACCTGCGCTCCTCGCCGGTTGGCATCCGGCTGGAGCAGGACTCGTTTCGCTTTCAGGTCTTCGACCACGGCGCGACCGGCGGCTCGGCGATTCTGGTGAGGCAGTTGCTGCACCGGCTGCGCCAGGCGCTTCCCGGCACGCCGTTCTGCGAGCAGTTTGCCGCGGCATCGATGATCCTCGGCGCGTCGGAGCAGATCGTGTCGAACTCAAGCTACATCGTCGCAAGCTGGGCGCGCCCGGGCCCGCGCATGAGGCTGGTGAACCAGAAGACCGTCTCCGAATCGACCGCGCTCGCGTTCGACATCTACTCGGCGCTCTGCCGCCTCGAAACGCTGCGCGGGTGAAGGAAGCGCCGCGCCTTACCGATGCCCAGGCGGAGCGCTATGCCCGCCACGTGA
>JBBRWC010000219.1:0-1626 GCA_038246255.1 Planctomycetota bacterium
GCTTGGGTCGGCTTCGTCGGCGGTCTGGCGTTCCTGGGAGCCGCTCATATTCATTGGATCGCCGGCGTAGCCCTCGCCCAATTGGGCTTAATCTCATTCGACGATTAAGCCGGGCACCTGCTTATCGTCAGCCTGCAAGGCGCTCGCGGCAAAGGGGCGGGCACGCCTGCGGGCAGGATGCTGCAAGCCGACATAAGGATTTTTGCACCGCCAGTCGCCGTCACTAGCCCCGGATATCCGCGGATAATCCGCGGATATCCGCATGGGGTATGGGGCGGACGGAGCGGATATATCCCTAAGGGATATCCGCCCTCCGCACCCCCGCTCCGGTCCAGGGTCCGGAAACACCACCCCCTGCCCGAATTGCAAAAGGTGCGGCGCCAGATCACGGCCGAGGCGGAACGTCCACGGCCTGCTGCCATATCCACCCGCCGCGCATGCTGATGCGGCGCGCGTCGCGCAGGGCGTTGAGTGCATCGCGAATCATCCGCGCCCGGCTGTCCGGCTTGGCGGCTGTTGAAACATGCTGCGCCTCGCACTCGGCGCGCAGTCGAGAATCCCGGATCGCCAGCGCGTCGCCGGTGTCCAGGCCGGCCGGTGCCTCGCCCTCCGCGGTGAGCAAATCGCCGATGACGGCGAGGACTGCCGCCGCCGCCTTCGGCAACCCGCTCTCCGATTTCGCGGGCGCCGTAGCCTGCTCCGCGAGACAGGTCTCGATAGGGTCGCCGTCCGCGTCCATACCCAGGAACGACCGCCGAAGCCTGAAGGCCAGGCTGCGACCATCGGCATCGTCCTTCGCCGCCTCGATGGTCGCGGTGCTGGGGTCTTGCCCCTGCCCCTTCTCGATTTTCACGATCAGGTCCGCCGCTCCGGACAGGGCGCTTGACCCGCGGAGGTCGCCCTTGTCCTTCCGGCCGTGATGGATCGCCAGCACATGCGCTCCGGTCGCGTCCCGGAGCCGGTCGCAGGCCGAGACGAACCCGCCCATGTCCTGCGCCGTGTTTTCGTCGCCTTCGCCGAAGACCCGGGCCACTGTGTCCAGCACGACCAATTCGGCCCGCACCGCGCGCGCGGCATCGATCAGTGCCGGCAGATCAGCGCCGGGCGGTCCAACGCTGACCGGCTGGGCGATGAAGCAGAAATAGTCGCCGGGGTCGCCGATTTCGCGCCGGAGCGCCTGCACGCGACCGTTGAACCCGCCTTCGCCCTCCGCGGCGACGTAGAGCACGCGAGCCGGGCGCCTCACCTTGAATCCGAAGAAGTCGCGGCCCATCGCGATGTGCCAGGCGGCAGATAATACGAGGAAGCTCTTGCCGGTCTTCGGCGCGCCCCACCAGACGGAAAACTCGCCGCGGGCGAGTAGCGGCTTTGCCAGGTAATCGCGCGGCGGCGCATGCTCTGCATCGGCAACCGTCCGAAGGCGCAAATTGCCGAAGCGACCCGCACTCGCCGCCGCCTCCGCTTGCTGGCGCAACTGCGCCAGCACCGGCCCGAAATCGTGCGCCACAGAGCCGTACCAGCCCGCCGCGCGGGCCGCGCGCTCGATCTGCGGCCAGCCTGCGGCGGTTGGGCCGATGCCGTCCCATCGCCGGGCGAAGTCGTCCGGGTCGTCCGGTGGTCCGTCCA
>JBBRWC010000220.1:0-1564 GCA_038246255.1 Planctomycetota bacterium
ATGAACCATCTCGCCCTTCTGCGCGAGTTGAAGCGGATCGAACTGCGGCTTGTGCGCTGAACTGGCGGAGTATCAAGTATCGAGCCACTTCGCGACTCCTGGGTCGGATAGAGGCCGCAGGCCGGAATCCGGCATGCGGGGCGCCGTGTTTCGCGATGGCGGAGTTTGCCTTGCTCAATCCGCCCTAAATGCCGCGCAGCGACCCTGCATGGAAACGCGTCCACAAGGTCTTCTCGCGATGAAGCCGATGCGGCAGTCTGCGGGTCTGATATGGGCGGGTGAAGCCGCTCAAGCGGCCTGCGGAATTTACCTAGAGAGAGCGCTCGCCCGGCGGGTTCGCGGGCGCCGCGGGCAGAGCGGCACCGGCCTTGGGTTCGCGCACCAAGCGAAGAGTCCTATTGGATCGGAGAATGAGTGCTAAAGCTCGCGTGCAGCGCCGCCGCGCTGGGCGCAGCGATCGCTGCGCCGAACTTTCCTGCCGGGGCCATGTCCAAATGCGCCAGCGCTCTGCAAGTCGCCTCCCATGACGGACGAAGCGGGCTCCGAAAAGCCGGTCGTGCTGCCAGCGCCCGGCCCTCCTGAACCGGCGAGCGATGTGCTCGCGGTGAAGACGCGGCGGCAACGCCTGCTCGCGGGCGCGATCATTGTCGCGGCGGTTGCCGGTCTGGCGGCCTGGTGGTTCATGCGACCGCCGGACGTGCCCGTCCTGCAGGTGGAGCCCCGCCTGCTGGAGAAGACACTTTCCGTTGTGGGCCGCGTCCGCCCGGAGAATCTTGTCGATGTAAGGTCACCAAACCCCGGGCAGGTTGTCGATGTATTCCGCGACGATGGAGACCGCGTAGAGGCCGGCGACGCGCTGGCAACTATCCGCTCCTCGTCTGAGCGGGCCGAGGCAGAGGCCTTCATCGCGCGTGAACGCGCAGCGAAGGCCGAAGTGAACCGGGCGAAGCTGGTCTTCAACCGGACTCGCACGCTCACGGAACGGGGGGTAGCTTCGCAAGCGGCGCTCGATGAGGCGCGCGCCGTCCTTCAGGTGGCCGAGGCGGACCTGGAAGCCGCGACGGCCGAAAGGGCGTCCATCGCCGCCCGCAACAATGAGTTCACAATCCGGGCGCCGATGGCGGGGATCGTCCTTGTACGGCCGATTGACAATGGACAGGTCATTTCGGCGGAGACGACCCTCTTCCAGCTTGGCTCGGTAGGACGCATCGAACTTCAGGCGGATGTTGATGAAGCCTATGCCGATGTCCTGCAGCCCGGCATGTCCGCACGCGCCGCCCTGTCGGGATCGGACCGTGTCTTCGGAGCGCGGCTCCTCGAAATATCGCCGCGCGTGGACGCCGCCACCGGCGGACGTCTCGTCAAGTTTGTCCCCAACGAAGCCCTGGACATCCCTTTGGGCCGGTCCGTGGATATCACGATCGTTGTCGACGTCCTGGAGGCCGCAATCTCGGTGCCGCGCCAGGCCATCCTCGATGCAGCGACGCAGCCGAAGGTCTACGTGGTGGACCGGGAGGGACGCGTCCAGGTCCGCGCCGTGCAGGTTGCAGATTGGCCGTCGCTG
>JBBRWC010000221.1:0-1528 GCA_038246255.1 Planctomycetota bacterium
CCCGATTCTGCAGGAAGTGGCCCGTGTGCTTCGCGCGATCGACGGCGCAGAGAACACCCGCATCAAAGAGATGACCATCAACGCCGCGGCGGGCTCTGTCCGGCTTGTTGTGCCCGACAACGAAACCGGTCCCGCCATCTTTGAGCGACTTACCGCTACTCAGGGCGGGATTCCGTGGCGAGGATCGACCCCGCAGATCGGCGGCGAAGAGCGCCTGTATGTCCTCGTCGGGACCTGGCCCACCGAACCCGCGACCGGAGGCAGGCCATGAACGGTGAGACACCCACTGGCACGTCTCCGGCGATGCGCGAGGACCAGGCACGCATCGAGCTTGCCATGGCGGCGGCGACAGCGGAGCGTGCCAACCGGCCGCGCGGCCTCGTGATGGTCGCGGGATTGATGCTGCTTGCCGCGATCATCTACGCTGGTTCAGGTTACTTTGCGCGGGCCGCGACGCTGGGCAGGGTCGAAGCGGAGCGCACCAAGTCCCGCCAGGTCCTTGCTTCGGTTGCCAAGGTTCAGGACCTGCGGGACAAGCAGGCCAGCCGCGGGCTGGTCTCCGACCCGCGTGTGGGCAAGGCGATCGAGGAACTCGCCACCGCCGCGGGCGTGACGCAGGACGCGACCGGCCGCGCGCTCGTCGTGCCGGAGTCGGAAGCGACGGGTATCGCGGTCCCGGGCGTTGCCCAGAAGAAGTACACCGCCCGCGTCACCGGCCAGGACCCCAAGGCCCTGATGCAGTGGCTCGTCAACGTGCAATCGTCGGGCGAAACCCGCGGCGTGGAGATCTCGATGGTGGCGCTCCGCCCCGATGCCGCGCTGGCAAGCGCACGCAACGGCGGCTGGAGCATGGATGTTGAGTTTGTCCGATGGGAGACGAGGAAATGACGAGCCGCCGCTGTTTGAATCCGCGCACCGACCGTTGGCGGCGCGCCCTCTCGCTCACCGCCGCCGGCATCTGCATCTGCGCTGCGCTGTCGGGGTGCCGGCAGTATCGAGCACCGACCGATCTGCCCGACCCTGCTCTTGAAGCCGTCAACCGCGGCAAGGCGATGGACCTGGTTCGCGCTGCCCAGCGGCTGGAAGCCCGCGGCTATAACGACGACGCGGAGGACAAGTATCTCGAGGCCGTGCGGCTTCATCGCGAGACGCCCGCGGCGTGGAACAACATGGGCCGGCTGCTCATGAAGCGCAAGGAGAACAACAAGGCCGCCGAGGCCTTCACCATCGCCGCGGAGGTTTCGCCCCGCGACCCGCTGCCGTTCTACAACCTCGGCGCGCTCTGGGACAGCCTCAACTATCTCGAAGAGGCGGGCCGGTGGTATGAGGAATCGCTCAAGCGCGATGAGAACTTCCAGCCCGCCCTCCGCCGCAGCATCGTTGTGGATCAGCTTCTGAACCGCGGCAACGAAGTGACCGCCCGGCGCGTTCAACGCGCGATTCTTCAGGAGACAGATCCTTGGTGGCAAGGCCGCCTGCAGCGTGAACGTGCCCGGTTGACCGAGGAGCTGCGCACCGGCCAGGCCCG